>CASFQX010000026.1 GCA_949296375.1 uncultured Olsenella sp.
AAGGGAAAAGCTGAAACGGTGGTGTAAGAGACCACCAGCGTCGTGGCAACACGGCGGCTTGGCAAGCCCCATCCGGAGCAAACGCAAATAGGAGCGCCATGGTGTGGCCCGCACTGCGCTCGGGTTGCGCGCTAGAGGCGGACGGTGACGTCCGCAGTAGATAAATGGCCGCCCACGACAGAACCCGGCTTACAGGCCCACCTCGCACCTCCGCGCCATAAAGGGCAGCACACCCACAAAAAACGACCCCGGGTCGAGAAGAACCCGGGGTCGCGCTTTGCCTATCGAGAGGAACTAGTCCAGGTCGCCGAAGTCTGCGGCGCTCACAGCGGGAGCGGGCGTCGGCACGGGAGAGGCGACCGGCGTGGGCGCGGAGTCGCTGCGCACGGAGCCTGTGGAGGCAGCGGAGCCGGTGAGGCTGGACTGCGTGGGGAACATGGCCTCGGCGTCGTCCATGAAGTGCTGGAGGAGCTTCTTGTACTCGCTGCGGAACTCCTCGCGGGAGACCTTCAGGCGATCGATCTCGTCGAGCTCGTTCTGCTTCTCGGCGAGGGCCTGGCGGATGACCTCGCGGGCCTTGGCGTCAGCCTCGTTGCGAATGCGGTCGGCGTTGTCACGGGCGTCGGCGACGAGCTTGTCGGCAGACTGCTGGGCCACGATGAGGACCTGGGAGATCTGACGCTCGGAGGCACCATAGGCGTTCTCCTGCACGGGGGCCACCGGTGCGGCAATGGTGACGGGGCCGCGCTCCTCGAGCGTGGCGATCTGCGCCTGGGCGGCGTCGAGCTGCTGCTCGGTGGAGGTCAGACGACCCTTCAGGTCGGCGATCTTCTGGAGCATCGCGTCAACCTCGCCGGCAAGCTGCTCGAGGAAGGCGTCGACCTCCTCGGTGTCATAACCGTGCTTGGAGGGAGAGAAGGTCTGCTGTTCGATGTCTGCTGGTGTGATTGCCATTCTTGTTCCCTTTCGCTTCGTCGCCGCACGGAGACGCCCGTGCGCCTGTATCGCATCCATCATTCTACAAAATGATTGTGAAGACTAGCCTTTCAATGGCAGTAAGCACCAAGATGGCCACAATCGGCGAAATGTCCACGCCGCCCAGAGGCGGAATGAACCGCCTGAAGAGGTTGAGATAGGGCTCTACCAGCATGCCCAAGGCCCCTCTGAGGTCGTCGGCAAAGCCGCCCGGCCTCATGGGGATCCAAGTGAGCAGGCACCAGATGACGATGAGCCATCCATAGATGTCAAACAGCCGTTGAATGAGAGAGAGGAGCTGGACGAGTTCCATCGAGAGCCTTTCGGGATCCTAGCCTTTCGCGAGCTCGCGCGTGCGCGCGAGCGCGGCGTCGATCGCGGCGTAGGTTCCTTCCATGAGCGGCCCCTCCAACTCGTAGAGGGCCGCCGCGGTGGTCCCGCCCGGCGACGTCACGCGCTCCATATATTCCCTGGGATGCACTCCCTCAGTCAGAAGCTGCTCGGCGCACCCGCGCATCGTGGACTCCACCATCTCGCGAGCACATGCCGCGGGAAGGCCGGCCATGACGCCGGCGCGCGTGAGTGCGTCAACAAAGAGCGAGAAGAACGCCGGGGCGCAACCGGAAACCGCCCCTGCAACGTCGAGCTGGTCCTCGCGCATGACCGAAACCGCCCCGAGCGCCGAGAAGAGCCTCTTCGCGAGCTCGACGTCATCCGCACCGGCACGCGAACCGGCGCAGACCGCAGTGGCACCCGAGCGCACCTGCACGGGCAGGTTGGGCATAACGCGAACCACGCGCGCAGAGGGCAGCGCCGCCTCGATAGCGGAGACGGTGACGCCGGCCGCGATGGAGACCACGAGGCGCTCCCCCATCTGGGGGGCAAGGCTCGCCATGACGCCACCCAGCACCTGGGGCTTCACGGCAAGAATCACAACGTCTGGGCCGTCGGCGAGAAGTGCCGCCCCATCCGGGAACACACGTGCCCCCATCTTGGCGAAGTCGGAGACGCGCCGCTCGTCGCTATCTGCCACGAGCAAGCGGGAGACGTCCACCACGCCCGCCTCGACGAGGCCGCGCGCAATGGAGCCACCCATGGCGCCGACGCCGATGACGCCGACGCTCTGGGAGATGCTCTCAGCCATGGGCCGGCCCCCTAGCGGTTGAGGTCGCCGTCGGCGGCGAGCTTGTCGAGGTCGGTGGCAGTGAGCTTGACGCCGGAGGGCAGAACGGCAAAGACGCGGTCCCCGATCTCGCTGACGCTGCCGCCGATGCCGCAGGAGAAGCCAAAGCAGAAGTCGAGGATGCGCTTGGCCGTGTCCATGCTGGTGTTGCGGAACGAGACCACGACGGGCTGGTTGGTGCGAACGCGCTGCACGACCGTCTGAACGTCGTCATAGGAGACGGGGCGAAGCACGTACGCGGGGAGCTGCGCCATCGAGAGACGCCCGGCGCCGCCGACGGAGATGTCGGCAGTGGGCTGGGACCCAAGGTCATGGCTGGACATCGAGCCGCCCGCGGGCGCGGCGTCGGAGCTCGCACGGCCCTGAGGACGCGTGGAGACGGGCCTGCCGGAACGCGTGTAGACGGAGACGCTCTCTGCCTCGGGGCGCGGCGTCGTGCCCAGGAGGCGGTTCGAGGAGCCCTCGCGGCGGCGCGGGCGCTCGTCGGGGCGACCCTCGTCCTCGTAGCCCTCGTCGTAGTACTCCTCGTCGTCGTAGTAGTCGTTGCCCCCGCCCCTCAGGCGGTCCTTGATGGTATCGAGGAAGCTCATGTATCCCCCTTCGTCACGCGCCCCGCGGGGCACTCTTGTCTGTTACAGCGTAAATCCTTGGTCGAACACGCATCTGCCCAGGCGGACGAGGGTCGAGCCCTCCTCCACCGCTATCTCAAAGTCCTCGCTCATGCCGCACGAGAGCGTCTCGAGGGCAAGTCCGGTGCGACGGCGCAACTCGTCGGCAAGCTCGCGGAGGCCCGAGAAGGTCCTTCTCGCCGCATCCGCGTCTCGGGCCGGGGCCATCGTCATGAGGCCGCGAACGCGAAGCCCCGGTAGGGATACGACCTCCTCGGCGCAGGCAGTCACCTCATCCGGGGAGAAGCCGGACTTGGAGACCTCGCCGGAGACGTTGACCTCGAGCAGAGCGTCGCTCAGGATGCCGCGTGCCTCCGAGCGCTTGGAAATCGCCTCGGCGAGATGGGCCGACGAGACGGAATGAATCAGCCGGACGCGACCGATGACCTGGTTGATCTTGTTCTTCTGCAGGTTGCCGATCATGTCGAAGCTCACGCCGGCGGCCTCCGAGACCATGTTCAGCCCCTCGAGCTTGCGCCCCAGCTCCTGTGGCCGATTCTCGCCGAAATGCGTCCATCCGACGTGGATGGCGTCGATGACCTCCTCCACGCCAACGGTCTTGGACACCGCGATGACCTCGACCTCGGACGCGTCTCGCCCGGCGCGTCGCGCCGCGGCATCGACCCTCTCGAGTATCTCGGCCCGGCGGGAGCGGAGAAGCGTCTCGTAGGACCGCACGTCATCGATCATCGGAGAACCGCCTCCTTCCCATCAGGGCCGAGCATAACCGCGAGGGCGCCGTGCCTTCCGCACGTTCCGCCCTCGGCACGATACGAGAAGAACCTGTCCGTGGCGCTCGCCGTGGACTCCTCGACCCACGCCACGCTCTCACTGGGCACGCCAGCGTCGCGAAGCGTGACCGCAAGCGCCGCCGACAGGTCGAGGTTCCTCTCGCCGGATATGACGCCCGGGCCAAACTCCTCCACGAAGCTCGTGGCGAGTTCCGGCGAGACCTCGTAGTCGGCAACGCCGATGTGCGGGCCCACGTAGGCGAGAAGATCGCTCGGCTCGCAGGATGCCTCCTCGCAGAGGACCTCTGCAGCCCGAGCGACGATGCGGGTGATCGTGCCGCGCCACCCGGAGTGGACGACGGCAAAGCCGCCGGGCGCCACGAGAGTGACCGGAACGCAGTCAGCGAAGCACAGGAGGACCGGCACCCGCTCGGCCGTGCACACCACGGCGTCCGCCCCTGCACGAGCCTCGGCGCGCGCGGCGGCAAGCTCCGAGGCATCCGCGGAGCGAACGATGACGACGTGGCTACCGTGGACCTGGCGAGGGTTCACGAGGTATTCGAGGAGTCCCTCGGCACCGATCGCCGCAAGGGCGCGCCGACGGTTCTCGGCAACGCGCGAGGGGTCGTCTCCGCACGCGTCACCGAGGTTGAGCGAGGCGTAGGGGGCCTCGGACGCTCCCCCGCCGCGCTCCGTGAACGCAAGCGTGACCCCGCCCGGGACGGATTCGTCCGTGAGCAGGGCCACGCCGCCCGAGACCTGTCTCGAGAGAGCGGCCATCGTTAGAGACGGCTGCGCTTGAGGAAGTCGGGGATGTCGAACTCCTTGTCGTTGTTGGAGGACGAGGAGGCTGAGGCGGGACGGCTCACGTTAATGGGCATGGAGGCCGGCTGCTTGGAAGCGGGGCGAGCCGGGGCACTCTTGCGGTCACGAGAGGCCGGGCGAGTGACCGGGGTGAGCGTCGGGAGCGACTGCTGGACGTTGACGTCACCAAAACCGGTGGCGATGACGGTCACGCGGACCTGGTCACCGAGGGACTCGTCGACGACGGTGCCGAAGATGATCGTGGCCTCGGGGTCGACGTTCTTGGCGACGAGATCGGCGGCGTCGTTAATCTCCTGGATGCCAAGGTCCTTGTTGCCGGCGATGGAGAGGAGCACGCGCGTGGCGCCCTCGATGGAGCCCTCGAGCAGGCGGCTGGAGATGGCCTCCTCGGCGGCGTCGGTGGCGCGGTTGTCACCGGAGGCGGTGCCGATGCCCATCATCGCGGTGCCGGAGTTCTTCATGATGGTGCAGACGTCGGCGAAGTCGAGGTTGATCAGGCCGGGGACCGTGATGAGGTCCGTGATGCCCTGGGTGCCCTGGCACAGGACGTCGTCGGCCATGCGGAATGCCTCGAGCATCGTGGTCTTCTTCTCGGAGAGGTCGAGCAGGCGATCGTTGGGGATCACGATGAGCGTGTCGACGCGCTCGGAGAGGTTCTTGATGCCCTCGAGGGCGGACGAAAAGCGCTTGCGGCCCTCGAAGGAGAACGGCTTGGTCACGACACCAACCGTGAGGGCGCCCACGTCGTTCTTGGCGATGTCGGCAACGACGGGAGCGGCGCCGGTGCCGGTGCCACCGCCCTCGCCCGCGGTGATGAAGACCATGTCGGCGCCAGCGAGTGCCTGCTTGATCTCGTCGCGGGTGTCCTCGGCAGCCTCCTTGCCGACCTCGGGGTTGGCGCCGGCGCCGAGACCCTTGGTGATGTCGGTGCCGATGTGGACCTTGATGTCGGCATCGGAGATGGCGAGCGCCTGGGCATCGGTGTTGACGGCGACAAACTCGACGCCGCGGATGCCCTCCTCGATCATGCGGTTCACCGCGTTCGTGCCGCCGCCGCCAACACCAACGACCTTGATCACGGCGAGATAGTTGCTCAGAGTGTCGGTGTCCTTGATCATGTGTGTTCTCCTTTGCCTTCGTGCATCGATTCGAGCCGCACTCGTTTATGACATCCCGACGTTGGCAAAACCCTAAAGGTCAAGTTAAGCCCGACGCTTGGGATAAAGCGATGTATATTGGCACACTTGAGCTTTATTCGTCAATATGTTTGTGCAAAATGTGGAGTCTGCAGCTAAAGGACTACGAATCACTCTGCTTAGCATCAGTTTGCTCACCGGAGATGGTGTCTCCGCCCTGCACGTTCTCGGAGTCGATCTCCCTAAAGGCCGGACTCGAGGGTATGCGAACGTTGATGAGGACGACAGAACCCTGATGCTGCTCGAGGAAACTCTCAACTATCTTCTCCTTCTGGGAGATGTCGTCGGGAGATCCCAGGGATACCTCGACGCCGTTGTCGAGGACACACGAGACGTTCTCGTCGGAGGGGGCTCGGAAGCACACGATCTTCGAGGCAAACTTGTCAGAGAAGCCGGCGCGGAACTCCTGCACGGCCTTGAGTGAGGAATCGGTCGCGGCGGCTCCCGCCTCGGGCTCGATGGTCGCGGGAACGTCGGTGATCAGAAGGCAGCCCAGGCTCTGGGCGATGGCGAGCGCGGCGTCGTTCACGGACTGTCCCTCGGCGGCGCTCACCATGACCGGCTCGATCCACGCCCCGTTCTCCCCGAGGTACCACGCAACGGTCCCCGAGCTCATGAGAACGAGCGCGTCGACCTTCTGCTCCGTGATGATGACCCTCAGGGTGTTGGGAAACTCAAGCTCGAACGAGGCTGACGCGACCCACGGGTTCTTCTTGAGGGACTGCTCGATGGACGCCGTGTCAACGTTGAGGAGCGTGGACCCGGCACTCACGTGGGCGAGGTTCTCCACGTCCTCCACCGCAACGTGCTCGGTGGGCTCAAACTCGACCTTGGTGATCTCGAAGGTCGAGGAGTTCCTCAGCACGAGATAGACGATGAGGGCAACGAAGGCGAGTGCAAAGACCCCGATGACGATACGGACGACCAGATTGATGGTCTTCTCGCGCTGATAGCGCTCCCGGCGCTCGCGGGGCTGGTTGACGACGCTCTTCTGATCCTGCTTCTCTGCCTTCTTCCGAGCCAGTGCCTTCCTGGGGTTGAGAGACGAGGCGGAGGGGCGCGGAATGGAGGGCTGGGGCTTGGAGGAGGCGCCCTGCGCACCCTCGAACCGGGCGGTGGCGGTCTTCTTGGCCGAGACGGACTTGATCGAGGGTTTCTTGGCCGCAGCGGGCTTGGCCACCGGCTTCTTGACGGCAGCCTTCTTGGTCGCTTTCGATGCCTTGGCGTCCTTGCGCCTTGTTGGCTTGCGCGGGGTGGGACGCTTGCTGCTGCTCTCCGCCACGCGCTATCCCCCAAAGCCGAGGAACTTGACCTCGCAGCTCAGATCAACGCCATGACGCTCGAGAACCGCGTCGTGGGCTCGCGAGATAAGCGCGAGAACGTCGGCCGCGCTGGCGTTTCCGGTGTTCACGATGAAGTTGGCATGGGTGGTCGAGATCTGGGCACCGCCCTGCGTCAGCCCCGAGAGGCCGCACTCCTCGATCAGCTTGCCAACCGAGTGGTCAGGGGGGTTCCTGAAGACCGAGCCGCAGCTCGGGAACGAGAGCGGCTGGGTGTTCCTGCGCCGATGCAGGCGCTCGTCCATCTCGATGGCTATGACGTCCTTATCCGAGCGGTCGAGAGCGAGCGTTGCCTCGAGGATGATCTCCGAACCCGGAAGGGAGGTCGTGCGGTAGCCCCAGTCGATCTCGCTCCCGGCATAGCGGAACATGCCCCTGCCGGGCCTCAGGACGACGAGGTCTCGCACGCGCTGACCTATCCACTCCCGCCTGGTGCCCGCATCCATCGAGAGGGCGCCGCCGAGGGTGCCCGGAATGCCCGCACAGGGCTCCAGACCGGCAAGCGAGGCCCTCATGGCCTCGCTGACCACGCGGGAGAGCGCGGCCCCGGCGCCGGCCGTGATCAGCCCCTCCTCGGCGGAGACGTTGATGCGCGCGAACTGGTCCCCGAGGCAGATGACGCAGCCCTTGTACCCGGCGTCGTCGGCCAGGATGTTGGACCCCTTGCCGAGAAGGACCCAGCGCACGCCCTCGGCCCTGAGGACCTCGAGGGTCCTCACGAGGGCGGCGTAGTCGTTCGCGCGCACGAAGAGGGCGGCAGGTCCGCCGATGCGATAGCTCGTATGGCGCGAGAGCGGCTCATCGAGCTGGACCATGCCGTTGATGTTGCCGGAGAGGCTCAGATATGCGTTAGAGACGCTCAACCGCGTGCCCCCCGACGCTCGAGCATGGCCTTGATGAATGCCGGACCGACGGTGGTCACGTCACCGGCCCCCTGGGTGATGAGGAGGTCGCCGGGTCGGCAGGTCTCGCAGAGGTCCTCGATGAGGGCGTGGCGGTTGGGCACGAAGGCCACGTCGCCGTCAAAGCCGTGGTCGCGCACGGCGGAGACGATCGTCTTGCCGGAGACGCCGGGGATGGGCATCTCGCCGGCGCTGAAGACGTCCATGACGCGCAGGACGTCAGCCTTGTCGAAGGCGGCGCCAAACTCCTCGGCAAGCGCCTGCGTACGGCTGTAGCGATGCGGCTGGAAGACGCAGACGATGCGCTCGAACGGCAGGTCGGAGGCCGCCCCGAGCGTGGCTGCGATCTCCGTGGGGTGGTGACCGTAGTCATCAACGACGGTCACGCCCGCGACGTCACCCACGTGCGTGAAGCGACGACGCGCGCCCTTGAACTGCGAGAGAGCGGAGGCGGCATCCTCGACGTCAAGGCCCAGGACGCCCGCAACGGCAATGGCTGCCGTGGCGTTGGCCATGTTGTGCCTGCCGGGGTTGGAGGAGATGGTCACACGGACGCTCTTCTCGCCGCCCGGGAGGCTCACCGAGAAGCAGCTGGCGAGTGCGTGGGTGGCGGGCTCGGGCAGGCAGACGTAGTCGCAGGAGGCGTCGAAGCCGTAGGTGACCACGTTGCGGCCGGTGGAGCGGGCGAGCTCGACGTAGCGGGGCACGTCGCCGTTGATGATGACCGTGCCCTCGTCGCCGACGAGGCCCATGAAGGTGCAGAAGGTCTTCTCGATGTTTTCGAGGGTGCCGTAGTGGTCGAGGTGGTCAGCCTCGATGTTGGTCACCACGACGACGCTCGGGTGCAGGTAGAGGAAGGAACCGTCGGACTCGTCCGCCTCGCAGACGAAGTGCTCTCCCGAGCCGTTGCGGCCATTGGTGTCATAGCCCTCAACGACGCCACCGATGAGGAACGACGGATCGAGGCCCATCTTGTCGATCATCGTGGCGACCATCGAGGACGTGGTGGTCTTGCCGTGCGTGCCCGCAACGGCAACGGTGCGCTGCGAGCCGGAGAGATACGAGAGCATCTTGGCGCGCGGCCAGATGGGAATACCAAGCTCGTGGGCGCGCACGACCTCGGGGTTGGTCTCAGGGATGGCAGTAGAGGTGACCACGACCTGCGGGAAGACCTCATCGATGGTCGCGGCGTCGTGGCCCACGCGCACGTCGATGCCGGCAGACTCGAGCTCTCGCACATAGTGGGAGCTCTTGAGGTCCGAGCCGGTCACGCGGCAGCCGCGCTCGTGCAGAACGAGGGCGATGCCGCTCATGCCGGCACCACCGATGCCAATGAAGTGGGCACTCGTAACGTTGTCGATCTGGGGCATGGACCCTGCCCTCCGTCCTTCTCGCTTACAGCCGCGCCGGGGCGGCGCATACGGTATTTACTCTAGCCCAAACCGGGCGTTCGGTGGACGGCTCCGGAACAGCTGCACAAAAATCCGTTGTATGAGGCCGGCCAGGATGCCTCGTCCTCGACGGTTGTGCGCACTCGTAACGGTTGTGCGCACTTGCGACGGCTGTGCGCACAAGTGCAGAATCTATATCCGCAGCTCAATTGCTTGCCGAGAAGAACCTCTCTCCGCAGGGGTGCGCATAACCGTCAGGGGCGCGCAGCCGTCACCCGTGCGCCTCCTTCTTGGCAAGCCACGCCGGATAGTTTTGCGACTCGTGAAAGATGCGATACACCGTGGGAACGTCGTCGACGATGCGGTACACGCAAACGTACTGGCCGCAGACGAGTTTGCGGTAGCCCATAGACTGGAGCACGGGGTCATGGTGGAGCGGCCCTAGGAAGGGGACGTCGCCGAGAAGCGCGATCGTATCGAGCAGCTTGTCCGTGACGGCTTCGGCGGAGTTTGGGCCCACGTGGCGAAGGTGGTGGTCGGCAATCTGCGAGATGTCCTCCACCGCCGATGAGAGAATCCTAGGCACGGGCATGGTCGTACCTCGTCTTGAGGAGTGCGCGAACATCCTCAACGCCATAGTCCTTCTCGCCGCCAAGGCGCCTCGCCTCGGCCTCGAGAACCTGCGCCCGCTGGTCGAGCTGCCTCTTCATGTCCTCGAAGACCTCAACGCCCATGACGACGAGGTCGCCCTCACCGTTCTTGGTGATGTAGACGGGCTCTCGCGTCTCATGCGCTAGGGAAGAGATCGCTCCGTAGTCATTGCGCAGCGCCGTCGAAGACTTGATGACCATGGCATACTCCTTCAGTAGAAGAATTCTGTCAGAATTATACCATTACATAGCTGAGCCTATGCCTCGTCCGCGACGGTTGTGCGCACTCGCGACGGTTGTGCGCACAAGTGCAGAATCTATATCCGCAGCTCAATTGCTTGCCGAGAAGAACCTCTCTCCGCAGGGGTGCGCATAACCGTCAGGGGCGCGCAGCCGTCACCCGTGCGCAGCGGCGACCCGCTCACCCGCCAAAGGAGTAGCGCACCACGAGCGGCTCGCCGGTCCTCTCCGGGTCTTCGCGCTCCACGCACACGAAGGCGCACTCCACCCGCTCGAAGCCCTCGGCGAGAAGAACGCCCGCATAGAACTCCGCCTGCATCGCGTGGCGCTCGCGCACCTCCTCGAGCGAGAGGCCCACGTCGCCCGTCTTGTAGTCCACCACGAGCGCGCGGCGGGCGACATCGTCCGTGCAGAGCAGGTCCATCGCCCCCTCGAGGTAGTCGCCGTACGGGGAGTCCACCTGCGGCTGGAAGAACGGGACCTCCGCTCGCACGAGCAGCCAGGCAAGGGCCTCCGCCCGCAGCGAAGAGCGCTCCCAGCGCGCGAGCGCTGCCCTCAGGCGCGCCTCCGCGCGTGGCGAGAGATTCCAGCGGCGCACCTGCGCTGCCACGCGTCCCTCCCCTACGGGACCTCCTCCCTCGACCATGGCCTGCGCGAGCTCGTGGAATGCGGACCCCAGGTTGGTGGCGCGGTCCGCGTCCTCTGCGAACGCCGCCCCATCGGCCTCGGCGGCTCGCGTCTCGCGCGTGGGAGCCGGCGCCTGGGCAAGGTCTGCGTGAACGCTCGAGTAGCTGAACACTCCCTCCCGGGCACGCCAGGAGCGCGGGGCGGGCGGAACGGAGGTCTTTGTCTCGTAGAGGTCAAAGGCTCCGGGAACGCCCGCGCCCTCCTCGGGCACCGAGGCGCCGCAGCCCACGCGCACCACGTCCGCGGGACGCCACGGCAGCGGCCCGTCAAAGCCCTCGAGCGTTCCGCCGGATGTGGCAAGGCGCACCCTGTCGTCGCCCGTGCCCTCGGTCTCCACGACCACGCAGCGCAGGTGCGCCGGAGCCGACCCTCCATAATCCACGAGGCGCTCCCCCGCCTCCGGCGCCACGACACTGCCGAGAAGCGCCTCGAGGGTCCCCGCGGCAAGCGGCGAGGAGGGCATGCCGTCACGGTTGCCCGCGGCGGAGACGCCGAGGATCAGCACCTCGCGGGCTCTCGTCATGGCAACGTAGAGCAGGCGCGCCCGCTCGTGCGCATCGGCGTTCCTGTCTTCCTCCCGATATCTCGCGTAGCGTGCAGCCAGGGGCGTCGAGGAGCCCTTGAGACCATCCTCCAGCTCCTCCGGGTCGAGATCGTCGATGGATTTTGCCAGCTTCTTGTCCTGGACGTTCGGGCGAAGCACGAGCTCTCGTACGCCGTCCCGTATCGGGCCGAGTGCAAACGCAGAGTCGGACTTGGGACGAGACCAGCACTCCGCCACGGCGCAGACGCCAAACTCCAGGCCCTTGGAGGCGTGAATCGTCATGACTCGCACCGTGCCGTCCCCCGACGCCCCGTCGGACCCGGCGAGCGATGCCGGTGGGACCTTCGCAACCTTGAGCCAGGCGTCAAACTCCGTCGCCGCGCGCACGGCACCGAGCCCAAGGCTCTGGGTGAGGTCGCGCACGTAGCGGACCGCGGCGAGAACGTTGGCAGCCCTCGCCCTGCCCTCCGCACCGCACTTCTCGAGACGCGCGACCCATCCCGAGTCTCGCACCACGTCGGCGCAGATGTCGGCAACGGGCCGCCAGCGCACCTCGTCGAGGGCTCGTTCGAGCACATCGTGAGCCCTCCTCAGGCGAAGCGAGGGCTCGTGGCCGTCGTAGAGCTCCATCGAGGCGAGGCCCCGGTCTATCCCCCGCTTGGTGGGGGCCGCGAGCTTCTCCTGGCTTCTCGACCCAAGCTCGCAGAAGTCGTTCGCGTCGAGGCCAAACATCTCGCTGGCCAGAAGCGAGAACAGCCCGGAGCGCGTGTCTCGCGGGTTGGCGAGCGTGTGGAGAAGGGCCTGCATCACGCTAACCTCCTCGGTGGAGGTGAAGGTGGACCCACCCGTGACCACGCACTCCATCCCGCGCGCACGAATGGCGTCTATGTAGAGGTCGGCGTTTGTCGTCACCCCGAGGAGCAGCGCCATGTCCCCGGCGCGCTCCCCCGCAGCGCGATAGCGCGCGAAGGCGTCCGCCACCTGCGCCGCCATCGTCGCGCTCTGATGCTTGGTGGGACCCCCTGACACACCGCCGCCGGCGCAGACCTCGATGTCTATGCGCGGAAGGTCATGCGCCCTGAGCCCGTCCTTTCTCTCCGGAAAGTCATCGAGGTGCATGAAGCCCTCGAGGGTGCCGTCTGCCGGCCCCTCCCCGCCCGTGCAGACGCGCTCCACGAGGGCGAGGACGTCCCCGTGGCTGCGGTAGTTGGTGTCAAGCCGAACGGCCCTTGCCTCGCCCAGGCGCCCGCCGTGCCGGCGGAACACGCCCACGTCCGCCCCGCGGAAACGATAGATGGACTGCTGGGCGTCCCCCACGGTGCACAGGTGCTCGAGCCCCTCCCCGGCAAGGAGCCCAATGAGCTCGAGCTGCGTCTCGTCCGTGTCCTGGAACTCATCCACCATGACGAGCCCGAAGCGACCCTCGTAGTCTCGTCTCACGCTAGGATGGTCACGCACGGCAAGAAGCGCCTCACGCACGAGGTCGTCGTTGTCCAGGCAGTGGGAGCGGTCCTTGAGCTCGCGATAGCGGCGCTCCACGCGCAGGGCGAGCTCGCGCGCGTCTTCAGCGAGCGGCCCCACCGAGAGGAACCTCGTCTCTGCGATCGCGAGCGAGAGGGCCGCCTTGGCAGCTCGGACCTCCCCTGCGATGGCTCCGCGAGCGGAGGGAAGCGAGATGCCGGAGAGCATGCCGGCAGCCGCCTCCGGCGTCCGCTCGGACGTCGGGAGGTCACGAAACGCCCGAAGGGCCTCGAGGGCGGGGCTCACCTTCCGCGCCGCCGCCGGCGTGAGCCCGAGGGCAGCGAGCTCCTCGACGCGCGAGAGGAGGCAGGAGAGCGCCTCGTCAAACTGGTCGCGGGACGAGGGCGCGGGCTCCAGGGCCAGAACCCCCGCCTCAAACGCAGACCCCGCGCGGAAGAGCTTCTCTACGATCCCCATGGTGCCCGTATAGCCGCTCTTGCCGTACACCCCCAGCCCGTACTCGGCAAAAAGTGCCGAGAAGCGCCCCTCGTCGCGGGCTTCGCGCATGACGTCATCCATGGCCTGGTCGAAGAGGGCGCGCTCGGCGGAGTCGCTCACCACCGTGAAGGCAGGGTCGAGTCCGAGGTCGAGGGCGTGGCGGCGCAGGATGCGGGAGCACATGTTGTGGATCGTGGAGATCCAGGCGTCGTCGACGGCGAGCGCCTGCTCGGCAAGGCCGCAGGAGCGCAGCGTCCTTCTCACCCGCTCCTTGATCTCTCGCGCGGCGGCCTTGGTGAACGTGATGACGAGCACCTGTTCGAGGCTACTCAGAAACGGGGCGCCACCCTCTCCGGAGCCCGGCGAGAGCGCCCAGGCTATGCGCTGGGTCAGCGTGAAGGTCTTGCCGGAGCCGGCGCCAGCCTCCACGAAGAGAGGGGAGTCGAGCGTCGTGGCAATGCTGTGCTGCCGGTCGTTGAGACCGGAGAGATCGAGGGTGCCGCTCATGCGCGAATCCTCCTCTCGCAGTTGAAAACCGGGCAGTGCTCGCACGCCTGAGCGTCGAGAGGGGCCGCCTCGATGTCGCCGGCGAGGAGCCTTCGCATCTTCTCCGCGATCGCCTCCTCACAGGCGTCGAGAAGGGCCTCCATCCCGCCCTCGCCCTCGACGCCAAAGTCCTCGCCACGAGAGAAGGTGACGTTGCCAGAGCGATTGGAGCGGTAGACCTTCTCGCCAAAGACCAGGTCGACGAGGTTCTCATCTGCGGCCCCCGCCAGAACGTGGGTGCCCTTGGTGCAGAGATAGAGCGCCGCACGCACCTTGAGCTCGGGAAACGCCCGTCGGATGACCTGTGCGTAGATGAGGGACTGCACGCGGCGCGGAAGCGGGGAGGTGCCCGACGCCCCACCGTTGGTGCGAAGGTCGTACTCACTCTCAAAGCCCTGGGGCCTCTTGTGCTTGTAGTCGATGACCGCAGCCTGGCCGTGGGCGTCCACGTCCACGCGGTCGACGGTGCCCGTGAGCAGCACGCCCGCATACTCCACGTGCGGGGCTCCCCCGCGCCCGAACCCCCACTCAAAGAAGCGCGGCTCAAAGCCCGAGAGTATACCCCGCTCGAAGTCGATCAGCGTGCCGAGGTCCCGCTTGAGGATGGCAAGCTGACCGTGCTCGATCGCAAGGTGAGGGACGAGCGCCTGCGGAAGCGGCCGGCGCCCGCCGATGAGCTGGTACTGGTGAGACAGGTGAGCGTCAAACTCCTCGGCCAGAATCGCCCGAGCCTCCTCGATCGCCCCCTCGTCCTCCCCCGGCGCCGACCCCGGGACCCTCGCCGTCGGGTCCAGCTGGGCACGCCCCACGAGCTGCTCGACGAGCTCGCGATACGCCTCCTGCTGCATTGCGTCCGGAAGCTCGGCACGCAGGGCCGCGAGGGAATCGCCTCCCTCGAGCCGCTCCTGGGCGCGCGCGAGCATCTCCCTGCGACTCACCTCGAGAACGCGGTGGGCAAAGGTGCCCACCTCGGCGCCCGTGAAGCCGGCATCGGCGTCACGCAGGCGAAGGCGACGGAGGCTGAACCACTTGTAGGGGCACTCCAGATAGCTCTCGATCTGCGATGCGGAGAGGATGGGCCTCGCCTCGTCGGGCATCATGCCCTCGGGCGGGGGCGAGACGAGCTCGCGCTCCCGATCGGAGATGCGCCCGGCGGGAGCCGGAACCTCACTCCCCTCCAACCTCGGACCGACGCCGTCGGGTGAGAGGTTCTCGCTCAGGCTCGCCTCGGAGCGACCGCACACACTTGCCGCGCCGAGCGCCTGTGCGATCTCCTCCGTGCTCGCCTCCGCGGAGAGCCCGTAGCAGGCCATAACCTCGGTCATCATGACGGAGGGGTAGCATTCTCGGCCGTCGGCGCCAAAGAGGGACCGCTCGAGGACGAGAGCGCGGCGCGGAACGCGCACGATGGCCGAGAAGCGCATGCGCTCAGCCTCCATTGCGGCCGGGGCGTCCTCGACGCCCCAGGCACGCAGGATGAACGACCGGGCGTCGTCACGCTCGGAGACGGACGCCTCGACGGACGTCTGGCCGAGGAGCACCACGGCATCGGCCGAGCAGGGCGCAAGACGGGAGGCGGCGCGGGCGTCGAGGATGCGGACGCGGGCACGGGCTCCCGGCGCGGGGGCCTCCCTCCTGAGAACCACCGCACCGCGTGAGAGCGCCTCCTCGGCGAGCGAGACGAGCTCACCGAGCGCGACGGCACCCTCCTGCGCTGGGTCAGCCGTGACGCCGAGCTCCTTCAGGGTGCGGGCGGCATCGAGAACCGCCGCGAGGGCCGAGGTCGCCTCCTGTGACCCGGGGATGTCCGCGTCGTCTTGCGCATACGGTGCGAGCAGCTTGGACGCAGCCGAGCCAAGGCGGCCGCGCAGAAGCTCGGTCGTTGCCTGAGCGACCTCCGGGGACACCACGCGTCCCGAGCACAGCTGGTCGAGAAGGACGGGTGGCGTGAGCAGACGATTTCCGCGCCACTCGGCATCGAGCGCACTCGCCCGCTCCGGCTCCATGTGAGAGATCCGAGAGAGCAGGAAGTCGGAGAGACCTCGCGGGGGCCACCAGGACATGTCGGCGAGGGCGACGCGCACCGTGCCCCTCCTGGGGGCATCCGGACACGGGACCGTCTCGGGCCACGTCGCGGCGAGGTCGGCGAGCATCGCCACGCTGCGTGCGAACTCAAGAAACGCGCGGCCCGGCTCGAGCTCGCCCACCGGACAGGAGACCTGCGCCCTCACGCTCACCCCACGTCCGAGCAGCTTGGGCGAGAGGGCGTCCCACGCGCGCATCGCGTCGCCCGCGACGATCACGACGTCCTCGCACCCCGCGTCCGCAAGGTTGGCGACCTCACGGGCAACGAGCTCGGCCTCTGCGGAGGGCCCCGCCGGAAGCAGGAACCGAACGGCGCCCGTCGCACCCAGGGGGCGCTCGATCGTCTTGAACAGCGAGCCGAGGAGTCCATCGAGCTCGACGGCGCGCTGCGAGCAGGCGCTCGTCTCGCCAGAGGGCCAGATGAGCGTCACCTCGCACCGGCGGGCAAGCCCCTCTGCAAGCTCGCGCTCGGCACGACTCAGCCACGGAAAGCCAACGAACGCGACGGGCGGAACGGCGACCGCCCCCTCTGCGAGCACGCTCGGAAGGTCGGCCATGACCTCGCATCCCTCGACGAAGCCATGAGCACGCAGAGCCGCCGCGAGCTCTGGGAGCAGCGCTACGAGGGCGCGCTCGGCATCGCTCGCGTCCTGCGGGGATGTCGTGACGTCCCGGACGAACCACGGGAGCCCCACGCGAGAGAGCTCGGCAAGGAGCGCGGCCGTACCCGGAGTGTCCTCGAGAGACGACGCGCCCGAGCCCACCGAACGGGTGAGCACCCGCGCGGCGAGCAGCCCGCGCGAGACGCCGTCGATCACGCGCCGCCCGTCTCCCCAGACCTCCCAGCGCTCCTCCGCCCAGGAGGCGGGCGTACCCACGGTCACGCCAAGAGAGATCCCGGCGTCCGCGAGGGCGCGTTGGATCTCGAGCGCCTGCGGGAAGCTCGGCGCGAGCACGACGGCGCGTCCATGCGCATCCAAGGCGGCATGGACGAACCCGACGAGCTCGGGCGACGTCATCCTCTCATCTGTTGCTGTTTTGACGCTCAGCGCCATGGGACCTCCCGAGCCGCGGTTCTTCTCGACAATCCTACCCTACCGCGGGCACCGGACAACAAGTGCGCGCCGCGAAACGGCCACCGCGAGGCATCGCGGGGGAGACACATTCGAATGGACGAAGTTGCCGCCAGATTGCACCCATCACCACAAAGCCAAATAGCTCTCAACTGGGGAAACACTGGTCAAATTCTCAATCCGCAGCGTCACCCCGCCGCAATTTCGCCCATTCGATTTCTCAGCATAAACGCACGGCGAGAAGAACCCCAGCCCGTACCTACCGCCTCGCGTCGAGACGCGAGAGCACCATGCGGTAGCCGCCCGTCCCCTTGTTGAGGCACTTGGAGACGCGGCTCACGGTGGTGGAGGAGGCACCCGTGACCCTCGACACCTCCAGGTAGGAGGACCCAGCGGAGAGCATCGTGGCCACCTCGAGGCGCTGGGAGAGGTCCTCGATCTCGCGCGGGGTGCAGAGGTCCGAGAGGAACGCGCGGGCCTCGTCCGCCGAGCCAAGCGAGCAGAGCGCCTCGAGCAGCCGCTCGACCTCTGCCTCGCCGATGCCCTCGAACCTCTCCATGCGCCTCTCCCCTCTCGGCCCCGCTCTTCTCGTCGGGGCCGCCCAGCGTTTCTCGGTGTTGCCTCGCGTGCGACTCCCGGCGTTTCTCCGGCATCACACTTTACCCCAATAAAGCGAATCAGCGCCAGTCCCGCGCTAGAATTGTCTGGTCGTTCACGAAAAGAAGGAGGGACATGAGGAGCTACGAGGAGGACGACCTCTCGGGCATTCGCCTGGTGGCGAGTGACATGGACCTGACACTGCTCGCCGACGACGGCTCCATGCCGCCGCGCATGAGCGAGAGGATCCGCGCGCTCGAGGACGCAGGGGTGCTCTTTGCAGCCGCGAGCGGACGTCCGCTCTACACGCTGCGCGACATGTTCGGAGACCTCATCGACCACATGGCCCTCATCTCGGACAACGGAGCTGGCGTGGTGTACCGCGGCGAGGTGGTCTACAAGAGCGTGGTGGACCCGGACACGATCCAGGAACTCACCGAGTTCACTCTTGGCAACGCCTACGGCATCCCCACGGTCTGTGGCCTGAATGCCTGTTACATCCGCGAGTGCGACCGCTCCTACGACGATGTCTTCCGCGTCTTCTACCACAACATCGAGTACGTTGACTCCCTCGACAACCTGGGCGAGCGCCTGGGAGTTGAGCTCAACAAGTTCACGGTCTACTTCCCCGGCGCAAACGCCGTGGCCATGCGCGACGCCGTATACGGACCGAAGTTTGGCGATCGCCTCTCCGTGACCTGTGGCGGAGCGGTGTGGATCGACATCATGAACCGCGGGGTTGACAAGGGAACGGGCGTGGCGCGCCTCTGCGATCACCTGGGGATATCCGTCTCTGACGTCGCGGCGTGCGGCGACACGGACAACGACGCCGAGATGCTCGAGGCCGTGGGGCACGGCTACCTCGTCGCCAACGCCGAGAAGCGCATGGAGCGCTTCGCGGACTTCCGCATCCCCTCCAACAACGACCGCGGCGTC
>CASFQX010000027.1 GCA_949296375.1 uncultured Olsenella sp.
CTCGTTGAGCATCTTCATCTCCTCGGAGGTGTAGCCCTCATCCTTGAAACCGCCGATCTGCGGGATGAGGTTCTCGGCCAGCTGGTACTGGAAGGGCGCCGTCTCCCCCACCGGCTCGCCGGCGGCAACGCAGCCGATCTCGCGGACGAGCTCGTCGAGGCCGGGCTTGCCGGCGCCCGAAGCCGCCTGGTAGGTGGAGACGACGAGGCGCGTCACGCCCGCGAGCTGGTGGAGCGGCCACACGGGCACGAGGCCGATGATCGTGGCGCAGTTGGGGTTGGCGATGATGCCGTGGTGGCTCGCGATGTCCGCGGCGTTGATCTCCGGCACGACGAGCGGCACGTCGGCGTCCATGCGGAAGGCGTGCGAGTTATCCACGCACACGGCGCCGCGCTTCACGGCCTCCGGCATGAGCGCGCGTGCGGTGGCGTCGTCAGCCGCGCCGAGGACGATGTCCACGCCCTCGAAGGCGTCAGGCTCGGCCAGGCGCACGGGTACGTCCTCGCCGGCAAAGCGCACGGTCTTTCCTGCGTCAACGGAGCGCTGGCTCGCCAGCGGCACGAGCTTGCCCACGGGGAAGTCGCGCTCCTCGAGGCACTGGAGCATCTGCTGGCCCACCACGCCGGTGGCACCCAGGATGGCAACGGTCTTATCGCTCATAGCGTTTCCTTTCTGCACATGTGGAAAAGGGACTGTCCCTTTTCCACATCAGCCGGCGGTGACCATCTCGTCGCGGACGAAGCGGTTATAGATCACCTGGATGGCGCGATCGAAGTCCTCGTTGTTCACGCCGAGGATGATCGAGATCTCCTGGGAGCTCTGTGTGATCATGCGGATGTTCACGCCCGCCTCGCCCAGCGCACCAAAGACCTTGCCGGAGGTGCCGCTTCGCTTGGACATGTTGCGGCCGACGACGGAGATCAGCGCGAGCTTGTCCACCATCGTGATGTCATCGGGCTCGAGCTCGCGGCGGATGTCGGAGACGATCGAGTAGATCGAGTCCCTCACGTCAGCACCGTTCACGACCACCGAGAAGGAGTCGACGCCCGTAGGGATGTGCTCAACCGAGACGCCGTAGCGCTCGAAGATGGAGAGAGCGCGGCGGACAAAGCCCACCTCACCGGACATGTGCGCCTTCTTCACGTGCACGGAAATGAAGTCCTTCTTGCCGGCGATGCCCGTGATGAGGTGCTCGTCCTCGCCAGCGCGGGCGCGCTCGCGGATGATCGTTCCCACGTCCTCGGGACGGTTGGTGTTCTTGATCTGGATGGGGATGTTGACCTCGCGCACCGGGAAGATGGCCTCCTCCTGCAGGACCGAGGCGCCCATGTAGGAGAGCTCGCGCATCTCGTCGAAGGTGATGCGGCGGATGGAGCGAGGGTTCTCCACGATGCGCGGATCGGCGGAGAGGAAGCCGGAGACGTCGGTCCAGTTCTCGTAGAGGCCGGCGTCGATGCAGCGCGCGAGGATGGCGCCCGTTATGTCGCCGCCACCGCGCTGGAAGAGCTTGATCTGGCCGTCGACCGTGGCGCCGTAGAAGCCCGGAAGCACGAAGGATCCCTGGCGGGCCATGACGTCCTTGAGGCGCACCGCCGTGCGCTCCATGTCGACCTCGCCGTTGTGGTGGAAGACCACGACGTCGGCGGCATCGACGAAAGGCATCTGCAGATACTCGGCCATGAGGTGCGCGGTGAACCACTCGCCGCGGGACACCACGTACTCGGGAGAGTGCTTCTTGATGTTCTTGGCGAAGAGCTCGAACTTCTCGTGCACCGGCCACTTGAGGCCAAGCTCTTCGGCGATGTCAACAAAGCGCTGCTCGATGTCGGCGAGAAGGGCGGTGCAGTCCACGTGGTACTGGATGTGGGCGTTCACCAGCAGGAGCAGGTCGGTGATCTTGTTGTCTGCGGAGTCGCGCTTGCCGGCGGCGGACACCACCACGAAGCGACGGTCGGGGTCAGACTCCACGATGCCCTTGACCTTACGGAACTGCTCGGCGGACGCAACGGATGAGCCGCCGAACTTAGCGATCTTGATCATGCTGAGAAACCTTGCCTTTCTGAGCTGTGATGAGCCTACGCCGTGGGCAGCGCGGCCATGAACGTCGTGGGGTCTGCGGCGAGCGCCTCGTCAAGCAGGGCGCGCGCCGCCTCGGCGGTGAGGTCGCGAACGAGAAGGGCACCCGGCCCAAACTCCTCGGCATCCCCCATCTGGGCGGCCGTGCGAAGCACGTAGTCCGAGCGCAGCAGCGTGGGGTCGTAGGTGAGCGGTCGCGTGAAGTCGTAGACGGGACGCCGCGCGCCACTCGCGCAGTCGAGCACGTCCTGGACGATGGCATTTCCGGTGGGCAGGCTCCCCGCCCCCTGGCCGTAGAACTTGAGCTCCCCGACCGTGTTGGCGTCAAGCGTGAGCAAGTTGAAGTTCCCGGGCACGTTGGCCTCGAGCGAGTCGGCGAGAACCGCCACCGGCTCGACGGCCGCCGCGTAGCGTCCGTCGCTCGTCAAGCCGTGGCCGAGGAGCTTCACCGTGCGCCCATGGGCGGCAAAGAGCTCGAGGTCCGCCTTCGTGAGATTGCGGATGCCGGAGACGGGAAGGTTCTTCTCGCATGCCACGTCAAAGGCCACGGACGCCGAGATGATCGTCTTGTTGAGGACGTCGATGCCGTCGATGTCCGCGGAGGGGTCGCGCTCGGCGTAGCCCAGGCGCTGCGCCTCGGCGAGAACCACGTCAAACTCGGCGCCCTGCCTGCGCATGGCGTCGACGATGTAGTTGGTCGTGCCGTTCATGATGCCCGAGAAGGACGTGACCTCGTCGACGCGACGGGCCTTCTCGATTCCCGCGATCCACGGCACGCCGCCGCCGACCGCCGCCTCAACGTAGAGACCCACACCGGAAGCCACGGACGCCGCCGCGAACTCGGCGAAGTGCGCCGCCACCACGGCCTTGTTGGACGTGACCACATGACGGCCGGACTCGAGGGCACCCATGATGTAGGTCCGAGCCGGCTCCACGCCGCCCATGCACTCGACGACGAGTTCGATCTTCTCGTCCGCGAGGATGTCGTCAAAGCTCGCGGTCATGCGAGGGTCGCTCAGGCGGTCCGGCAGCTCGAGGATGCGCGCCACCTCGACGCCTTCCACGCGCTCGGCGATGATCTGGTCAACGCCACGGCCGACCGTCCCGTAGCCGAGGAGGGCAATCTTCATGGGGTTCCAATCTTTCGAATCTGTGTCCGTCGGGCCGCGCCCCAAGCGGTGCAGGTATGATACTGGCAGCAAGGCCACCATCGCCTCGACGCAAGGAGCACCATGTCGTTCTATCACAGCACGCGCTCGGAAACGAATTCCGTAACAAGCAAGCAAGCAATCCTCACCGGAATCGCTCCGGACGGCGGCC
>CASFQX010000028.1 GCA_949296375.1 uncultured Olsenella sp.
GGCATTGTCGTCCCTTCCGTCCCCTCCGGGCGGCGACGGCTTTGCCGCCCGGGGCGAACATATCAGGGTGGCTCAGTTTTGGTGACGGGGCCGGCCCAACTTTCGGTGCGGGAACGGCTCAAATCCAATTGAAGCAAAACACTCTCGGTTGCATGGCGAACCGAGCGCAGGCGGAGGCGGCGCCGAACGGGAATGCGGCTGGTGCCGAACGGCAATATTGGGCGATGGACGGCGCGGTGCCGAATCGCGATATCGAGGGTGCTAACAAGCGCGATTGCTCAGCGAAAACAAGCTATGCGGTCAAGATATTTCGTTGAGTTTGAGAAACAACTGTTTGCTGGGTTTATCCCAAACGAATAAGAGAGCTGAAGCTCTCATCTTGTCTCTTTGCGCCAAGACAGTAGCAGTAACAAAGTAGCAACTAAACAGTACCGCGGATTGAATTGGTGTAGCAATGAAATAGGCAAACTGGAACATTCCCGCTATATCATCTCGACTCGGGAGAAGCTCAAAAGCGGAAGGACGCTCCGATTGCTTCGGACCTCCTAAATCGAGACGATGGCTGGGCATGAAGCTCATCGTCCTTTCTTGAGAGAATAGACGATGAGCGTCTGGCATAACGTCTCAGCTTGGGGCGGGGCAATCAAACGACATGCGGCACGAGCGGCTTTACCTCGGAAGAAACTAATATCCCGCAGACATAAGCCAATCAGACTCAAGCAACTTAGCCTTAAGTTGAAGCGCCTGCGACGCGTAGTCCAATCGAGTCAGCAATGCCTGGACCAGGGATCCCATATTAGCCATCGCCCGTAAAGCTTCTACGCTCTCTCGTTCTGCAATCTTATACTCGGGGTAAATACCGACTTCTAGCGCTATCCCCTCGACCTGACCTTTTATCAAATCTAGCAGCTGCAAAAGAATCCTGCGGTGCGATCCCAAGGCAGCAATCTTTAATGCCCCACGACTAAAACTTCCGTACTGTACGGAGGCGGCGCGGACGAGAGCCTCCAGCGTGCTTAAGAAATCTTCCCACACTTCGGATCTCGCAATTACCCCCAGCTGTTGCCATGGTATCTCGTTTATGCAGGCGAACAAATCCGGGAAAGCCCTTCGCAAAATGGGAATCAACGATTTAGAGGTCAATCTTCCTGAAAGGAATGACACGGGAATGGCCCCGGATGAACTTGCATTCGCTCGGGCGAACGCGCGGTCAAAAGCTATTTTTAAGTGCCGCAAACTCTCTGAATTGATTCCAACTTCATCAATGATTCGATCAATGAGTAATGCGCGCTGAAACAATCCACCAGACAACGCTGCTGCCTCTATTTCACAGAGAGCACCTTCCAGCCGAATTTGATCTTGGGGAAAAAGGCCGTCAACCATCAGCCGGGCCGCACGACGAGCTTCGGAAACCGCGTAGTCTCGAAATAGTGCATCCGTGTCGAGAGGCTTGGGAGTAAAAAGGGCGGATGGATTAATTTGAAGGGAGTTCGTCAAATATCCATAGTAAAATACCGCAGGTCGTCCTGACCGATATGCAGAGTATTCAAAATGCCCGAATAGCTTGTCCTCGTCCATGGCGCGCTCAAGTTTTGACATGCGACTTTCGAAGTAATTCCTTGGATCTAAGTGGTGCTTGGAATCCAACTGGAGGTGAAAAGTGCCCGATTGCCAAAACAAGTCGAGTGCCATAAGAACGTCGGTAATCCATCCTAATTTTACGCATGCTGGAACAGACAATTCGATTCCAATATCGGCAAACAGCAGCAAGTCATACCGCAAACGAAGCAACAACTGTCGCTTAGTCGCCTCATCGCCGGCAAGATAATCTAAATAGTCGAGATATATTGGACGATTCTGCATCCCCATTTCAATCAAACCCTTTTCTGAGCATTTGCGATTGCGTGTCAAATTTTGGTGCTAGAGCGCCTCCGAGAAGAGGCGTGGCCACTGACTAGAATCTTCAGTTACTACGCTGACAGAAGCTTGGGAGATGACCACATGGACACTTTACAGCAGGGGGCGGCACCGATGATGTTCTCGGACATGACGATGACTACCGACGATACGATTGACTTCAGCCGGTGAGACACGGAGTATCGCATGCGGTCGCACTGCACGTGGTAGTCCGGCGACATCTTGCAGCGCCGCCGCTCGTGCAGTCCGAAGGTCGCCTCTGGCAGCGGGTTAAGCAACGTGCTCCCCTTGCCGAGGAACGCGTTGCCGCGGCTGTCCTCGCGCCTGTGTTGACGAGCAATATGAAATGGTCCGAATGAGCGCCGATGAGTATTTGCCCTTTTTGATACCGCCCAATATCGCGATTTGATACCGGCGGTATCGCGAGCCGATACCGCCGGCGTTTCCTATCGGTACCGGTCGGCGCGCCCTACTCCGATCCGGCCCCCAGTTTCCTCCTCATGTTCATCTCGCCCATGCCGACCCATGCGGCGCCGTGGACGATGCGGTCCATGATGGCGTCGGCGTGAACGCCTCCGCCCAGCCTGGCATGCCAGTCCTTCTGGCGGAACTGGGTGCAGAAGACGGTGGACGCCGTGCCGTAGCGCGCCTCCATGAGCTCGAGCAGGAAGCCCCGGAAGAGCTCGTCGGGGCGGTCGAGCAGCCACTCGTCGAGCACGAGGACCTGGAAGGCCGCGTACTTCCTCGTGATCTTGCGCTCGCCGCCGGGGCGCTCCCGCGCCTCGCGCCAGAGCTCCTCCAGGTCGGGGCATCTGATGTAGCAGGCCCGCATCCTCCGCTGGCAGGCGGCCTTGGCGATCGCGCAGGCCAGGTAGGTCTTGCCCGTGCCGGTCGGGCCCTGCAGCACGACGCTCTGGCCGCGCTCGGCGAAGCCGCACGTGGCGAGCTCGGCGATCAGCAGCCGGTCCAGGCCTCGCTCCTCGGAGAAGTCGATCGACCTCACGTCGGCCTCCGGGTACCTCAGGTTGGCGCGCTTGGTGAGGCTGCGGACCTTGGAGGTGACGAACGCCGAGTGCACCTCGTCGACGGCCATCTGCACGCGCTCGGCGCAGGTCATGCCCATGCACAAGCCCTCGTCCTGGGCCTCCAGCGCGTCCAGCAGGTCGGAGGCGCCCATGTCGCGCAGCTTGCGCTTCGTCTCCATCGAGAGCTCCATGCTACGCCTCCCCCCCGTAGAAGTCGGCGCCGCGCACGTAGCCGGCCTCGTCCTCGCCCGGGCCGCCGTCGCCCGCGCGCGTTCCGGGGGCCAGGTCCTGGTTGGTCTCCAGGATGGGCTTGAGGTGCCTGTACCGGGGCGAGGGCAGGCCGCTCGCGAGCGCCATCGAGCACGCCCGCTCGAGCCTGGGCCTCGTGTAGCGGTGCTCGAGCCTGAGCACGGCGAGCGCCGCGTTGAAACCCTGCTCCTCGTAGTCGACGCGCTGGAAGATGCGGTCCACCACCTCCCTGCAGGACGGCCCGACGCGGTCGGCCCAGCGCCGGATGCGGCCCGCGTCCCAGTCGGAGTACGACTTCCCCCCGGGGAGGTCGCCGGCGTGCGTGGAGTAGCGGTTCCGGGCGAAGGCCGGGAGCAGCGGGTGGGTGGCGAGCCGCTCGCCGGCGAGGAATATCTCGACCGTCGTGTCGGTGACCCTGAGGTCGACCGTCTTGCCGACCGCCAGGTGGCTCACCGAGTAGTAGTTGCGCCTGTGAGCGACGTGGCAGTTGCGCTGCACCTTGCGGCCGTAGACCCACTCGCAGACCTCGTAGGGCACCGCCGGGAGGGGGCGGAGGAGCGGCCTCTCCTGCTCCTCGAAGACCTCCCGGCGCGTGCCCTCGCGCTTGGAGAAGGGCCTCGAGTTGTGCTCTTCGAGCTTCTCCGCCACAGCCCTCTTGAGCTGGTTGAAATCGGTGAAGACCTCGTCTCGCAGCGCCGCGATGATCTCCAGGGCGGCCTGCCATACCTCGTTCTCGGCGCTCGGCTTGTCGCGCGGGGTGGCGATGCGCGCGGGCATCACCGCTGAGCCGTAGTGCGCGGCCATCTCGCGGTACGCCCCGTTCAGCTCGACCTCGCCCTCGCGCGGGTGCCTGGTCACGCCCGCCTTCAGGTTGTCGGGCACGATGCAGGGCGTCGAGCCGCCCATGTAGGCGAACGCGTGCACGTGGCAGCGCAGCCATGTATCCTGCCTCATGTCCAGCGTCGGCTCGACGTAGGACAGGCGGCTGAAGGGCGGGCAGGCCACGAACAGGAAGACCCTGGAGACCTCACCCGTGGCCGGGTCGACGAGCGCCATCGTCGGCCCGGCCCAGTCGACCTCGAGTATCCTTCCCGCCTTGTGCCCGACGCGGCTCACCACCTGCCTTCTCACCGTGAACTCCCGGTAGCGCTTGCAGAACCGGTCGTAGGACATGGACGGCTCGCCCTTCGCGCGCGCCTCGTCCCGGTACTCCTCGTGCAGCCGCTTGAGCGTGACCCCGACCCGGGCGAGCTCGCGGTGCACGCGCTCCCAGTCGGGGTCGGGGTAGACCGGCTCGGGGAGAGCCCGTCCGGGGAACAGCCGCTCGTACACCTCGGCGTCGGTCATCGCCTCGGCCTCGCGCCCGCCGATGCCCGCCCTCCTCGCTGCGGCGAGGACCTCGCTTACGCTGTTGCGCGACACGCCCTGCGTCGCGGCGATCCGCCTGCCGGAGAGGCCGCCCTCGCTCAGCTGGAGCACCAGCCTCGCCCTTATTCTTCGCGCCATGTTCTTCCTCCTTCGTCTCGGTTGCATGGCGAGACGAAGGTACTGGCTCCGGCTCTGACGCGGAATGCGGGTGGCTCCGAGCCGAGATATCGCGTCGGTGGGCGGATGGCTCCGAGCCGCGATATAGGTGGCCTTAAGAAAGACGATTACTCACACGTTCAGGTAGCGCCTCGACCCCCACGCTCTCTCCCACGTACTTGAGCCTGGCGGTCACGAGCATGAGGGCGTAGCTCTCGTCGTGGAGAACACCGAACACGCGGATGTGCCCGCGCACCTCACGGTCGGGCGGCTCGATGGTGTTGGTTGATGCGCATGCGCCGCCAGTGCTCGCGGGGGACTCGTGTAGGTCAGGGCCTCGGTGAATCCGTAGTGGGCGACCCTGGCCACCTCCCTGACTTGGCCGTCTAGAGCTCGGCGGTCTTGGCCTCTACGGCCTCACTCGACTCCATTACGGGGCCACCTTAAGCAAAGCGATGGCCTTCGCCCCCTTGGACTTCGGTGACTTCGTCAACCCGTTGATGCTTAGGGCAAGTGAGCAGTCGGCCAAAAGACATGTCTACACCCTCCATGCCTAGCAGTAAGATTCAGTAAAGCTGCTGTCGATTGTGAGTAGTCGCATGGGGAATGAAATACTTGCTGTAGATGAAGGGTGCGGTAGAGCGGAGGTCATCGAAGCACTTGATGATATTGCCACTCGATGCTCTGATTACCATAAGCATAAGGAGACCATAAGCTGGGCTGGGCTCGGAGTTCTCTTTGCGTACTCCACGGCCTTTTCGACTCTTATTCTAGAAGTTGAATCGCAGGCAATCATGGGGGTTTCTCTTGTTGTCAATCTCTTAATCTTCTGCTGGTTTTCCGCATTTGTTGTCGGACAAATCCGAATTAAGAACGAGGAGCAGCGGGCAATGAATGCATCAATATCGCTAAAGATGAAGGTAATAGTGGGTAAAGTTGAGCATTCAACGCTAGACTTAGCTATTGCTAGCGATAGCTATCTTCCCTCCTGTGTATTGAGCGAAATGGAGAGCCGTCCCAAAGTGATCCAGAAGGGAACCCTACTACTTGCGATAATAATGCTTGTGATGCTCTTTTTGGTCACAAGTTCGATTTGCCTGTTCAGACTGTTTGAGATTTAAGAAACTAGGCCGACAGTTTATGTGGTGTTCGAGAAGATGATAACTCTAGCCTGATTCAGAGAGCGGTCCGATGATTAACGTTGGCCAGGACGCCGCCTTCAACAGTGAGAAGGCATACTGTGATCTCCTCTGACGAATGGGGTATGAGCATGCTATCTTCCGAAGCGAGAGAACGCAGTGCTTGAAGATGGAGTGAGGAAGGAAGGGCATCATCTCCTTATTGAGTGGGGTAAAAAGGGCCATATGAAGGAGATTTGAATGGCGATACTGTTTAATCTCCTGGTATTGAGCGATTCCCTATCAGTTTGAAGAGGATGAATCGCTTATTCTATCGAATTAAAGTTTCTAAAGTCGTACAGCTTTTCTCCTTTAAAGCAGTCCCGGTTACAGCACCAGAGAGTCTTTGCAAAATCTCCGCGAACTACAGTTTCTTCATTTGCGTCTTTACTCAAAAGGAATTCTTTTGAAGCATTGACGGGATGACCATTGGCGGTGTGTGCAATTATCCTGAGTGTTGCAGATAACCGTTTTTCGGGACCCCGGACAAAATCTCGGACCAATCTTGGTCCAGAGGGGAGTCCGATGTACACCAAGGAGGAGCGCGAGGGGATACTCTGGGAGTTCCACCGCAGCGGCATGGGCGTCCGCGAGGCCTGCCGGCGGCTGCCGCTGTTCCCGAACCGCGACAACCTGTATCGTTGGCTCAGGATGGAGGAGGCGGGCGAGCTGGCCGCGACCGAGATGCCCGACCGGGCGGCGCGCATGCACTGCGCGCACGGCGAGGGCAGCCCGAGGTACGCGGCGCGGCGCCCCCGCCGCGAGCGGGAGGGGGCCGCGATGGCGGAGGGGCCCGAGCAGACCGACTGGCGCGACTGGGGCGCCGACCTGCCGGAGGACCCGGCGGAGCGGGCGAGGATGGCCGAGGTCAAGCTCGCCGAGGCGCTGGCGGTGTTGGACGTCCTAAAAGCACCAGGCCCGGCCCCTTTGACCAGCATGGAGAAGTGGCGGGCCGGGGAGCTGGCGCGGGAGAGGAGCCCGCTCGTCAGGCTCAGGGACGTGACCGAGACGCTCTCGATACCCAAGAGCACCTACCTCGACCAGGCCGCGAGGGCGTCTAGGCCCGACCCCAAGGCGGCCCTGCGCGAGCGGGTGCGCGCGTCCTTCGAGGCGAGCGGCGGCGCGTACGGGGCCGAGTCGGTGACCGCCGACCTGCGCTCCGGGGAGGGCGAGCCGGTCTCGTGGCGCGACCTCGCGCCCGGCGACGCGGAGACGCCGGTCGTCGCCTCCGAGAAGGTCGTGCGCGCGATCATGGCCGAGGAGGGCCTCGTCTCCCGCAAGGCGGCCCAGGCCGGGCGGAGGGCCAGGTACTCGAGCTACGCCGGGGAGCTCTCGGCGCGGCCCGCCAACGTGCCGCTCGCCGGGGACGGCGCCCACGACTTCCACGCGCCCGAGCCGGGGCTGCTCGTCGTCACCGACGTCACGGAGTTCCGCCTCGACGGCTTCAGGGCGTACCTCTCCCCGGCGATCGACTGCTTCGACGGGTGGCCGGTGTGCTGGTCCGTCTCCCGGCACCCCGACAAGTGTGTTCCGTCAAGTAAAACTGAGCCACCTCCGTCACATCGATCTGGCGCCCTCCGTCGCCGTTTCCGAGCCGCCCCGCATGAGCGCGTGGCGCACCCTGTAGGACTCCCCGTGGAACTGCAGGAGCCTGCCGTGGTGGCA
>CASFQX010000029.1 GCA_949296375.1 uncultured Olsenella sp.
CTTGCCGATGACGATGCCCGGGCGGGCGGTGTAGATGGTGACCTTCACCTTGTCGCCGGCGCGCTCGATGTCAACGCGGGAGAGGGCGGCGTTGGCGAGGCGCTTCTCGAGGTAGCTGCGGATGGCGAGGTCGTTGCCGAGGGTCTCGGCGTAGTTCTTATCGGCGTACCAGCGGGAACGCCACTCCTCGGTGATGCCAAGACGGAAGCCGGTAGGCTGAACCTTGTGACCCATGCTCGCTTACGCCTCCTTTCGCGGAGCGACGACGACAGTGATGTGGCTCATGCGCTTGTTGATGCGAGAGGCAGAGCCCTTGGCGCGCGGACGGATGCGCTTGAGGGTGGGGCCCTCGTCAACGTAGGCGAGCTTCACGACGAGGTTGTCGGCACGGAGGCCGTTGTTGTTCTCGGCGTTGGCGATCGCGGAGCGCAGGACCTTGGCGACGTCCACGGAAGCGGCGCGCGTGGAGAACTGCAGGACCTCGAGGGCCTTCTCAACGGGGAGGTTGCGGATCAGCGAGACGACGGCGCGAGCCTTGCGCGGCGCGACGCGGACGTACTTGGCCGTGGCGCGAACCTCGTTAGTGCTGGTGTTCTGAGGCATGTTGTTTCCCTACCCCCTACTTTTCCTTGTGACCACGGAACGTGCGGGTGGGGGCGAACTCGCCCAGCTTGTGCCCGACCATGGACTCGGTGACGTACACGGGCACGTGCTTGCGGCCGTCGTGGACGGCGATCGTGTGACCAACCATCTCGGGGAAGATGGTCGAGGAGCGCGACCAGGTCTTGATGACCTCCTTCGTGCCAGCCTCGTTCTGTGCGGCGACACGCGCGAGGAGGCGAGTCTCCACGAACGGGCCCTTCTTGAGACTTCTGCTCATGCTTTCTATCTCCTACTACTCGTGTTCCGACTACTTGGACTTGCGACGACGGATGATCAGGCGGTTGGAGCCCTTCTTCGGGTCGCGGGTCTTGTAACCCTTCGTCGGCTTGCCCCACGGGGTGACGGACGGACGACCGGAAGTGTGGTTCTTGCCCTCGCCGCCGCCGTGCGGGTGGTCGACGGGGTTCATGACGGTACCACGGACGGTCGGGCGGACGCCTGCCCAGCGGCTGCGGCCGGCCTTGCCGACGACGATGTTGGAGTGCTCGGCGTTGCCGACCTCACCGATCGTGGCACGGCAGGTGAGAAGGACGCGGCGAAGCTCGGAGGAGGGCATGCGGAGGACGGCGTAGCCGTTGTCCTTGCCCATGAGCTGGACGGAGGTGCCGGCGGCGCGGGCCATAGCGGCGCCCTTGCCGGGCTGGAACTCCACGGCGTGCACCAGGGTGCCGACGGGGATCTCGGAGAGCGGCATGCAGTTGCCTGGCTTGATGTCTACGTCCTTGGTGCCGGAGAGGACGGTGTCGCCAACGTGCAGGCCCTCGGGGCACAGGATGTAGGCCTTGGCGCCGTCAACGTAGTGGAGCAGCGCGATGCGGGCGGAGCGGTTGGGGTCGTACTCGATCGTGGCGACCTTGGCCGGGACGTCGTCCTTGCGGCGCTTGAAGTCGATCTTGCGGTACTGGCGCTTGTGGCCGCCACCCTGGTGACGGGTGGTGATGCGGCCGTTGTTGTTGCGGCCGGCCTTCTTGGGCAGGGGCTCGAGAAGCGACTTCTCGGGCGTGGTGCAGGTGATCTCGGAGAAGTCCGAGACCGTCTGGAAACGCCTGCCGGCGCTCGTGGGCTTGAGGTGCTTGACTGCCATTGAAACCTTTCCCTTCTTTTCCGTTGGCCGACCCGCTCAGGGATTGGCGAGCCGACACCGGATTACCACGGTTCCGCGCGTATCCATCATGCGCGGCATTGAAGCCCAGGCCCCGAGGGGCCCGGGCGTCAGAGACTACTCAGCGGCCTGCTGGTTGCCGAAGATCTCGATCGTCTCGCCGGCGGCGAGGGTCACGACGGCCTTCTTCCAGGAGCGCGTGGTGCCAGGGGTCTGGTAGCGGACGCGCTTCTTCTTGCCGGAGACGTTCATGGTGTTGACCTTGACCACGTGGACGCCGAAGAGCTTCTCGACGGCGCTGGCGATCTCCTCCTTCGGGGCGTTCTTGGCGACCTCGAAGGTGTACTTGCCCTGCTCCATGAGGTCAAAGGAACGCTCGGAGACCACGGGGCGGATGATCACGTCGTAGGCGGAGTTCATTATGCGAGCACCTCCCCGAACTGATTCGCGATGTCGGCGGTCATGACGAGGGCGCCGTTGTCGATGAGGGTGCGCGTGGTGGCCTCGGAGACGCCGATGACATTGACGCCGGCGAGGTTGCGGAACGAGAGGTAGGTCATGACGTCATCGTCGGCAACGACGATCGTCACGCGCTTGTCGCCAATGCCGAGGGCGCCGAGAAGGGCCTTGGCCTGCTTCGTGGACGGCTTCTCGAAGGAGAGGGCGTCGACGAGCACGAGCTCCTGGTCGGCAACCTTGCCGGAGAGGACGGAGCGCATGGCGAGCTTGACCATCTTGTTGTTGATGCGCTTGTTGTGGGTGCGCGGGGTGGGGCCGAAGACGACGCCGCCGCCGGTCCACTGCGCGGCGCGGGTGGAACCCTGGCGAGCGCGGCCGGTGCCCTTCTGACGGTAGGGCTTGGCGCCGCCGCCAGAGACGTCGTGACGGTTCTTCACGGCGTGGGTGCCCTGACGAGCGCAGCTGTCCTGGCAGACCACAACCTGGTGGATGACGGGGATGTTCGGCTCGATGCCGAAGACGCCGTCAGCGAGCTCGGCCTCTGCGACCTGAGCCCCCTTGGCGTTCTTGATTGCGTACTTGGACATTCTGTCCTCCTTGTTAGCCTAAGAGATTTCCTGGCACTTAGGCCATGCGGACCTGGACGAGAGCGTTCTTGCCGCCGGGGACAGCGCCCTTGACGAGCATGAGGTTCTGCTCGGCGTCGATGCGGACGAGCTTGAGGTTCTTGACCGTCACGCGCTCGTCGCCCATGTGGCCGTACATGTGCAGGCCCTTGCGGACGCGCGCGGGGTAGGCGCACTGACCGATGGAGCCCGGGCGACGCTGGTTGCGGGAACCGTGGGTCATGGGACCACGGGAGAAGTTCCAGCGCTTGATGGTGCCCTGGAAGCCCTTGCCCTTGGAGGTGCCGATGACGTCGACGGACTTGACGTCGGCGAAGTCGGCGACGGTGACGACGTCACCGGTCTTGTGCTCCTCGCCGTTCTCGACGCGAACCTCGCGGAGGTAGCGCATCGGCTCGACGCCGGCGGCCTTGAAGTGGCCGGCCATGGGCTTGTTGACGTGCTTGGCGGAGATGTCTCCGAAGCCGATCTGAACGGCGTCGTAGCCGTCGGTCGCCTTCGTCTTGACCTGCGAGACGGTGCAGGGGCCAGCCTGGATGACGGTGACGGGCACGACGTTGTCGTCCTCGTCCCAGATCTGCGTCATCCCAAGCTTGCGGCCAAGGATCGTGCTGACCATACTCTTTCCTAACCCTCGGTGGTCATGGGCTTTTTCGGGCGCCCCTTGCGCCCGTCCCCAGCGGACCACGTCCTGTATCTGCGCTCTCGAGGGTCGAGACACAGCTCACCCCTTTTGAGCAGCCTGTCTAGTCTACACGCCCCTATCGTGCGACACAAGGTCTTCACAAAATTTTTTTGCGGCCTGAGCTGGGGCTGTCTATTCCGCGGCGCCGGGCGTCTCTATACCGCACTCGAATCCCATCAGGGCCGTCCCTCATGGGCTGGCCGCGATTCTGGTGACCCGAGATCCTCACCGGGAGTGACGGTGCCCAGACGGACGCGCCTCCAGAAATCCGCGCTTCTCGGCAACGGGAGCACTTTGGCGTCTCAGAATCGTCGCTTCTCGGCATCGCGACCGGGCGTACGCATCGTTCTTATCGTCCACAGGCGAGAAGCGCCATGTGATTCCCTGCTACAACTGGGCAAACGCCGCCCCCGAGGATGCTAGGAAGGCCGGCAGCCGTATCCGGGTGCCGAGAAGAGCGCTTTTTCGGACGAGAAATTCGCCCAATGCCGAGAAGGGCGAAATCTCGGACACGTGTCCGCGCACAAAAAACGCCCCCGGCTCCACCAAGAGCCGAGGGCGCAAGAGGCGCTTTGGCGAAGCCTACACCTTGAGGTAGCGGCGCATGGCGATCGCGGATCCAAAGAAGCCGATGAGGATTCCCACGATGAGGAGCAGGCCAAAGGTGGCGAGCATGACCGTCTGGGAGATCTCGAACGCCAGGAAGGGCAGGTTGCTCTGAAGCGCGGGCATGAGGAAGTTCAGGCCAAGGGCGAGGGCACCGATGGCGAGAAGCGCGGCGATGAGCGCCTCGAGCATGCCCTCCATCACGAAGGGCCCGCGGATGAAGCCGTTGGAGGCGCCAACGAGACGCATGATGGCGATCTCGCGGCGACGAGCCGTGATGGCGAGACGAATGGTGTTGTTGATGAACACAAACGCCACGAAGGTGAGCATGATGACGAGAGCGGCGGCGCCAAAGCGGATGTAGTTGGTCACCTCGAAGAGGCGCTCGACCGTGCCCTGGCCGTAGATGACGTCGTCAGCCGCGGTCGAGGAGGGGTCGTCATGGGTGTCGCGGATCTCGAGGAACTGAGAATCCTGCATGATGCGACGAGCGGTGTCCTCGACCTCCTGGGGATCGCTCAGGGTGATGACGAGGGATGCCGGGAGGGGGTTCTCGCCGTCAAGTGCCGCGACGGCGTCGCTGGCGTTGCGGTTGGACATCGAGGAGCGGTACTCCTCGAGCGCCTCCTCCTTGGACTTGTAGGTCACGGTATCCACGCCGTCCCAGCTTTCGACCTCGTCCTGGAAGGCCTTGACGTCGGAGTCGGACGCATCGTCGGAGAGGTACGCCTGGATCGTGACGCTGTCCTCGACGCCGCCAACGACGTTGGAGATGATGGCGGAGCCCAGGGCGAAGACGCCGATGATGAACAGCGAGAGGAAGATGGTCACGATGGCGCCCAGCACCGTCGTCCAGTTGCGACGGAAGTGATGGCCCGCCTCGCGAAGAGAATAACCAAAGTTAGAGGGCACCATAGTATCCGTAGCCTCCCCTCTCCTGGTCGCGGACAACGTGGCCGGCCTCGAGGGCGATGACGCGCTTGCGCATGGAGTCAACCATCTCGCGGTCGTGCGTCGCCATGATGACCGTAGTGCCGTTGCGGTTGATGAGGTCGAGCAGCTTCATGATGCCGAGCGAGATCGCCGGGTCGAGGTTGCCCGTGGGCTCGTCACAGACGAGCAGGGGCGGGCGGTTGACCATGGCACGCGCAACGGAGACACGCTGCTGCTCGCCACCGGAGAGCTGATCCGGGAAGTGGTTCATGCGCTCGCCGAGGCCAACGAGGCGAAGCACCTCGGGAACCTGCGCCTTGACGACGGAGCGGGGCTTGCCGATGCACTCGAGGGCAAAGGCCACGTTCTCGTAGACGGTCTTGTCCGGCAGGAGCTTGAAGTCCTGGTAGACGGTACCGATCTGACGACGGAGGTACGGGACCTTCTTGTTGCGCATCTTGGTGAGGTCCTGCCCCGCCACGATGACCTGCCCGGAGCTCGCCTTGAGCTCACGGGTGATGAGGCGCAGAAGCGAGGACTTGCCCGAGCCGGAGTGGCCGACGACAAAGACGAACTCTCCGGGGTAGATGTCGAGGCTGACATCATCGAGGGCTGGCTTGTTGGGCTGGGCCGGGTAGATGAGTGACACGTTTTTGAACGACACGGTCGGCGTTCCGGTACGGGAAACCACAGGCGCCTCGTCGTTGGAGAGCGAGGAATAGACGCTCTCGGAAGCCGGCTGATCCGCGGGCACGGTCGCGGGATCGGCAGCGGTAACGACGTGGACGGCCTCGGGCGTCTCCACCGAAGGTGCGGGCGCAACGGCGTCGGAGGCGAGAAGCTCTCCGGTGTCGTCGGCAGAGACGGCCGGTACCTGCGGAGCCGAATCGGGTGTGGCGAGCTGGTTCAGCTCGTCATCCACCGCACCCTGTTGCTCAGCGCTGCGAAAGTGACTGGCCACAGAAGCTCCTTATCTGACTGCTCAGAGCGGACAAATACCCAAGTAGCCTAGCATAACGTCAAGGCCTCAACTTTTTTCCCGCATAA
>CASFQX010000030.1 GCA_949296375.1 uncultured Olsenella sp.
GATCCGCATGCCTGCGGCAAGCGGAGAACCCACGAGCATGAACACGCCGCCGATCACCTGCAGGAGAGCAACGAAGAGAATGAGTATCGAGAAGATCTTGAAGCGCTTCTGGTTGGGAGTCATAAGCTAGTCCTCCATGTAGTCCTTGAGGCGACCGCTGCGGCTCGGATGACGGAGCTTGGCCAGGGTCTTGCTCTCGATCTGGCGGATGCGCTCGCGCGTGACGCCAAACTCGCGGCCGACCTCCTCGAGGGTGCGCGGATGGCCGTCCTCGAGGCCAAAGCGGAACTTGATGACCTTCCGCTCACGGTCTGCGAGGCCGTCGAGCACCTGGTCGAGCTGCTCGCGCAGCATGGAGTCGGAGGCAGCCTCAGGAGGCGCCACGGCACTCGAGTCCTCGATGAAGTCTCCGAGCTGGGAGTCCTCCTCCTCGCCGATGGGGGTCTCGAGGGACACGGGCTCCTGGGAGATCTTCTGGATCTCGCGGACGCGGTCCGGGCTCATGCCCATCTCGGCGCCGATCTCCTCGGGGGTGGGGTCGCGGCCGAGGTCCTGGAGCAACTGACGCTGAACGCGGATGAGCTTGTTGATGGTCTCGACCATGTGGACCGGGATGCGGATGGTACGCGCCTGATCCGCGATCGCGCGGGTAATGGCCTGACGAATCCACCAGGTGGCGTAGGTGGAGAACTTGAAGCCCTTGGTGTAGTCGAACTTCTCCACGGCGCGAATGAGACCGAGGTTGCCCTCCTGGATGAGGTCGAGGAAGAGCATGCCGCGGCCGACGTAGCGCTTGGCGATGGAGACGACGAGGCGCAGGTTCGCGCTGATAAGCTGCTGCTTGGCGTCAAGACCCACCTGCTCGATTCGCATGAGGCGGCGCTGCTCGGCACGCGTGAGCTCGAGCGTTCCGTCCTCGGCGGCCTCGAGCTTCTCGGTGGCCTCGGTGCCCGCCTCGATCTTCATGGCGAGGTTGACCTCCTCGGAGGCCGTGAGCAGGTCCACCTTGCCGATCTCCTTGAGGTACATACGCACCGGGTCGCCGGTGAGCATGGCGGTGGAGGTGTCGGGTCTGCGCGCGCGTGCGCGCGAGGAGCGCTTGGGCTTGGAGACGCGCGCCTTGGGAACGGAGCGCAGGGCCTCCTTGACGATCTTTGCTTCGGCGAGGCTCTCGGACTCGTCCTCGTCGTCACCGAAGGAGTCGACGTCGCCCCCCTCGTCACCAAAGTCGTCGTCGATGCCGTCGTCCACGGAGAAGTCCTCTGCGGGCGCCTCGGCGGGAGACCCGCTGATCTCGACGCCACGGGAACGGATGGCGTCATAGAGGTCCGAGAGCTCCTCGGAGTCGACGTCGATGTCCTTGATGGCGAGCTGGATGTCATCCTCGGTCACGCTGGCGGATTCGCCAGCCCCGGCAACGAGACCGTCGATGGCACCGAGCAGCTCGTCGGAGAGCTTGATGTCGTCGTTCGTCTTCTTTGCAGCCACGTATGTCCTTTCGACGTATAAACCTTTGAGATTATACCCAATCGCTACTCGGAGAGCGACGAGGACAGGCGAACACTGAGCTCCCCCATTCTCCTCTGGAGAGCCGTCGCCTCCTCGAAGAGTCCCTCGGACTCCCCTCCCGCCGGCAGGGAGCGCAGCCTGGACCTGATCTCCCTCACGCGGCGCCTGCACGAGCACAGCTCAGCGGTGTCGACGATGAGCTCGAGCTTCTTCTGGTCCGAGAGCCCGTCGTCCCCCATGACGCGCCCGCCGGACAGGATGACGGGAGCCTCGGGGGCAACGGCGGTCGCGGCGGCGACGACCTCCGCGGGGGATGACCCTTCGGGGGTCGAGAGCATCGCCCAGGACATCGCCTCGTGACGCGCATCCGACCAGGAGAACGTCGCGATCCTCTCGCCGAAGGAGCGCATCGCGTCGGGACGCTGCGCGATCGCGGCAAGGAGCTCACGCTCGGCAACGACCTGCATCCGCTCGTCGGAGGAGAGGGCGTCAAGGTCTTGCGTCAAGGGCGGACGCGCCGTGGCGGCGGCACCCTCCTCGTACGCCTCGGCGGGCACGTAGTCGCTGGGAACCTCGACGTCATCTGATGCGTCGACGCGAACGTCGCGCGAAACCGGGCGAGACGAAGACGGGGACTCACCGGCGGTTCCACCCGCCTGGCGCCGGGGCGCCGGGGCGCTCGCTCTCATCGACCCGCCCTCGTCGAGCTCGCTCACGGGAGCCTCGCGTATCGCGCGCTTCGTGTCCTCCACATCCATACCGAGAGCGTCCGCCAGGCGGGTTGCGTACTCGTGGAGAAGCACTGAGCGCTTGAGCGGTGCGAGAACGCTCGCCATGTCCTCGAGCGCTCGGACGCGACGCCCCGGGGCGGAGAGGTCATAGCCCTCGAGGCGCTTCTCAAAGACGAAGTCCATGAGGGGACGAGCGGAGGCGAGAATCGGGCGCAGGGCGTCTGCCCCGTGCGCGGCGAGAAACTCCATGGGGTCCTGGCCGTCCGGGAGCACCACGCACATGAGTGCTGCTGAGGTCTTGTCGAGGTAGCGGATGGCTCGCTCCGCCGCGCGCTGGCCGGCGGCGTCACCATCGAACATGCAGATGATGCGGCTCACGCGCTGGCGCTCCATGAGCCGCACGTGGTCGAGCCTGAAGGCCGTGCCGAGAGCGGCAACCGCGTTCGTGAAGCCGGCCTCGTGCATGGCGATGACGTCGGTGTATCCCTCGCAGACGATGGCCTCGCCCGTCGCCGCCATGCCCTCCTTGGCCCGGTCGTAGGCAAAGAGGTGCTTACCCTTGTTGAAGGCGGCAGTGTCACGCGTGTTCACGTACTTGGCCACGTTGTCGCGCCTGGGTCCGATGATGCGCCCACCAAAGGCGATGGCACGTCCCTGCTCGTCGTGGATGGGAAACATCACGCGGTCGTAGAAGCGGTCCACGAGACGCCCGGAGCGTTCCTGGGCGAGGTCGGCGGCGATTATCTCCGAGGGGGTGAAGCCGAGCTTTCTCAGATGGGCGACAAGGGCGCCGCGACCCGGGGCAAAGCCGAGGTCCCAGCGGCGACATACGGAAGACCCAAAGCCGCGTCCCGCGAAGTAGCGCCTCGCCTCGTCCGGCCCCTCGCCCTTCCCGCGCATGAGCATCGTGTGATAGAACTTCTCGGCGGCGTCGAGCGCCTCGAGCAGGCGGCTGCGCTTGGGGCCTCGCCGAGCCGAGCGTTCCTCTGTCAGCTCGATTCCCGCGCGGTCCGCGAGATAGCGAATCGCATCCGGGAAGTCCAGGTTCTCTCGGCGCTGTACGTAGGAGAAAACGTCGCCACCCTCTCCGCAGCCAAAGCAGTGCCACAGGCCCGTCGACGGGTTGACCTTGAACGAGGGGCTCTTCTCGCCGTGGAAGGGGCAGCAGCCCCAGAAGTCCTGACCACGCTGGCGCAGCTCCACGGTCTCGGCCACGAGCTGCACGAAGTCCGTCGCCTGACGAACCCGTTCCTTGTCCTCGTCGGTGATCACGCGAGCACCTCCCCTCCCAGGCTTACTCCACGCTCCCCTAGCGTAGCACGCACCCAGGACACGTTTCCCAGGACCACGCGCTCAAGCTCGTCGACGGACGAGAACAGCCTGGGCTCGCGAAGCCATCGCGCAAAGACGACGCAGACCTCATGGCCGTAGAGGTCTCCGTCAAAGCCCAGAAGCGTTGCCTCGAGAAACGGCTCCCCCTCCTCGCCAGGCGAGAAGGACCTCGGCTTGCCAACGTTGATCGCCGCGGGCCAAGCGGTCTTCGCGCACGCAACGTAGCCGGCATAGACGCCCTCCGCAGGCAGGCAGAGACCGTCGGACACACGCACGTTCGCCGTGGGAAAGCCAAAGGAGGTCCCCTCACCGCGTCCATGCTCGACCTCGCCTCGCACGAAGTGGCAGCGTCCGAGCAGCCCGGCAGCCTCCTCCACGTGCCCCTGCGCGAGAAGCCCGCGGACCCTCGTTGCGGTGACGGGAGATCCCCCCTCATCGAGCAGGTCCATGCCGATGACGTCAAACCCGTCGACACTCCCAAGCTCGGAGAGCGCGTCAACGGTACCTGCGCCACCCGCCCCAAGGCGGAAGTCCGACCCCACGATAATGACGTCGAGGTCCATGAGATCGCCAAGCGTCTCACGCACGAACCGCTCGTAGGGCAGCGCCGCGAGCTCCGCCGTGAAGTCGATCACGACGACACGGTCAACGCCCTCGATGGACTCAAGGGCGCTCACCCGGTCCGCATCGCTCAGCAGCAGACGCTGCGGGCGCCCGGGCGTAAGGATGACGGACGGATCCGGAGAAAACGTCACCACCACGAGCTCGTCGCCGCGCGCGTCGGCCTCCTCGCGCGCCCGCTCGATCAGCGCTCGATGACCCAGGTGAACCCCGTCGAACGCCCCGATCGCACACACAGAGCCCCTGGACCCGGGCAGCCACCCCCTCCGAGAGGCGCTCGCCGGGGCGCAGGAGGTGTTCCGAAGAATAGTTTCGAGAAGCGCACTTTTCGGAGGAACACCTCCCGCACTCCCGATGGGGTTGCTGGGCGAAAGCGCGAGGAGCCACTGCGCGAGGTTCTTCTCGCCCATCAGCGAACCCCCTCGATCGCCTGGGGGAAGTTCGTCTCGCATACAAGGCGCCTGCCCCCGCAGCGCCAGATGCCAGCGAGCCCGCCGCCAAAGACGAGCGCCACACGCTCCCCGTGCGCCACCTCATGCTCCCCATCCGCGTCGCGAGCCACACCGGCAGGGATGCACCTCCCGCACATGACGTCGGGAATCTCCTCGACAGAGAGCGCCCTCAGGGGAAGGTCGAGGGTTGCTGCAGGGTCGAGCGCGCGCTCATGGACCAGCTCGACGCCCCGTTCGGACAGCTCGTCGAGGCTCAGGCAGTCATCGAGGGTTACGGGACCGGAGGACGTCCGTCGCAGCTCGCAGACATGCGCCAAGCAGCCAAGGTCCCGACCGAGGTCGCGCGCGATGCTCCGTACATAGGTGCCCTTGGAGACGTCGAGGTCGAGGGTCCAGGCGCAACGCTCGGGATCAACGCTGACGAGCTTCGCACCGTAGATGGTCACACGCCTGGCGCTGAGCTCAAGATCCTCCCCCGCCCGAGCGGCATCATAGGCACGTCGGCCCCCAACGGAGACGGCCGAGAAACGCGGCGGCACTTGGTCGCACGATCCCACGAGGCGCGCGAGCTCGACTTCGGCCCGCCGTGGGTCGAGGAGCTCGCCGGGCACGTCAGCAGTCGCCGTGACCTCGCCCTCAGCGTCGTCGGTCGTCGTCTCGGAGCCGAGGGCGAAGGTTGCCCGATACCCCTTGCGGTCGAGCGTGAGAAGCCCGAGGAGCTTCGTAGCCTGCCCTATGCCCACGACGAGCACTCCCGTGGCAGCCGGGTCAAGCGTACCCGCATGCCCAACGCGCTTCTCGCCCACGGCGCGCCTCACACGGGAGACCACGTCGTGGCTCGTGAGGCCAACGGGCTTGTCTATGGCTATGAGCGCGGAGAACGCGCTCGGACGACGGCTCAACGCCCGTCCTCGGTGTAGAGGGCACGGAGCTTGGGAAGGACGACTGCGAGCGCCTGGTCGATGTCACCGTCCACGGTGAAACCAGCAGCAGCGGGATGACCGCCGCCCCCCATCTCGCGCGCGACGACGGAGATGTCACGGTCGGACTTGGCACGGAGGTTGCCGCGGACCTTTCCACCCGGAACCTCCTTGAGGAAGAGCGCGATCTCGCACCCGTCGACGCGACGGACTATGTCGACAAGGCCATCGCACTCGGCAACGGGTACGGCGTTGACCTCAAGATCGGCCATCGTGGCGTAGCTGTATGCGATTCTGCCCTGCTCGAAGGTGGTGATCCTGCCCATGACGGTCGCAGAGAGGTGCAGGTAGCTCACGCGGTCGCTCTGGTAGACGTGAAGGGCAACTTCCGAGGGGGAGGCGCCGGCGTCCACGAGCGCGCTCGCGACGCGGAAGGCCTCGCCATTGGCATTCTGGTACTGAAAGCGGCCGGTATCCGTGACGAGGGCGCAGAGTAGGTTCTGGGCCATCGTCGGCGTGAGCTCCCCGCGAAGGTGCAGCGCGTACTCGGCAACGAGCACGCCCGCCGCGGCCGCGTCCGGGCGAACAACACCGGCATCCCAGCACCTCTCGGCAGCAGGGTGATGATCGAGAACCGCGACGTGTCCCGAGCGCTCCAGCACGGCGCGGGCATCGTTCAGACGCCCCGGCTGCGAGAGGTCCACGCAGAAGAAGAGGTCCGGATCCTCATGGAAGTCGACGGCGCGGACGAGCCGGTCCGCGCCTGGGAGAAACTGGTAGATGCGCGGCACCACGTCATCGTCTGCGAGCAGCGCGAACGCGCGCTTCTCGGGCCACATGAGCTCAATGAGCTCAACGAGCGCAAGCTCGGAGCCCAGGGCGTCTCCGTCCGGGGAGGTGTGGGCGCACACGGCGACGACGGAAGACCCCTCGATCAGCCTCGTGATCTCGTCGAAGCTTGGGGCCTGCTCGGCCATGACCTCACAGTCGCACAGCATGAAGCCCCCTACTCCTCGCCGTCCGCCTCGAGGGCCGCATCCTCGTCAACGGCCACGGGATAGCCAAACTCGTCCTTATCCACTGCCAGCGTGGCCGGCACGTCCTCAAGGGCGCGCGAGATGCGCTCCGCCTCGTCGGTCGTGGTGTCGATGCGGAAGTCGAGCTCAGGCGTCACGCGCCAGCCGAGCGAGCGACCAAGGAGTGAGCGGATGCGGCCCTTGGCGCGCGCCAGGGCAGCCTCGACCTCCTCGTAACGGTCGGCGTCGCAGCTCACGTACGCGCGCAGGTAGCTCTTGTCGACGGAGACCTCCACACCCGTGATCGTGATCAGGGCGAGGTCCGGGTCGGAGATCTCAAAGAGGAGGATGTTGGCGAGCTTGACGCGAGCCTGCTCGTTGGTCCTTCTCGAATGCTGGTTCTGCTTCATGTTCTGCTCCAAAAGGGGCTCCCCGCCCATCTCTCCATGACGAGGGACGGGCGGGGAGAAAGGGGGTGCCTACTCCGTGCGGGCGACCTGGTCGATGCGGTAGCCCTCGATGATGTCGCCGGGCTTGACGTCCTGGAAGTTCTCCAGGCCGATGCCGCACTCAAAGCCGGCCTTGACGCTCTTGACGTCGTCCTTGTAGCGGCGCAGCGACGCGATCTTGCCGTCGTAGACGACGATGCCGTCGCGGACGAGGCGGACCTGGTCGTCACGGGAGATCTCGCCCTCCTGGATCATGCAGCCTGCGGCGATGCCGACCTTGGGCACCTTGAAGGTGTCCCGGACCTCGGCAGATCCCGTCTGGACCTCGATCTCGGTGGGCTTGAGCATGCCGATGCGGGC
>CASFQX010000031.1 GCA_949296375.1 uncultured Olsenella sp.
CGGGTCGCCCGTCGTCTGCGGGGAGCTCTCCGGTCTCGAGGAAGCTCACGACCTCGCGCGTGACGCGAAGGTCGTAATCGCGCTCGAGCCGCCACGCCCTCCAGGCGAGCGGGGCGCACACGACGAGCAGCGCGCACCAGATCCAGAGCATGTTCACGCCGCTCAGTCGCTCGGTCAGGTCGAGCACGATCGTCGGGACCCAGAGGAGCGTCTGAACAACGTAGATGATCGCGAGTTCGCGCCGTGCCGCCTCGGTGTCCTCTCGGGCTGCCTGTGCCTGTTCCTCGCCGAGGAGCTCGAAGAGCGGCATGTCGAGCTCGGAGGCGAGGGAGGCGAGGCTCTGGACGTCCACGAGCGTCTTGCCGCGCTCCCAGTTGCTGATCGTCTGCCTTGAGACGTGCAGCCGATCTGCCAGCGCCTCCTGGCTTAGCTCATGGCTCGCTCGCGCCTCGGCGATGCGCCTGCCCAGTGACTCCTTGTCGAGTCCCTTCATGGAGACCCCCTTCCCTCGTCCGCAAGGATGCCACGAGGACTCGCGCCCGTCTGTCAAAAGTCTTTTGCAGTGCCGCCAAGATGAGCGCTTGCGGGGCACGGGCGTCGGGCGAAGGTGGGCAGGCGGTCTACGACCCGCTCAGTCGGCCAGGTCCTCCCAGCCGTCTAGCCAGAGGTCGGCCGCGCCCCTCAGCTCGTTGGCGGGCTGGCGCGGGTCGGTGCTCCTCACGGCAACCGTTGCCATGCCGGCGCGGGCAGCCGAGAGCGTTCCGGCGAGGATGTCCTCGAAGACCACGCACTCCTCGGGCGCGGCGCCCAGCCGCCGGGCGGCCTCGAGGTAGATGTCCGGGTGGTCCTTGCCGCGTGCCACCTCGCGCCCGCAGACTACCTCGTCAAAGAGCGAGTCTACGTCCACGTGGCGCATGGCGCCCAGGACGTGCGGATCGTTGGTCGTGGCGAGGGCGCAGCGCACCCCGCGCGCCCTCAGGTGCCGAATGTAGCCCTCGGCTCCCGGGCGTAGCCGCACGTCGTTCTCGTAGAGCGCGGCGCCCAGGCGGTTCCATTCGTCCACGATGTCCGAGACCTCGTCGCGCAGGCGATAACGCTCGACGCACCACTGCGCACCCGCCGAAAAGCCGAGCGTCGCAAGCGTGGTGGAGGCACTCGCGTCAAAGGGCAGCCCGCGCGTGGCAAAGAAGATCTCGTCCACCTTTCGCCAGATGGACCAGGTCTCTGCGAGCGTTCCGTCAAAGTCAAAGATCGCAGCCGAGAAGGACGGGGGCCAGAGGCTCGGCGTGCGGTGGGGCGTCGTCATCGGTCGGGCTCGTCCTCGATCGAGCGGAGCACGCCGAAGAGCGCGTCGTCGCGAAGTATCGAGCAGAGCGACTGCAGCACGTCCCGAGCCACGGCAAAGCGCTCGGCGTCTACTGCGGCGCCGGCCGCCTCCATGAGGACGGTGCCCACCTCCTCCGTGGGGGCGAAGGGGATGCTCTCCGCCGCGAGCGCCGCCTCGACCTGCTCCTGCGTGAGCGCGGCGCCCGAGGCGTCTCCCACGCGGCCGAGCAGCGCCACGACGGCGAGGCCGGCCACTAGGACGGGTGCGCCGAGTCGCGCGCAGGCGAGCTGGTAGCAGGCCTGAGCGGCGAGGACGTGCCCAGACTGCCACTGATACTGCGCCATGCGCAGGTAGGCGAGGCCTATCGTCTCGGGGTCGTGCGCGAGCGTGAGCAGCCGCCGCAGCTCGTTCTCGGCGCCGCGCGCGTCCCCGGCGGCCTCGAGGCACTGGGAGAGGTGCAGGCTCGCCTGCGTGGAGAGCGGGGCGAGCTCGCGGGCGAGTCGGGCGTGAGAGAGGGCCTCGGCGGTGTCTTCCCGCGCGAGGGCGCAAGAGGAGACGATGAGGTGTCCCTCGATAAGGGCATCGGGAACGAGGCGGCAGCGGGTGTCGGAGTCTGCCACCAGGCGGTTGTAGATCACGCGGTCCGCGTAGTTCCCGAACGCGCGGGTGGGAACGAACCCCTGGTCAGTGGCCTCCTCAGCGCTCGGCTCAAGCGAGCCCAGCGCCTCGTGGGCGCGCCTCTCGGCATCCTCCGCGTCTCGGGCGAGAAACGCCTCGCGGGCACGGGCGACCCCGCGCTCGAGAGGGCTGCCCGCGACGAACGCCTCGACGATGGCGAGGGGGTCGTCCTCGAGCGTTCCCTCGATGAGCTCGTGCACGCAGCGCAGCGCCGCCTCGCGCACGTCGCTTGGGGCGTCCTCTCCGGCGATCGAGAGCAGCGCCCGCACGTTCTGCTCCGTGGTGTCCCCGAGTCTGCGCACTAGCTCCGCGGTCGCCGCCCTTCTCGCCGCCGCCTCGTTAATGCCGAGGTCGCGCAGCATCTCGCAGCCAAACTCGTGGGCAAGGGCGGGACCCAGCGCGGACTCCGAGAGTTCCACGGCGTCAAAGCGCCGCGTCGGGCAGAACTGCTCGTCGTCAAGGGAGAAACCCTGGCGCACGGGGGAGAGCGTGAGGTTGTGCTCGTCGACGGTCGCCCCCGCCGCGTGCATGACCCCCCAGGGATCCACGGCCCCGCGGAGGTCGATGCCCTCGAGCTGGGTGCGCGTGATGCGTGCAGAGAGGTAGCACGCGTGACCGGCCGAGCTGTCCTCCACTCCCGCCACGTAAACCTCGTCGACGAAGGGTGCCACGAGCAGCGTGTACGCGGCGAGAAGAACGCCCACGCGCAGGTTGTACTCACTTGCGGAGCGTCGCCTCATCTCGGCAGTGGCTCCCACGATGGAGAGGCCGTCAACCCAGGTGGTCGCCCACCAGGCGCGCGGGGGCACCACGTCAAACTCTATGGCCGCACTGCCCGCAGCCTCGTTGACGCGGAATCGCGCCGTGAGACGGTACGGGAGCCGCAGCTCCTCGATCCCATCGGATATTGCACGACGCACCGCCCACTCGCCTCGAGCGGGACCCTCGCGTCGCTCGGCGAGAAGCGGCGCCTGGGCGACGATCGAGCGGGCGCAGCGCCCCTCGAAGCGCACGAGCTCCTCGAGGCTCGCGGCGTTGGCGTCGTCGAGCCCCTCGTCGGCGAGAAGCGCCGCGTTGAGAGCGGCCTCCACGCGAAGCACCTTGACCTTGGAGAGCCAGGGAATCTCCGGCTCCTCCACGCGGAGGTAGAAGAGATTCGAGCCCCTCGGCCTCACGATGCGAAGGGAGGGGAGGTAGACACCGTCCTCCTCGAGCACGCCCGCCTCCTGGAGGCGCTCGGCGAGGTAGGTCTCGAAGGCGGAGGGAGCGGGATCGCGGCGGCAAGAGGGCCCTGCTGCGAGCTCGGCGCCCGCCGCGGCGGAACGGTGCCTCACGTCGGAGACGAAGTCCCTCAGAACGCGAGCCGGGTCATGCGTGCCGGCGAGCTCGTGCGAGAGCTTCTCGAGGTCGAGCCGAGAGGCGGCGGAAGCGCCTGCCGTGGTCTCGCCGGCGTCGCCTGAGGGTGCGGCCTCGGGCTGGTCTGCGCCCACGAGGGCGGCGAACAGCCTTCCGAGCCTTCCGTGCTGCTCGTTTGTCTCCATGGGCACCTCCCTCGCGGCTCTTGCGGCTTTGCGAACGCTGTCTGGCTACTCTTCTCCTTATTCCCCGAGGGCGCGCCTCGCCCCGTCGAGAATCGACTCGCGGTGGTTGATGCGGCGGACGAAGAGGCCGCACGGGAGCTTGGGCTCAAACCACGTGGACTTGGGCGGCATGAGCTCGCCGGCATCGGCCACGGCCATGAGCTGGGAGAGGGTGGTCGGATAGAGCGAGAAGGCAGCGCCCTTCTCGCCGGCCCCCCGCTCGAGCTCGCCCATGCCCGCCGTGCCGCTCACAAACTCGATTCGGGGATCCTCGCCGGGATCCTCGATGCCGAGGACCGGGCCGAGCACGCGGTCCTGGAGCAGTGAGACGTCGAGCGCGGCGCGCGGGTCGTCGGGTGCGGGCGCGGTGAGCTTGAGCCTGCGCCAGGCTCCGAAGGCGTACATGCCAAAGACGCCGGGCGCCTCCGGCTCCACCGGGGCGTCGAGGCGCGGCCCCACGCGGAAGCCCTGGGCCTCGACGGCGGAGACGAGCTCGTCCTCGGCGAGGCCCGCGGCGTCCGCCACGACGCGGTTGTAGGCCCTGACGGAGAGCTGACTCGCGGGGAAGAGGGCGCCGAGAAAGAAGTTGTAGGCCTCGGTGCCCGAGCAGCCGTCCTTCTCGCTCGTGCGCATCTCGCGGCAGATGCGCTCGGCAGCGGCGATGCGATGGTGGCCGTCCGCGATGTAGGCGCGCTCCACGTAGCCGAGCATGAGGCGCAGTGACTCCACGGCCGCCGGGCGCGCGACGCGCCAGACCGTCTGCCGCACGTCGTCCCCGTCGACGAAGTCGTAGAGGGGCTCGGCCGTCTTTGCCGCCTCAACGAGCGCCCCGAGAACGGGGTTGTCTCGATAGGCGAGAAGCGCGGGCCCGGTCTGGCAGTTCGTTGCCCTGATGTGACGGGTGCGGTCCTCCTCCTTGGCGGCGCGCGTGAGCTCGTGGCGGCGGATTATGCCGTTGGTGTAGTCGTCCACGGCGAAGGCGCCGACGGTTCCCGTGCGCTCTCCCGCGGCCCAGCGCTGGCGCCAGAGATAGAAGCAGCGCGTGCCGTCACGCAGGAGCGTGCCGTCGGCGGCGCGGGCGGCGAGAAGCTCGTGGGCCTTCTCGTAAACGTCGTCCGCGCAGGGGTCGTGCTCCGGTGGGAACGCCGTCTCGGGCCGGTCCACGGCGAGGAAGGACCGGGGGCGCTCCCGCACGTAGGAGCGGGCGCCCTCGAGGTCAAAGACGTCGTAGGGCGGAGCCACGAACTCGGAGGCGAGCTCTGGTCTCGGGCGATAGCAGGTGATTGGCTCAACGCGCATGGGGCCTCCTCGGTTGCTTGCTGGTGCCCATGATACCCCAGCCTCATGTGCGGGGCCGGGGGTCCCGCGTCCGGGCGCCCGGAGTCGACCACCGTGCTACCCTTGGCACAGACTCACGGAAGAGGGGACGACATGGCAGATATGACTGAAGCCGCGAGCAGGAGGCTCGTGCTCTTTGACTTTGACGGCACGCTGGCAGACACGGTTCCCGTGATCACGAGGACTGCCCGAAGGGTGCTCCTCGGCCACGGACTCACGGACGAGACCCTCGGTGACCTCACCCGTCTGGTGGGGCCGCCCTTCCCCCAGGCGTACTCGCTCGTCTACGGCTTCTCCGCCGAGGAGGCGGCGCAGATTACCGAGGAGTACCGCGCCATCTACCGCTCGCTCGGCGCCGAGGCCTGGCCGCTCTTCGACGGCGTGCGCGAGCTTCTCGAGGCGCTGCGTGCGGCGGGCCGGCTCACGGCAGTGGCGTCCTCCAAGCGAATGGAGCTCGTCCAGGTTGCCCTGGCGGACAACGGGGTGACGGACCTCTTTGACGTGCGCCTGGGCAAGGCGAGCGACGCGGTGTCGAGTAAGGCGGGCCTCATCGAGCGGGCCCTTGACGAGCTTGGCGTTTCGCCCGACGAGGCCGTCATGGTGGGGGACCGCCACCATGACGTCGAGGCGGCGGCAGAGGTGGGCGTGCCCTGCGTGGGCGTCACCTACGGCGGGGCGTCCCTGCCGGGCGAGCTGGAGTCCGCCGGATGCTGCGCGGTCGTGGACACGGTGGATGAGCTGGCCCGCGTTCTTCTCGGCTAGCCGACGCTTTGGCTACGCCCGCCGAACTCGTTTCCGTTGTGATGCCGCTTCCTCTGGATTTGGGGTAGAACCTTACAATCATGCGGTGGGGCTTCCTGCCCCGGACGAAGATTGGAGCGGACATGGCAGACTTTGACCTGACCGACGGCCTTCGTAAGATGTTCCTTGCCGGGGTGGGCGTCGTTGCCACGGGCGCCGAGAAGACCCAGGAGGTCGTTGAGGAGTTCGTGAAGAAGGGCGAGCTTACGGTCGAGCAGGGCAAGACGCTCAACCAGGAGCTCACGCGCAAGGCCAAGGAGGTCGTCGAGAGCACCTCCGACAACGCGCTCCGCATGCGTCTCTCCGCGATGAGTGCCGAGGAGCGCGCCGCGTATGCCGAGAAGGTCGCCAAGATGACCGCCGAGCTCGATGCCGAGGCCGTGAAGGTGGACGTCGAGGAGACGGCCGGGGACGCGGGCGCCGCCGAGTAGCCGAGTTGGGTAGCTTGCGTGGCTGAGGAGAGGGAAGAACAGCGGATGGCCGCGGACGAGCCGACCACCGACGAGCCAGACGAGAGGGGCGCGTCGGAGGAGCGGCTCGCCCGCGCCGCGCGCACGGCGCAGGAGATGCTCGATGCGTGGTACGAGAGCGTGAGCCGCGAGCAGCGGCCTCGCGACCGCCAGACGATTGGCCTGTTTGGCGGTCGCAGCGAGGACGAGGCGCTCACGCGGGGGTCGCGCCTTGCCCGCATCAGGGAAATGATCGGCATCATCCGGCGCTACGACATCTTCCACGGCCTCACCCCCGAGAGTCTGCGCCAGATGCTCGAGGAGCTGGGCCCCACCTTCGTGAAGGCCGGCCAGATTCTCTCCATGCGCTCCGAGATTCTGCCCGAGAGCTTCAGGCGCGAGCTTGCGAAGCTCCGCACCTCCGTGGAGCCGATGGACCGCGAGACCGTCCTCACCGCGCTGCGGGCGGAGTACGAGAAGCCCATCGAGGACATCTTCGACGCGATCGACGACCGGCCTCTGGGCTCGGCCTCCGTGGCGCAGGTGCACAAGGCGCGGCTCGTCACGGGCGAGCTCGTTGCCGTGAAGGTGCAGCGCCCGCACGTGCAGGAGGTCATGGCGAAGGACATCTCCATCATCCGCTCCCTCGCGCGCTACGCCGCCCGCTTCATGCCCGGAGAGCAGTTCGTCGACCTGCAGTCGGTTGTTGACGAGCTGTGGCAGTCGTTCCGCGAGGAGACGGACTTCCTCGTTGAGGCCAGGAGCCTCGAGGAGTTCAGGCGCAACAACGCGGAGTGCATCTACATCGACTGCCCCAAGCCCTACCCCGCCCTCTGCACGCGCCACGTCGTTGTCATGGACTACGTCGAGGGAATCCCCATCAACGACGTCTCGCGGCTTTCCGCGGCGGGCTACGACATCGCAGAGATAGGCACCAAGCTCGCGGACAACTACACGACGCAGATGCTCGACGACGGCTTCTTCCACGCCGACCCTCACCCCGGCAACCTCGTCGTACGCGACGGGAAGATCGTCTACCTCGACCTCGGCATCATGGGGCGCCTCTCCAGCCACGACCGAACAGCCATGCGAGACATGGTGACGGCGGTCGCGCGCTGCGACTCCGCGGCCCTGGCCGACGGTCTCAAGCGCTTCTCGGTGTCCGACACCTCGGGCGTGGACCATGCCCACCTGCTCGCCGACCTCGACGCGATGATTGCGGACTACGGTCTGGCGGACCTCTCGGACCTGGACGTCGGCGCCTTCATGACGGCGCTCATCTCGATGGCGCAGAAGGACGGCATCGAGCTCCCGAGCTCCGTCACCATGCTCGCGCGCTCGCTCGTGACGCTCGAGGGCACCGTCCACAACCTGCTTCCCGATACCTCGATCGTGGAGATCATACATGCGCACCTGGTCGCGCACCGCACGCTCGACGGGATGATCAAGTCCGAGGGGAGGCGTCTCGCGCAGGAGGGCGTTGCCGCCACGCACGGCCTTCTCGGGGCCGCGAGCGAGGCCGGGCTTGCCATGCGCATGCTCACGCGCGGCCAGCTCCGCGTGAACCTCGACCTGGCGGGCACGGCCGACCCGCTCGAGGACCTCTCGCGCATCGCCAACCGCCTCACGATGAGCGTCATCGTGGCGGGACTCTTCATCGGCTCGTCTGTGGTCTACTACGCGCGCATCCAGCCGGTCATCTTTGGCATCCCCATCATCGGGTTCATCGGCTACCTCGTGGCGTTTGTCCTGGGCGTGTGGGTGGCGCACGACGTCATCCGGGAGAGCCGGCGGCGTCGCAGGCGGTAGGCGGCGACCGCCTAGTACCCCATCGCGGCGAGGGTCTCGTCGTCGTTTCCGAAGTAGTGGCCGATCTCGTGGATCACGGTCCTGCGGATCTGGTCTATGAGCTCGTCGTTATTGTTGTCCTCGTCGGTCCCGTCGCCAAAGCACCGCTCGTGGGGTCCCTTGAAGATGGTGATGACGTCCGGGAGCTCGCCGGTTCCGTAGAAGCTGTCGCGCTCGGTGAGGGGCGTCCCCTCGTAGAGGCCGAGCAGCTCGTCTCCCTCTTTGACGGAGTTCCAGTCCTCGGCTGAGTTGCGCTGCTCGTCGTCGGGTTCATCGGAGACGGCAAATAGGACATTGTCGAGCTCGTCCCAGAACTGGTCGGGAATGGAGTCGAGCGTCTCCTCGACGACGGCCTCGAACTTCTCGTTGGTCATGGGGTCTCCTCACCTCGGCTTTGCAGTGAACTTTACGCCAGGAGTCAGCTGAGGTCGAGTCATGTGTCCGCTTCGTGTGGGCGGGACGCAATTCGAGTGCGGACGTTAGGTTTCTGGGGTTTGGGCAGAAGAGGGGTAGTAACCGGTTCGGACGGTCCGAGCCGCCTCAGGAAGGAAGACTCATGGAGAGATACCGTTCCGACTTTGATCACGTCGGGGACTTTGTCGAGCGCTGGAACGCAGATCTGCGCAAGGCGCGCGCGTGGACCATCGGGATCGGAGTGCTGCTTGTGATCGCGGGGCTCGCGACGGCGATGGCGCCGTACAGCATCTATGCGCTCATCCAGAGCTTGGCCGCAGCCGCCTTGATTGTGGGCGGAGTCGCAGAGGTGTTCTCGTACGCGCGCACCCCCGAGCTCTTCCGCAGTCCCACGATGCTCGTTCTGGGTGTGCTGAACGCCCTTCTCGGCGTGCTGCTCCTTGTTCTGCCGGCATATCTGACCGTGGGGACCGTGGTGTTCCTTCTTGCCTTCATGTTCATCATCTCGGGTGCGGAGCGAGTCACCTTTGCGCGCCGCATGCGCTACTTCGACCTCCCCGACACGGGTCTCACCACGGTCACGGGCGTCCTTAACATCGTCTTTGGAGTTGTGTTCCTGCTGATGCCCGCGATGACCGGCATGGTCTTTAGCTACGTGATCGCTGCCTACCTTGTGGTATGCGGAGCCAGCCTGCTCGCCGAGGCGATCTCCATGAGGCCGATCGAGCGCTGACACCGCTTGCGCCGGCTCTTCTCGGTTGCCTCATACAATTTGCCCCCCACCCCCCGCCGCCCCTTCTCGGGGCGGCGTTGCGCGTCCGGGAAATGGCTCTTGTCGGAATTCGCGGCGTTGCGCGTCCGGGAATTCGCTCTTGTCGGCGCCTGGCGAGAGGGACGGTCGGTGTTGCGTCTCGGAATCGCGCGTGCTCGGCACACGCGTCCGGGAATCCGGGCTCCTCGGCGCCTTGCCGCGCGCCCGGCGGCCCGGCCCCGGGCCCACGATGCCGACAAGCGCGAATTCCAGGACGGGAATCTTGCCGATTGCCGACAAGCGCGAATTCCAGGACGGGAATCCGGCCGATTGCCGAGAAGCGCCGATTCCAGGACCTCGCCCGGACAACGCTGTGCCCAGCTACTCCAATCCATAGGCCTCGACGGGGACTACCTCAACGAACGGCTCCTCGTACACGGGGCAAACCCCCTCCGCGCACGGGCCCGATTCCTTGCCGTGCCAAGTGACGCCGTCCATCCGCTCGAGCTCGAGGTAGAGGGCGAGTCTCAGTCTCCGCCGCCGCATACTCTCGTCACTCATGAGGTGCAGGCGGGGCAGCCCGAGGTCGATTCGCGCTCGTGCGACTATGTCGTCCATGTAGTCCAGGTCGTCATAGAGCGCCTTCGTGAGTACGTAGTTCTTGAAACCTATGGCGAGAAGCTCGTTCTGGCGCCGGATGTCACGCTCGAGGCTCCCCGGAAGCTCATGGACCCTTCCGTTGTAGTCGAAGGAGACCCCGGAGTAGGGTGCGGATGCCTTGCACGCACCGAGAAGGACGTCGGGCTTGCGAACACCTTCACCGAGCCTGCTCCCGAGGTGTGCGACCTTGATCGGCTCGTTCATTGCGAGTACGTTGAGATGGTAGCCACCGAGCGCTGGCTTGAGTCCGAGCCGCATGGAGAGCTTTGTCTCGTAGGGCGAGGCAGAGCCCTCGCAGGCGAGTGGGAGTGCGCGTCTGACAAGGCCAGCTCCCCGCGACGGCCCAAGCGCGTCGAGGTGCGCGAGAATTCGCTTCTTGGTGGTGAGCGGTGCCTCGCGGGTGAACATGCCGTCCTCGTTGCTGGGGCAGATGGCATAGGTTCCGAGCATCTCGCCGAGCAGGAACACGAGCTCGAGAAGGCTCAGCATGGGTGCCATCTGCACGACGAGGTACTCGGGGGAGACGCAGCGGATGCCTTTGGCGATCACGATTGTCGAGTCAGGGGGAAGGAAAACGTTGGTGACATGGGTGGTGACCACGCCCCTGGGCCCGCGATGGTTCCTGTTGTTCACGGTCACGTGAAGGGGAAGCGTGAGGTCGGGGAGTCGCTGCACGATGAGCTCCACGTCCTCGCGGTTCGGGGGAAGCGCGGGCGGTTCCGCCCCGGTGCGTGGGCATCGCATGAGGCGCCGCCGCAGGGCATAGCTTCTGAGCAGCTCAAGTGCCGTGGTATGTGAGAGCAGGGTGTCCATGTGACTAGCCTACGGCCACATGTGATTGATGGTCGTGAGGATCTAAATCGGACAGTCACCAACCTGACCGTATTTCTCGCCAAACTGGCAAGCCGATGATTATGTCCGCTTAGAAACGCGTGCCATACAATAACCTATATAACAATAATAACCAATGTCCATCGTCCACCACCAAAACCCTTCCGCCCGCCGAAGACCGACCCAGCCAAATATCCATCGGTAACAGCCCCGGCACAGAGACGCCCGCCCCGGCGTTCCGGAGAGAAGTTTCGCGCAACGCACTTCTCGGAGGAACGTCGGGGCGGGCTCCCAGGATATGTGACGGGCGCTACTCGAGCTCGAAGGCTCCGGTGTAGAGCTGGTAGTACGTGCCCTTCTTGGCAATGAGCTCGTCGTGGGTGCCGCGCTCGATGATGCGGCCGTGGTCGAGCACGATGATGACGTCCGAGTTGCGAACGGTGGAGAGGCGGTGCGCGATCACGAACGTGGTGCGCCCGGTCATGAGCGCGTCCATGCCGCGCTGGACGATGGCCTCGGTACGCGTGTCGATAGAGCTCGTTGCCTCGTCGAGCACCATAACCGGCGGATCGGCAACCGCGGCGCGCGCGATGGAGAGCAGCTGGCGCTGACCCTGCGAGAGCGCGGCACCGTTGTCCGTGAGCATCGTGTCATAGCCCTCGGGCAGGCGTCGCACGAAGTCGTCCGCACCGGCCAGGCGCGCGGCTGCGATGCACTCCTCGTCCGTGGCGTCGAGGCGACCGTAGCGGATGTTGTCCATGACGGTGCCGGTGAACAGGTTCACGTCCTGCAGAACCACGCCAAGAGACCGCCTCAGGTCCGGCTTCTTGATCTTGTTGATGTTGATGCCGTCGTAGCGGATCTTGCCGTCCTCGATGTCGTAGAAGCGGTTCAGCAGGTTGGTGATCGTGGTCTTGCCCGCACCGGTGGCGCCGACGAATGCCACCTTCTGGCCGGGCTTTGCGTAGAGCGAGACGTCGTGGAGCACGGTGTGTCCGGGCTCGTAGGCAAAGTCCACGCCAAAGAGGCGCACGTCGCCCGCGAGCGGGGTGTAGGTCACGCTGCCGTCTGCCTGGTGCGGGTGGCGCCATGCCCACTGGCCGGCCCAGTCGTGGTCGCGGCGCTCGCACTCGGTGACCTTGCCGTCGCGGTCGATCTTGCATGCCACGAGCTCGACGTAGCCCTCGTCCTCCTCAACGGGCTCGTCGAGCAGCTCGAAGATGCGCTCGGCGCCCGCGAGACCCATGACCACGGAGTTCACCTGGTTGGAGATCTGGCCGATCTGGTTGGCAAACTGCTTGGTCATGTTGAGGAAGGGCACCGCCACGGCAATGGTGAGCGGCAGGCCGGAGATCGACGGGTTGGGGATGCCCGTAACCAGGAAGACGCCGCTCGCCACCGCCACGATCACGTAAAGCAGGTTGCCGGCGTTCATGAGGATCGGCATGAGCGTGTTTGCGTAGGAGTTGGCCGCGCGTGCCGCCGCCTCGAGCTCGTCGTTGAGCTCGTCGAAAGCCGCCTCGGTCTGGCGCTCGTGGCAGAACACCTTGACGACCTTCTCGCCGTTCATGACCTCCTCGACGTGACCCTCCACGGTTGCCACCGCGCGCTGCGTCCGCAGGAAGTTCTTGGCGGAGCGCCCAGCCAGCGTCTTGGCGAGAAACGCCATCACCGCGGCGCCTCCCACCACGACGAGCGTCAGCGGCAGGCTGTAGTAGATCATGATGGCGCTCACGGAGATCAGCATGAGCGTCGTGAGGAAGAGCTGCGGCAGCGACTGTGCGATCATCTGGCGCAGGGCGTCGACGTCGTTGGTGTAGTAGCTCATGACGTCGCCGTGCGGGTGCGTGTCAAAGTAGCGGATCGGCAGGTCCTGCATGTGGTCGAACATGAGGCAGCGGAACTTCTTGAGCGCGCCCTGCGTGAGGATGGCCATGAGCTGCTGCCACACGGCGTTGCAGATAAGGCTCAGGAAGTACATTACGGCGAGAATCGCGGCGTTGGTGAAGACCTGCGGCTGAGCGGCGGCCCAGTCGCCGCTCTCCCAGAACTCGCCCACGACGGTGAGGCAGCGCTCCATGAAGATGTTGGGCGTTGCCTGGACGATGCACTGCACGAGGATGCAGACGGCTACGGTCGGCAGCATCACGGGGTAGAACTTGCGCAGCATCTTGATGACGCGCAGCGCCGTGCGCCCGATCGACTTGGGGGCGCGGCCGCGCGCGGTTGCGGGCTTATCGGCCATTCTCGCTCACCTCCAGCTCGTCGAGGTTCTTCTCGTCGTGGCTCTGCTTGTTCTGCGAGAGGTAGACCTCGCGATAGATCGCGTTGCGGCGCAGCAGCTCCTCGTGGGTGCCCACGTCGTTGATGTGGCCTGAGTCCATGACCACGATGCGATCGGCGTCCTCAACGCTGGAGGTGCGCTGCGCGATGATGATCTTGGTGGTCTCGGGGAGGTAGCTCTTGAAGCCCTCGCGGATGAGCTTGTCCGTCTTGGTGTCGACGGCGCTCGTGGAGTCGTCCAGGATGAGGATCTTCGGGCTCTTGAGCAGGGCGCGCGCGATGCACAGGCGCTGCTTCTGGCCGCCGGAGACGTTGGTGCCGCCCTGCTCGATGTGGGTGTCGTACTTGTCGGGGAAGGTCTGGACAAACTCGTCTGCCTGCGCCAGGCGCGCCGCCTCGAGGATCTCGTCGTCCGTGGCGTCCTGCTTGCCCCAGCGAAGGTTGTCCTTGATCGTGCCCGAGAAGAGCACGTTCTTCTGGAGCACCATGGCCACGGCGTTGCGCAGCGTGTCGAGGTCGTAGTCTCGCACGTCCACGCCGCCCACGCGCACGGCGCCCTCGGTGACGTCGTAGAGGCGCGGGATGAGCTGGACGAGCGTTGACTTGGCCGAGCCCGTGGAGCCGATCACGCCGATGACCTCGCCGCTTCTGATGTGCAGGTCGACCTCGCGCAGGGCCTCGTGGTCCTTGTCGCCCTTGTAGGAGAATCCCACGTGGTCAAAGTCGATCGAGCCGTCCGCAACCTCCATGACGGGGTTCTCGGGCTGCTCGATCGTGGTCTTGGCGTCGAGCACCTCAAAGATGCGGCGCGCGTTCTCCTCGCTCATGACGACCATGGCAAAGATCATCGAGAGCATCATGAGGCTCATGAGCATCATGAAGCCATAGGTGATGAGCGACGAGAACTGGCCCACGTCCAGAAGCTCTCCGCGCGTGGAGACGATCGCGTAGGAGCCCACGTAGATCACGAACACCATGACGGTGTAGACGCAGAAGTTCATGATCGGGGCGTTGAGGGCGAGGATGCGCTCGGCGTACGTGAAGTCGCGCTGGACCTCGCTCGCGGCGGCGCCGTACTTCTGCTTCTCGTAATCCTCGCGGACGTAGCTCTTGACCACGCGGATGCCCGAGAGGTTCTCCTCGGCGCGCTCGTTCAGGGCGTCGTACTTGCGGAAGATGCGGCGGAAGATGGGCATGACCTTGCGCACCACGGCGAGAAGCGCCACCGCCAGCACCGGGATCACCACGACGAAGACCACGGCCAGCCAGCCTGCCATCATGTAGGCGGCGATGAAGGCGCCGACGAGCATGAACGGCGAGCGGATGGCGGTGCGGATGAGCATCATGTAGGCCATCTGCACGTTCATGACGTCCGTGGTGAGGCGCGTCACGAGCGAGGAGCTGGAGAAGCGGTCGATCACCGCGAAGGAGAAGGTCTGGATGTTGTAGAACATGTCCTTGCGGAGGTTCTTGGCAAAGCCGACGGAGGCCTTCGCGCAGGTGAGGCCCGCCGCGGCGCCAAAGCCGAGCGAGACGAGCGCCATGAGGGCAAGCAGTCCGCCCGTGGAGAGGATCTGGGAGAGGTCCGCGCCGGCCTTGATGGCGTCGATGAGGTCGGCCGTGAGCAGCGGGATCAGCACCTCGAAGACGACCTCGCCGAGCACTAGCAGGGGAGTGACGATGGCGGCGCCCTTGTACTGGCGGATGCTCCCCATGAGCCGGCGCATGATCTGGGGGTAGGTCATGTGCGCGGCGGTCTTCTCAAACTGCTGCTCTGCGGCTAGCTCCTGCTGCATGCGGCCTCCTCTCGCTTGCTGGCCTCAATCTCCTCCCAGCGCTCGGCCACGCGGTCGAGCGTCTCGAGGAGCCGGTCCCGCTCGTCGGGTGTCAGGCAGTCAAAGGCGAGCCGCTCGAACTCCCGACGGCTCTCGATGAAGGCGCGGGCGCGGCGGGTGCCCTCGTCGGTGAGGGTGAGGGTGAGCTGGCGGCGGTCGGTCTCGGAGCGCTCGCGCAAGATCAGGCCCTCGGCTTCGAGCTTTGCCACGACCTCGGAGAGCGAGGCGGACGTGATGCACGACGCCTCTTGGAGGTCGCGCTGGGTCATGCGCCCGTCATGGGCAAGCAGCTCCACGAGGATGTGCTGTTTGCCGTTGCGCCCGCCCCAGTGCGTGTGAAGGTAGTAGCCAAAGTAGCCGAACCTGCGAAGAATCTGCAGCTCGGTACTTGGCCGTGAATCATTCTCGCACACGGTCTTCCCTTTCTCGATAGACGATACGCCACAACTCTGCGACCGCCCAGAAGAGAAGTCAAGGTACCTAGCGATATTTCCATGGTACCTAGCTACCTGCCGCCGTCGGCTGTCGCGAATGCTTGGGGCGTTGGTTGAGGGTGCCGGCGGGAACTCCGTCTGGGGAGCTGCTGCAACGGCGGAAGCTTGCGTCGAGCGGTGTCCAAGATCTGGGGCTTCTCGGCATATCCGGATTTTCGCGTCTTGGAAATATAGGTTCTCGTCAGGGAATGAAAAGCTGGCGCGCGTCAATGCGCGATGATCGTCCGAGTACGGCCTGTTTTCAGACGGATTTGCCGAGAGGCACGATTTCTTTAGCGCCAAATGAGGACGCGGTCACTTCCCTTGCCGACAAGGGCGCAATCCAGGACGCGGAAAACGCAATATGCCGAGAACCGCTGAAATTTGGACTCGGTGAATACCAAAGGCAGAATCTCGGGTCAACTCCCCAGGTAACAGCCCCGGCACAGAGACGCCCGCCCCGGCGTTCCAGAGAGAAGTTTCGTGCAGCGGACTTCTCGGAGGAACGCCGGGGCGGGCTTCCCGGATATGTGACGACGGCTACTCGAGCTCGAACGCGCCCGTGTAGAGCTGGTAGTACGTGCCCCTCTTGGCGATCAGCTCGTCGTGCGTGCCGCGCTCGATGATGCGGCCGTGGTCGAGCACGATGATCGCGTCGGAGTTGCGGACCGTGCTCAGACGGTGCGCGATGACGAACGTGGTGCGCCCGGTCATGAGCGCGTCCATGCCGCGCTGGACGATGGCCTCGGTGTGCGTGTCGATCGAGGACGTGGCCTCGTCGAGGATCATGACGGGCGGGTCAGCCACGGCGCAGCGCGCGATGGAGAGCAGCTGACGCTGGCCCTGGGACAGGTTGGAGCCGTTGTCCGTGAGCATGGTTTCATAGCCCTCGGGCAGGCGCTTGATGAAGCCGTCGGCGCCCACCAGGCGGGCCGCCGCCATACACTCCTCGTCGCTCGCGTCGAGACGGCCAAATCGGATGTTGTCCATGACGGTGCCGGTGAACAGGTTCACGTCCTGGAGCACCACGCCGAGGGAGCGGCGAAGGTCCGGCTTCTTGATCTTGTTGATGTTGATGCCGTCGTAGCGGATCTTGCCGTCCTCGATGTCGTAGAAGCGGTTGATGAGGTTGGTGATCGTGGTCTTGCCCGCGCCCGTGGCGCCGACGAAGGCCACCTTCTGGCCGGGCTTGGCCCAGACGCTCACGTCATGAAGGACGGTGTGGCCGGGACGGTAGGCAAAGTCAACGTCGAAGAGGCGGACGTCGCCGGCGAGCGGCGTGTACGTCAGGCTGCCGTCGCCGTGCGGGTGGCGCCAGGCCCACTGGCCTGCCCAGTCGTGGTCGCGGCGCTCGCACTCGGTGACCTTGCCGTCGCGGTCGATCTTGCAGGCCACGAGCTCCACGTCGCCCTCGTCGTGCTCGGCGGGCTCGTCCATCATCTCGAAGAGACGC
>CASFQX010000032.1 GCA_949296375.1 uncultured Olsenella sp.
GCAGTGACAAGTCGGAGTGGCGGAATTGGCAGACGCGCTAGCTTGAGGTGCTAGTGACTGACTAAAAGGTCGTGCGGGTTCAAGTCCCGCCTCCGACACCACGAAGGTGCACGGGCCCCGAAAGGGGCCCGTTTTCGTATGGAGAGCCGCGCTCCCGTGATACGCTGACGATGACGGACGGCGACGGAGGGACCCAAATGGTTCAGGGGGCGCTGAGCAGAAGGATCGAGGGCATCGGAGAGGGAAGCGTGATCGGCACCCTCTCCAAGCTGCTGCAGCTCACCAGCGAATCCGTCATCGTCTTTGACGGAGCCGGAAGGATCCTCCTCGCCAACGACGAGGCAACGCGTCTGCTCTCCTCATCGGGGACGATCGTGGGCAAGGACGTCCGCCTGTTCTTCCCGGCGGGCGAGGGCGACTTCGCAATCAGTGAGTTCAGCCCAAGCGACCTGCCCTTCCCGGTTGACGGCAGCGGCGCGAGGGTGATCTGCGCCTCGGCTTCGGGCAAGGCGCTCGAGGTCAGGGTTCGCTGCGACTCCGTTCGCGCGCCTGGGGAGACCTATCTCATGCTCCTGATGCCCGTCGAGGCGCTCGAGCTTGCCAAGCGAGAGGAGGATCGAGCCCTCGACGACCTCAGACGTGCCAACCACAGGCTCTCCGGAACGTTGAACATCGTGTTGGACACCATAGACGCTGACGACCTCCAGGCGCTCTTCGGTCGCGTTCTCGAGGAAATCACCGAGACGATGGAAGCGGACGGAACGATCGTCTACCTCGCCGAGGCGGACGGTTTCAGGCTGCGAGGAATGTCGAGCTCTCTCGCGGGCGAGCGCGTGCCCCGCTTCATGCCGTTTGGGCGCAGCATCGAGCGCGTTGCAGTCAGGGACGGACGCGCGGTCCGCCTGCGCCTGAGTGCCCCCAGAAACGAGGCCCTCAGGCACGGAAGGCTTTCGGTGCGGGAGGTCGTGAGCGAGGAGACGCACGAGGTGCTCAAGGTGAAGAGCGCCCTGCTCCCGCCCTTCTCCAGCTTCATGGCGGTGCCCGTGTGGTTTGGCGGCCACGTCATCTCGATCATCGAGGTTGGCTGGAGGCGCCTCCACCCGCTTCCCAAGGACGACGCCAAGCTGCTCGACTCCGTCGCCCACTACCTCTCCGTGCAGCTCGCGAGTGCGTTCACCGCGCTGAGGTCCCAGCGTGCGGACCATCTCGCCTCCGTCTCGACGGAGCTGCGCGAGGAGCTTCTCGACTCCGCCACCGAGGGGGCGGGAGAGGGCTTCCTGCATCGGCTGGGTGAGGTCCTGCGCTCTGTGGCAGACGAGCTCGAGGCGGCGGCGGTAACCGTTCGGGAGGGGGCAACGAAGGGCCTCGTCACTGCCGTGCTCCCGCTCAACGGCCCCCGAGAGCTCCCCGTGGACCTCGATGCCGTCACGGGGCCCCATCGCCGCGATGAGGTGGCCGTCGTGCCCATCCCGCCCGAGTCCGAGCTCTCCACGCTCCTGCGCGACCTGGGGGAGCCCTGCGTCGGCGCCCTCGTGGACATGGGTGAGATCGCCGGGGGACGCCACGGGGCGCTGCTGCTCCGCCCCGACGGCGCGGAGCCGCTCGACGATCTCGAGACGGACTTCCTCTTCGACCTCGCTGCCGACGTCCGCGACATCGCCCGCGGCGAGGAAGCTCGCGAGCAGGACAAACGCATCGCCCAAGCCCTTCAGATGGGCATGAGAAACGAGCTCCAGGAGGTCGAGGGCATCACCGCGGAGGCCGTCTACTCCTCCGCCACCGCCGCGGCCTCGGTCGGCGGCGACTTCTACGACCTCATTCGGCTTCCCGGCAACCGTGCCTGCGTCATCATGGGAGACGTCTCCGGCAAGGGCGTGGAGGCGGCGTCGGTCTCGGCGGCGGTGAAGACGGCGCTTGGCGCCTATGCCTGGGAGGGGCTCGGTCCGGCGCGCATGGTGCGCTCGCTCAACGAGTTCCTCCTGGGGTTCTCGCGCCTTGAGACCTTTGCGACGCTCTTCGTGGGCATCCTCGACGTGGAAGAGGGCGCGATCAAGTACTGCAGCGCCGGCCACCCGCCCGTCATCAGGGTGAGCGCGGGTGCGGAGGAGATCTCCATCCTCGACGTCCAGTCGGGCGTCGTGGGAGCCTTCCATGACATCGCCTATCAGGACGGCGTCGCGCACCTCTCGTCCGGTGACGTGCTGCTGCTCTACACCGACGGCACCACGGAGGCCAGGTCGCCCTCTGGCTCCTTCTTCGGCGAGGAGGGGTTGCGCGAGGCCGTGATGCGCGAGTCCGAGGGCGAGAAGAGCTTCGAGGGCTTTGTGGGGCGCCTGCTCTCCACGCTCGACGACTTCACCGGGCACAACCTCGAGGATGACGTCGCCATGGTTGCGCTGCGCTTCGACGGCCTCGAGCGGTAGGGGTCGTGTCGCCGCCCGCCGAGACGGCTCGCATCCGGCGATAGGCGGACGCGCGTGTGGGGAATAAGGACGTCATGTCCAGCTCCGTGAACATAGCCCTTGTCCCCGTGGAGGGAGACCTCGACGTGACGACCGCCCCGGTCGCGCGCCGGCGGATGGACTATCTGATCTCTCATGGGTGCAGGCGCATCTTCCTCAACATGGCCGACGTGGGCTACGTGGACTCCGCCGGCATGGGACTCATCATCACGGAGCTTAGGCGCATGCGCGCCGCGGGCGGCCTCCTCTCGCTCATCAATGTCTCCGACCAAGCGTATCTCGCGCTCCGGCGCATGCGCGTGCTCGATTACATGCCCGTGCGCCGCTCGGGCACGAAGTCGCGCGTGACGAGCCTCGACCCTTCGGTGCTGCCGCTGTGGCGCATGACGTTCAGGATGGACGAGCGCACGCTCTCGGAGGCGCGTGACCGAGTGGGCGATCTTCTCGCCAGGCTGCCCTTCTCGGCTGACGAGGTGTTTGACATGAAGCTCGCTGTGGGCGAGGCGCTGGGCAACGCGATCGATCACACCTGCGAGGGAGGGGTGCTCGTCACCGTAGCCGCGTATCCCGACCGCGCCACGGTCGAGGTGTCCGACTGCGGATGCGGCTTTGAGCTCTCGGAAGACGAGGAGCCCGAGGACGTTGGACCCAATGCCGAGCGGGGACGTGGGATTCGCCTCATGCGCCTGCTGGCGGACTCTGTGAGCATCTCGCGCAAGCACACCGGGGAGGGGACGGTCGTGAGGCTGGTGAAGCTTCTCGACGCCTCAAAGGTGGCCGAGGAAGACCTCGTTTCCCCCGAGTGAGGCACGGGCTTCTGACGCTGGCATTACACGGTTTCTCCATCCGATTTTGAAAAAAGACTTGCGCCGGAGGGGCGCGGCCCGTATAGTATTTCCTGCTTTTGCGGGCTTAGCGCAGTTGGTAGCGCGCAACCTTGCCAAGGTTGAGGTCGCGGGTTCGAACCCCGTAGCCCGCTCCATGCATTCCCGGCCGGATACGTTCGGCCTTTTTCATACGGCGAAGTGGCCAAGTGGTAAGGCACGGGCCTGCAAAGCCCTGACCCCCGGTTCGAATCCGGGCTTCGCCTCCAGACCTTGACGGGCGCCCTCCGGGGCGCCCTTTACTGTTCTTTACCGCGTGGCTTCATGTGCGTGGGGCCTCTCCCTGTTCGAGTCCTTGCGGGAGCTCTTTCGGGAACTCTGACTTTTGCACGAGCGAATCGGGCTTCTCGCTTTGCCTGATTCTCTTTGCATGCCGTCTACCAGCACATACAAGAACTGCAACCAGAATTGGGTCGTGAGGGTTCGTGCAAAAGTCAGAGTTCGCGCGCGCGGGGGGCGAGCAGTTCGCGCGCGGGGGGCGAGCAGTTCGCGCGAGGGGCGAGAAGAACCTCGGCTTGCGACCAAAATTCTCGCTTGCGTTTGCTCCGCAATTCCCGTAATATACTTCCTTGCGTCGCGGGCTTAGCGCAGTTGGTAGCGCGCAACCTTGCCAAGGTTGAGGTCGCGGGTTCGAACCCCGTAGCCCGCTCCAGAAACTCTCGGGGCCGGTCATTGACCGGCCCTTTTTGCTATCCTAAATTGGATCGCCCCCGCTTCTTCTAGGAGTCGTCGCTCACATGTTCCTGTCCCTCATCTTCGTGGCGTTTCTCTTTGCCGTGATCCAGGGCTTCGTGCGCGTGATCGTCTTCTTCTGGGAGTGGCTCTCCGGCGGTGACCGTCTCGCACAGGAGCGCGTCGAGCAGGCGGAGATCGCTCTCGACCACTCGGAGAGCGTCCTTGAGCGCGAGCTCGCGCAGGCCGAGAAGCGCCGCGGCCTCTCACGGCTCTTCGCCCGCTGGCAGGCGTCCAACGAGGCCATCGACGAGTACCTCGACCATCTCCACATTGGCTGGTACCAGGTCATAATCATTTTCTTCCTCGGCTCCATGGCTGGCCTTCTCATCGAGGAGGTCTGGATGCTCGTCACCTCGGGGCTCACACAGAGCCGGCCTGGCCTCGTCTGGGGGCCCTTCTCGCCGCTCTACGGGTTTGGGGCGGTGTTCCTCACCATCCTGAGCTTCTTCCTCCGCCGCCGTGACGCGAAGGGCTGGCAGGTGTTTCTCGCCTCGGCGGTCATCGGGGGCCTGCTCGAGCAGCTCGCGGGGTGGTCCATGTCCACGCTCTTTGACGCCGAGTCCTGGACCTACCTGCATCTCCCCGACCACATCTCTCAGTGGGTGGCGTGGCGCTTCCTCGTCATCTGGGGCCTTCTGGGTCTTGTGTGGTGCCGCGCGGTCACGCCGAGGCTGCTCTACCAGATTGGCATGCCCACCACGCGCCGACAGGCCATCTTCGTGACGCTCGTTGCCCTGTACCTGGCAGCCGACGTCACGATGACGCTCGTGTGCTTCGATCGCAAGACGGAGCGCGACGCGGGGATACCGCCGGCAAACGCCTTCGAGGAATGGGTGGACACCAACTACTCAGACGAGTTCATCGCCGGCAGGTTCCAGAACCTCAAGATAGGCGAGAACCGCGACAAGTTTGACGAGCACGGAAACCTTCTGCCCAAGGAGTGGGAGAAGGATCCCGATGAGCCGAGCCCGGACGAGAAGGGCGAGGCCGAGGACCCGGGCTCCGGCGAGAAGAGCGAGGCGGGGGAGTGACGATGCGAGACGTCTACCTGGACTACGCAGCGGCGACGCCGGTGGACCCCGAGGTCGCCGCCGCGATGCTGCCGTACTTCACGGAGCGGTTCTGGAACCCCTCCGCCCCCTACGCCCACGCCCGTGAAGTGCGCGACGACGTCGAGCGTGCTCGCGGCACGGTGGCGCGCCTCATCGGCGCCCGCCCGGACTGCCTCGTCTTCACTGCCGGGGCGACGGAGGCCAACAACCTCGCCTTCGCGGCAGTGGAGGGACACGTGGTCGTGGACGCCATCGAGCATGAGAGCGTGCTCGCCTGCGCGGCCACGCACGCGCGCCGCACGGTGCGGGTGGGGTCTGACGGCTTGGTGGATCCGGCTGCGGTGGCGCGGGCCATCCGTCCGGACACCGAGCTCGTCTCGGTAGAGCTGGCCAACGGAGAGATCGGCTGCGTCCAGCCCGTGCGGGAGCTCTCGCGCGTGGTTGCCGCAGAGCGGGCTCGTCGTCTCGAGGCGGGTGAGGATACGCCCATTTTTCTACATACGGACGCCTCCCAGGCAGCCGGGGCCATCTCGGTGAACGTGGCCACGCTGGGCGTGGACCTGCTCACGCTCTCTGCCGCTAAGATATACGGCCCCAAGCAGGTGGGCGTGCTCTGGGCCTCCGAGGAGGTGCGGCTGCGCCCGCTCGTCTACGGTGGAGGCCAGGAGGGTGGCGTGCGCTCCGGCACGGAGAACGTGGCTGGCATCGTGGGCTTTGCGCGTGCGTTGGAGCTTGCGTGCGAGCGGCGCGGCGAGGAGAGCCACAGGCTTGCGGGTATGCGCGGGCGACTGCGGGAGGGGCTTCTCGCCCGCGTGCCGTCGATGGTGGTGAGCGGGCCGAGGAATCCCAAGCGGAGGCTACCGGGTCTGCTGCATGTTGCCTTTGCCGGCGTGGAGGCCAGGCGCCTGGTGATCGCGCTCGAGCGCGCGGGCGTCTCGGTGGGCACGGGCTCGGCCTGTGCCGCGAGTCGCATGCGCGTCTCGCACGTGCTTGAGGCCATTGGCATGCCGCGCCCGCTTGCCGAGGGCAGCCTGCGGCTCACGCTGGGTCGCGGTACCACTGAGGAGGACGTGGACTACGCTGCGGCTGCCATCGCGGACGCCGTTCGCGCGGAGATGGGGCGCACCGGTCTGGACGACGCCGCCATGGCGGCGCTCGGCGGTGGATGGGGGTCCCGCTGATGGCGCGGGTCTTCTGCGGCCTCTCCGGTGGGGTCGACTCCGCCCTCGCTGCCGCGCTGCTCGTGGAAAAGGGCCATGACGTCACGGCCGTCTATATGCGCAACTGGTCGCGTGACCTGCCTGGCTTTAGGTGTCCGTGGGCCCAGGAGCTCGCGGATGCTGAGCGCGTGGCGGTGACGCTGGGAATAGATCTCGAGGTCTGGGACTGCGAGGAGGAGTACAAGGCCACGGTCGTTGACTACCTCGTGGACGCCTACGCGCATGGCTACACGCCCAACCCGGACGTCATGTGCAACCAGACCGTTAAGTTCGGCACGTTTCTGGAGCGCGCGCTCGCCGCCGGCGCGGACTATGTTGCCACGGGTCACTACGGGCGCGTGGAGCGCGGGACGGACGCCCGCACGCACCTGCTGCGCGCGCTCGACGAGCACAAGGACCAGACGTACTTCCTGTGGCGCGTGGGGGAGGACGCGCTCGCGCACGCGCTGCTTCCCGTGGGTGAGATACGCGACAAGGCCGAGGTGCGCCGCATGTGTGCCGAGCGCGGACTGGGCGTGGCGAACAAGCCGGACTCCGACGGCATCTGCTTCGTGGGACCGGTGGGGATACGAACCTTCCTTCTCGACACGCTGGAGCGTCGAGCCGGAGATGTGGTGGAGTGGGAGACCGGGCGCGTGCTCGGTCGCCACGACGGTGCCTTCCTCTTCACCGTGGGACAGCGCCGCGGCCTTGACCTGGGCGGCGGCCCGGCGCGCTACGTCGTGGACACGGACGTGGAGCAGAATGTGGTGTACGTGACGGCCAACCACGACAGCCCTGCGCTCTTCTGCCGGGAAGTGACCATCGACGACGTGCGCTGGATCGCGGGCGAGGCGCCGGCGGGAGGCCGCTACCTCGTGCGCACGCGGCACACGGGAGAGCTTCGCGAGGCTGAGCTGGACGGTGCCGTGTTGCGCTTCGAAGAACCGGTGCGCCGTGTGGCCCCCGGCCAGTCTGCGGTCCTCTACGATGGGGCTCGCTGCCTCGGCGGCGGCATCGTTCAGAAGGGGGAGCCATGTCGATAGAGAGGGTTCGCGCGCATCTTGCGCAGTTTGGCGCAGACGAGCGCATTCGCGAGTTCGAGGAGTCGAGCGCCACGGTGGA
>CASFQX010000033.1 GCA_949296375.1 uncultured Olsenella sp.
CTGGGCGACCTCGACGGGGCAGGGAAGCTTCTCGAGGAGGCCGAGCGCCTCCACCGCGAGGCCGGGAGCGCCCTCGGGACGGCCAACGACCTGCAGGACCGCGCCGAGCTCGCCAGGCGCCTGGGCGACCTCGACGGGGCAGGGAAGCTTCTCGAGGAGGCCGAGCGCCTCCACCGGAAGGCCGGGAGCGCCCTCGGGACGGCCAACGACCTCTTTGCTCGTGCCCAGCTCGCCACACTCCTGGGCGACCTCGGCGACGCCGGTCCCCTGCTCGAGGAGGCCGAGCGCCTCCACCGGGAGGCGGGGGACGGCCTCGGGGCGGCCAACGACCTGCGGGCCCGCGCCATGCTCCTAGCTCTCCAAGGAGACTACGACCGTGCCCTATCGGAGCTCACCAAGGCCGAGGGGCTTTACGAAGGGATGGGCGACGAGTACAGCCTCGGTTTCGCCCATGAGCTCCGCGATCAAATTGAACAGGAAATTGACGCAGAGTAACTCCATCCCCCGCCCCGCTACCCCAGCGCCATCGCCAGCCCCACGAGCGCCGCGAGAAACGCCACGTTCACGACTGTGAACCGCAGCAGGTACGCGCCCGCGGTGCCCGCGCCCTCGGCGACGACCTGCTTGTAGGAGATGAGGCTCGCCATCGAGGCGATGAGCGTGCCCAGACCGCCGATGTTGGTGCCCACGATGAGAGCGGGCCAGGCGGAGCTGAAGCCGGAGAGTAGCAGCGCCGCGGGCACGTTGGAGACCACCTGGCTCGCGGCCACGGAGGCGATCAGCTCGTTCCCGGAGACAACCGACGAGAGCAAGCCGTCCACCGCCCCCACGCGCCCGACGTTGCCCACAAAAATGAAGAACGCCACGAAGGTGAGCAGCAGGCCGTAGTCCACCTCGCGCAGGACCCTCCGGTCCGCGGCCAGAGCCACCACAACCACCACGGCAAGAAGCACCGGTACGCTCAGCACCCGCGCAACGGCGAGCAGGCTCAGCGCAAAGAGCGCCGCCCACGGCGCCACGGAGCGCTTGCGCACGCGCTCGGACTCAAGCTCGCCCGCAGCGGGCAGCGCCCGCTCGTCCTCCGCTCGAACGGGCAGGCCGCGTCGGCGCGCCCCGTAGACGAGGACGCACGCCACCAGTAGCACGGCCGAGACCAGCGCGTAGGGCAGCATGAGCCCCACAAACTCCAGGACACCCATCCCGGAGGCAGAGTAGAGGTAGAGGTTCTGCGGGTTGCCGATGGGCGTGAGCATGCTGCCCAGGTTGGCCGCCACCGTCATCATGACCACGGTGAAGACAGAGGCGTCGGCGATCCCCAGCATGCGCAGGACGAGAAGGGCAAACGGCACGAAGGCGATGAGCGAGACGTCGTTGGTGACGAGCATGCTCGCCATAAAGGGGAGCAGCACGAGCCCCATCACCACGCCCGTCCCCGAGTGCAGGCGCGCCACGAGCGCCCGGCCCGCCGCGCGAAAGACGCCGGCGCGCGAGAGCCCCGCCATCGTGGCCATGAGGCAGAAGAGCAGCCCGAGCGTGCGAAAGTCCACGTACTCGAGGTAGCCGGCGTCGGGCGGCACGAGCGCGCACGACGCCACGGCAAGCACGGTGGCAACGGCGAGGACGGGGTCCCTCCGGACGAGGTTCAGGGCCTGTGACATGGGGTTGCGCTCCTTCTTAGAAATTGCCCGGGATAGTGTAGCCAACTTCGCGGCCACGGGCGCTGTGTTCTTCTCGGTGCTCGAAGATTTCCGTCCGGTCTTCCGGCTACACTCATAGGGCGAAAAAACTCAGCGAGAGGAACCCGCTCAAGATGACCCAAGACCAGCCGTCGCTCTTTGCCCCGATGTCCCCGACCATGGCAGCCCCCACACCGGCCCCCGCCATCGACCTCTCCGGCCTCAACCCGGCGCAGCGCGAGGCCGCGGAGTGCACGCGCGGGCCGCTGCTGGTGCTCGCGGGCGCGGGCTCGGGCAAGACGCGCGTGCTCACGTACCGCATCGCGCACATGATCGCGGACGAGGGCGTGAAGCCCTGGCAGGTCCTGGCCATCACGTTCACCAACAAGGCCGCGGCCGAGATGCGCGAGCGTCTGGAGGCCCTGCTGCCCTACGGCACCCGCGGCATGTGGGTCTGCACGTTCCACGCCATGTGCGTGCGGATGCTGCGCGAGGACCCGGAGCTCATCGGGTATCGCCCCAACTTCACCATCTACGATGACGACGACTC
>CASFQX010000034.1 GCA_949296375.1 uncultured Olsenella sp.
AACGGCTTACAACGCTCCGAGCGGGTTTATTCGTACCGCAATTCGTACCACCCCAAATAAGGGGAAAACTCACTACATGAGAGAATTGGAGCACAGACATGACCGACTGGAAGGCACTCGAGGAAGCCGAGGACCACGCCTACTTCATGGCGGAGCTCATGGACATCTCGCCCGAGAGCTTCACCCTCGAGGAGAAGAAGCAGATCCTGCGCGACATGATCGAGAGCTCCACCGCGATCGAGAACGCGATGCGCGACGAGTTCGCGGAGCTCGACGAGGTCACCCAGACCCGCCTGATCGACGGCCTCGCGGCGGACGGCCCGCGAAGCCGCGAGTGGTGGTACGAGGTGCTCGTGGACGGCCCCAGGCACCGCGACTTCCCGACGCTCTCCGACGGCCCGCGCCGGAGGCGGTAGCGACGGAGGCCCCCGCCCCGGCAAAGGGGCGAGGGCCTCTCCTTGTGTAGACCTTCGTGAAGCGACGGAACGCTACGAATCGAGTCTCCCGGCCAGCCAGAGCAACGGCACGAGGGGCAGCGCGCCCAGGCACAGCAGAACGGCGAGCGCCGTGGCCACGCCCCAACGCATATCCTCCCGCGTCACGACAGGATCTCGTTCACGCGAGCCTGCACAACGTCGTAGAGCGACCCCAGGCGGCGCTTGCGCTCGGTCCCGTTGCCATAGTCGCCGCGGATCACCGCCCGCGCGAGCGCCTCGACGTCCGCGCCCCCGGACGACCCGCCGGAGCCCCCGGCACCCAGCATCTCGTTCACGCGCGCCTGGACCTCCGCGTAGCGGTCGCCCAGCGCGGCCTTGCGGGCCGCCCCGTTGCCGAACTCTCCCGCGATCACCCTGCGAGCGAGGTCGTCCACGTCGTCGACCGACGGCGCCTGTGTCGCGCCCCCGCCGGAGCCGCCCGCCAGGATGCGGTTCACCTCCGCCTGTACCTCGTCGTAGCGGCTCCCCAGGGCGGCGCGCCGCGCGTCCCCGTTGCCGAACTCGCCGGCGATCACGCGGCGCGCGAGCTCCGCGACCGTCCCGCTAGGCGCGGAGGCCTCGCCTCCGGACGGGATCGCCGCCCCGCCCGTGATCGCGGCCTTGAGCGCCGCCCACTTCGACGCCGCCACGTAGGGCGCGGGGCAGAGCTTCCCCGTCACGTCGTAGTGCCGGATGACCCCGGAGGCGCCGATGCCGTACTTGGCCATGAGCTTCTTGACCAGCCAGCCCAGCTTCTCGACCTCCGTCGCGCTGAAGTCCTCGCCGGCCGAGACGACCTCGATCCCGATCGCGCGGCAGTTCATCTGCCAGTCCCCGGCGTGCCAGGCGGTGTCGCCCTCGGCCACGCTCTGGTAGATCTCGGGCGTGATGTCGTCGACGAAGTAGTGCGCGCTCGCGCCCTGGCCCTCGTTGCGCGCGAAGTACGTCGCGTTGTTGCGGGCGGACGCGAGCGTCGCCGTGAAGTGCACCACGATGCGGTCGACCGCGCGCGAGCGCCCGCGCGTCATGTGGTCGCTCCCGCACTGCTTGAAGAGGATGCTATACGCCATCGGGCACCTCCTCGAAGCCGCCGTCCTCGCCCTCGTCGGGCTCCCAGCCGTCGGGCGCGGCCGCCTCGACGCCCTCGCCGCGCAGCGCCTCCCAGCGCTCCTCCTCGCTCGCGAACTCGCGCTCACTCATCGGGACCACCGCCCGACGGCAGCGCCGCGCCGAGCTCCGCCATCACCGGCGACAGCACGGCCATCACGAGCGCCACCACGACAGCGCGCCACTCGGGCTCCAGCACCGCGCAGCCCACGAGCATGTCCACGTTGGCCACGACCACGCCGAGCACGCCCTGCACGATGGTTCGCGCCAGGCGCCACGGCCACTCGTTGGATGTCAGGAAAGCCTCCATCATTGCCCCTTCCGCATGTTCTCGATCTCCGCCTTCACGACGGCGACGTCCTGCTCCAGGGCGTAGGTGCGCTCGATGAGGCAGTTGTGCCTCTCGACCTGACGCGTCAGGTTGTCGATCTTGACCTCCATGACCGCGCGGCTGCGCGAGTTGGACACGAGCACCCCGGCGAGGGTCAGCACCCCCGTCACGAGCGCCGCGACGACCGACTCCATGCGCGCCTCCTTCCCGGACGGGGACGCCCCGCCCTCTGGGAGAAGTGTCCGATGCGGTCACAAACGGGCATGTCTAGCTGCGGATATGTTACGAAGCGTCGCGTTTCGTCACTTCACAAAACAGTTCACACATGAGTGGGGTTTTTGATTCGAACAAACCCGCAATAGTCGCGAGAGACAATCCATGGGATACAAGATTGGTGAGCAAGAAGTAGTAAGGATGGGTTGTGCCGCATACCGGTAAGGATGCGACGGCTGGAAGGCCAAGAAATATCAATTCACTCTTGGAGTTTATAATGAGTATGTCCCTGCCAAAATGGAGGACTTTGTGATATGCGTCGCGCTGCAAGGGAGACTAACAAGTGGCGAGCCTAAACCTTGATTTTGATGAAGGGATTATATTATCCGGAGAAGATGTGATATGGGTTTCACGAGACTTTGAGTACTTGGATGAGTTCCTGCTCACTAATAAAAGACTGTACTGTACCTACGAAAAAAGCAATGGCCTCTTTAAAAAGCCAACTGAGGAAACATGCGTCCTTTCGCTTTCTGATATTAAGAAGCTGAACGGGCAGCCGCTTGTTCAGCAGGTAAAGCACGAAGGTAGACGCTGTTTGCAAATTCAGTTTGTTCAGGGCACAGAATACTTCAGCTTTTCAAGATCCCCAAAAAAGGTGATCCCGCAGTGGATTTCTGAGATAAGGCGTGCCCTAGGTATAGCGGAAGCCTCTCCGGTGGCTCCAGCTGAACGGGATGACAACCCACTGACAAGCGCCTTTACAGAGGTTGCAAACAACTTCAAGACCGTGATTGACACCGCTGCCGACACCTTTGGGGTTTCCGCTGGAATGGTGGGAACAACGCCAACCTCTTCCGCTAAAAATGCGACTGACGACGTCGAAACGGCTCAAGATTACCGCCAAGATGATTCAACGGTTCGTGCTCCCAATTTCTGTCCTAATTGTGGCCGCAAACTCGCCCCTGATACTAGGTTTTGCCCAGGGTGCGGGCAGAAGGTCGTTCTCGATCAAGAAGACAGAAAGCCCACGGGAAGGGAAGAGCCCGGAGTCGCAAGTTCTAGCGATGGGGTCGAACAACAAAAGAGCGAGGCTGGTACTCCTATACAGGAGACTCGGTCCACGGACTTCAGTTCACAGCGGAAACAAGAGTATGTGGGGGTTATCCACAAATGCCCGAACTGCGGCAACGTAGTGAATCCAACTGATACTGTTTGCGAAAGCTGCGGCTTTCACTTGTCTGGCAAAGAAGCAATTTATTCGGCCAGGGACTTCCAACAGAAACTGCTGGAAATCGAGATGACTCGAAAAGAGAAGAAGCTCGGCTTCTGGAACCAGCGGGAGTTCTACGCGCTCGACGCAACCGACAAGCAGGTAATAGCCCTTATCCAGAGCTATCCAATACCAAATTCAATCGAAGACGTTGTGGATTTCTTCTTCCTCGCCTTAGGCAACATTGACGTTGAGAAATCTAAGAAATCTTTCGTCAACTCAGACAGCTGGGACGGCGGGAACCGAGAGCGGACAATAAGCAATGCATGGGTCGGAAAGATGAAGCAGCTTTATAGAAAAGCAAAGCTCCTTTTCCCGAACGAACCCGAGTTTGCCCAAATCGAAGAAGCCTATCTGTCGATGATGGAAGAATTGAAGATGCAATAGATGTCGAATCATGGGGCAGGGAGGATCTAACATGGCTTTGTTCGAAAAGCAAAACGCCGGCGGCTTCATGGACGAGATCCGCTGCGACGAGCCAAGCTACCTCATCTGGAAGTGGCACCCTGTGGGCTCGCAGAAGGGCGCCAACCGCCGGGAGAACGCCATCCGCTGGGGCTCCTCGCTGCGCGTGCGCGACGGCTCGGTCGCCGCGTTCGTCTATCACCAGAAGGACGGCACCTATCAGGACTTCATCGAGGGCCCCTACGACCAGATCCTCAAGACGGCCAACCTCCCGGTCCTCGCCAGAATCGTCGGGCTCGCCTACGACGGCGGCACGCCCTTCCAGGCGGAGGTCTACTTCATCAACCTCGCCCAGGTGGTGCAGGTCCGCTTCGGCGTGCCGTTCTTCGACGTCTACGATCCGCGATTCCTCGACTTCGGCGTGCCCGTCGCGGCGCGCGGAACCATCACCTTCGGCATCAAGGACTACCGCCAGTTCATCAAGCTCCACCGCCTCGACGAATTCGACCTCGACGCCTTTAAGACCCAGATTCGCGATGCCGTCACGCGATACGTGAAGGCGGCCGTCGCCAACGCCCCCGCGGACCTCGGCATCCCGCTCGTCCAGATCGAGCGCGGCCTCGCCAGGATCCACGACGCCGTGGAGCCCCAGGTCAGGGAGCGCCTCTCGGGCGACTTCGGCGTCGAGGTCTCCGGCGTGGACATCTCCGCCATCGAGCTCGACAAGACGAGCGACGGCTACCGCCAGCTCATGTCCGTGACGCGCGACGTCGAGCAGGCCACCGTCCAGGCCCAGACCGAGGTCAACATCAAGAACCTCCACGACCAGCAGCGCATCAACGCCGAGAACCTCGAGGAGACTCTGCGCGTCCAGCGCGAGGAGGCCCAGCGCGCCCAGCGCATGGCGACCGAGACCGCCAACATCGGCGCCTTCCAGCTCGAGAAGCAGGCCGAGGTGGGCGTCGCCGGCGCTAACGCGCTCGGCCAGATGGGGGCCAGCGGAGCGACCGAGATGGGCGGCGGCTCCGGCGGCGGGTTCGATCCCGCCGCGATGATGGCAGGCATGGCCGTCGGCGGCGCCGTGGGCCAGAACGTCGCGGGGATGATGAACGGCATGATGGGCGGGCTTGGCGGCCAGGCAGCGCAGCCCGGCGTCCAGACGCCGCCCCCGGTCCCGCAGGTTGGCTACCACGTTGCCGTGAACGGCGCCGCGACCGGGCCCTTCTCGCCCGCCCTTCTCGCCCAGATGGCCGCCGCGGGTACCCTTACGCGCGACAGCTTCGTCTGGAAGCAGGGCATGGCCGAGTGGCGACGCGCCGGGGACGTCGACGAGCTTGCTTCTGTCTTCGGCGGCGGTGCCCCCGCCGGTATGCCGCCGATCCCGCCGACCTCGTAGGGGGAGACCATGGACGAGAACAGCTTCTACTCCATCGACAGACTCGTCGAGTTTGGTCTCACGCTCGGCGTGGCAACCCAGATGGCCAACTCCATGAACGCAAGCCTTCAGGCCATGCAGATCCCCGGGGCGAGAAGCCCCATGCGGCCCAACGCGCTCGCGGAGGACCAGCCGCTCTTCTACGTGGTCCTCGACGGCAAGTCCGTGGGCCCGCTCGCCACATCCGAGCTCTCCCGCCTCATCGCCGAGAAGCGCGTGACCAAGGAGACCTACGTCTGGAAGCCCGGCATGCCCGACTGGCAGCTTGCGGAGAACGTCCCGGAGGTGCTCAAGCTCGTTGCGCTGACACCGCCGCCCGTTCCGAATACCAAAATGGATAACAACGCGTAGGGAAGAACGCTAAGGCGGGCAAAATGTATCAAAGCACAGCCTACATCGAAGGATACGAAGAGAGCCTAGCCAGGGCGGTCGCAGCATTAAGTGAGGCAATTGCGGACGAGGGGAAGATCGTCGCCCTGCTGCAAAAACATTGGGACCTATCCAGGGTTGAGGCGGAGGAGAGACTCTCGCACGAGCGAACAGAAGGCTTCCTGAAAAGGGACTTCTCTAGATGGCTCATTCAATACAGGGGTATGAATGAGGAAGAAGCGGAACGATACGTAACCAGCCGCGTAACTCTGCTGGCGATAAGGAAGATTGACAAGGCGTGGACTTTAGAGAATGGAAAGCTATACGAGAGGATTGAAACAGAAAAGCGGGTTACGAAGCGTCCCGCGAGACTAGCAAGGAAAGCTGAGGAGTAGGGTATCCAGTAGTGTCCCGCCCCTCGCGCCGCCCGCACGGCAGGGTCGTCCCGAGGGCTATCCGGCGGCGCGTCCACCTCTCCGGCCCATGCGGCGCAAGCGCCGCACGCGCCGGAGGGGTGCCCATTATGAGCTCTTCGCGGTGAGGTAGCCGGCGCCGCCCACGCCGTCGATCCTCATGTACTGGTAGCCCGCGCGCAAGCTCGCGTAGGTCGTTCCCGCGCCGCCCACGAGCGAGGAGCACTGGTAGAACGTCTGGAAGCCGGAGACGCCGGAAGACGGCAGCGCCCAGTCGGCGTCCGCCCAGATCGTCACGAGCGACCCGCACCCGCCGAAGGTGTAGGCGAGGTCCTCGAGCGAGGACGGGTCGAGCCCGGACAGGTCGATCTCGGTGAGCCCCACGCAGCTGTTGAAGGTGTGCTGCATCTCGCGCACGCCGCTGAGGTTCCCCATCCCCGTCACGCTGGCGATCTCCTGGTGCCCGTAGAACCAGTAGTTCGTGTTCACGTGGTCGTAGGTCGCCATGTCGGCGGCGATCTCCACCGCCTCCACGTCGTGCCGGTGGTCGTACCAGGGCTGGTAGCCGACGGAGTTGTACCGTGCGTTGGCGCACAGGCGCCCCGACGACACGAGCTCCCGCCCAGCCTCGGGCTCGGCCGCGGCCGTCAGCACGAGCCCTCCGTCGGCGTAGAGGAAGCAGCGGAACCACTCGCGCTGGTCGCTCGCGGGGTCGGCCAGCACGCCGTCCGCCCCGTAGTTGAGCCCCGCGTGGTCGTCCATCTGCTCGGGCACGTAGCCTTGCCCGCCCACGAGCCTGCTGCAGCCGCTGAACATGAGCGACCCGCTCGTGGCGGACGAGGCGAACCCGTCCGCCCAGATCGTCTCGAGCGAGGCGCAGCTCACGAACATCTGGTTCATGCTGGTCACGCCGGAGAGCTCCTCGAAGCCCTCCACCTCCACGAGGTTCTCGAACCCGTGGAAGAGGTAGCTCGCGTTGGCGAGCCCGCCCCCCGAGAAGTCGCCGTCGAACACGGCGCGCGTCACGGAGAGCTTGACGTCGTCCCACGGCCGCGCACTCGCCGAGCTGTAGCCCGCGGGGTCCACCTCCCAGGCGTCCAGGATGATGGCGCCGGGCACGTCGGAGGAGCGCCCGTCGCGGTAGTTGAACTCGAGCGTACCGTCCGCGAGCAGGATCGCGCGCATCTTCACGCCCACGTCCCAGGAGAGCGCCAGGATCGCCGGCGCCATCTCGGAGGGCCTGTACGTCTCGGAGAGCCCGTTCTGCGCGCGGATCGCGCCGGCGATGCCGTCGAAGACGGTATCCGAGATCACGCCCGTGCCCGTGCCCGTGCCCGGCGTCGCCTGGAGCGGCGTCCCGGCCTTCGTGCCGTCGAGCGCGAGCACGGCGGCGGCCATCTC
>CASFQX010000035.1 GCA_949296375.1 uncultured Olsenella sp.
GACGCCGCCCTCTCAAGGCGGAGATCACCAGTTCGAATCTGGTACGGGCTACCAAATGGCCCGTTCGTCTAGCGGTTCAGGACGCCGCCCTCTCAAGGCGGAGATCACCAGTTCGAATCTGGTACGGGCTACCAAACGTTCGGGGTCGGTGCCTTCGGGTGTCGACCCTTTTTCGTTGTGAGCCATCCCTCTGTTTAGGAACCCTGACTTTTGCACGAGTGGATGGGGCTTCTCGCTGTAGGCGGGAAGGCAAATAACGCGTTTAGCTGCAGATATGTGTCGTTGAAGCAACGGCGCGTCAGGGGCGCTCGTGCAATAGTCAGGGTTCCGGCACAGTGGCGCCGAGAAGGCGAGAAAAATGGACTCCTCGTCGCCGTTACGCGCAGCCGCCGCAACCGGCGCACGCCGTGCGAGCTGTGGGCGTAGCTGCAAGCCCACCGAGGGCCGTCTCACGAAGTCGCGACGGCAGGGCGTGACCCACTTCTGCCATTGCGCGCACGACCTCGTCAAACGGCACGAGCCAGCACATGCCGGAGAGCGCGAGCTGCGCACTCGAGAACGCCGCCGCAACGCCAATGGCGTTTCTCGCCTGGCAGGGGACCTCCACGAGTCCGCCGACCGGGTCGCACGCCAGTCCAAGCAGGTTGGAGATCGCAAGCGACGCGGCAACGAGCGCCTGCTCGGGCGCACCGCCGAGAAGCTCGACCAACGCTGCCGCGGCCATCGCGGCTGCGCTGCCCACCTCGGCCTGGCAGCCGCCCTCGGCGCCGGCCACGCATGCGTGCGTCTGGATGAGACCGCCTACCGCGGCAGCGCACCAGAGCGCCGAGGACACGTCCTTCTCGCCCGCACCCACGGCGTCAGCAACAGCGAGCACGCACCCCGGGACCACGCCTGCCGATCCCGCCGTCGGGGCAGCAACGATTACGCCCATCGCGGCGGAGCGCTCGAGCACGGCCATCGCACGGGCAACGGCGTCGGTCTGAACGCTGCCCATGAGACTTGCGGCCCAGCGCCCGGCCCCCGCGTCTACGAGCCGCGCCTCGCCGCCGATGAAGCCGCCTAGCGAGCGGCGCGGCTCGGCGATGGGCTCGCTCGTCTCAGCTCGCATGACCTCGATCACGCGCGCCATGGCGGCCGCGGCGTCCTGGGCGCCGATGAGCCCGTGCTCGCGCAGCTCCATGACGCCGCCGATGGTGAGGCAGCGCTCGGCGCAGGCCTCCAGCAGCTGAGCGCCGTTGTCGAAGAACTCGTCCGCGCTCACCCCGGGGGCCACCACGGCGCCGGGAACGCTCACGAACGTGGCGTAGTCCACGTCGCGGAGGCTCCGCACCATGGGCAGGACGCCGTCTGCGGGGGCGCCGTCCGTCTCGAAGACGGAGTACGCGCGACCGCCCTGCTCGGTGCGATAGGTCCGGCAGAAAGCAATGTTAACGTCTGCCATGGCGAGCAGGTGCGTGAGGGCCGCCAGGATGCCCGGCACGTCACGGTGTGCAACGAAGAGGGTGGCATAGGTGCCCGAGATGTCCACGCCCACGCCGTTTACGCGGCTGATGCGCACGCGTCCGCCGCCGAGGCTCTCGCCGCGGACCTCGCAGACGGCACCGCCTGCGCACTCCATGTGAACGTCAACGGTGTTGGGATGGACAGAGGGGTCGTCCCCGGCAATCTCGAAGTCCACCACAAGGCCACCCTCGCGCGCCAGGTCAAAGGCGTCGCGAATGCGCTCGTCATCTGTGTCCAGGCCAAGAACGCCTGCTACGAGGGCGCGGTCGGTGCCGTGTCCGCGATAGGTATGGGCAAAGCTGTTCCACAGCGAGAAGCGCACGCGCTCGATGGAGCCCGCCGCAAGCGAGGCAGCCACGCGGGCGCAGCGCAAGGCACCCGCGGTGTGCGAGGAGGAGGGGCCCACCATCACGGGACCCAGCACCTCAAAGGCCGAGGTGGTGGCAAGAGTCTGCGGCTTTGCTGCCATGTTGCCTCCCTCTTGACGAGCGAGCATGAGGGGCTCGCTGTGCGGGTCTTGCGGCTTTCGACGCCGTTTGGGGCATCCGAATGCCGGATATTCCGTTTCTAGGTGTTTCTTTCCAACCATGCGAAGTATCGCCGGATGACTCAAGCCTCTGACCGGCTGATCTTTCGGAGCGAGGGGGCCTAATACTTTGCCGGTTCGAAATAAAACACCTAGAAACGGAAAGACGGACAAAATAGCGGCCTCGTCGGGGAGCGCGCCGCCCGACGAGGCCGGAAAAGCTACTGCGCCATCGCGCGGGCGCGGTCAATGCGGGCGAGGCAGTCCTCGCGGCCCACGAGAGCCATCGTCTCGCTGAGCGGCGGGCTCACCATGTTGCCACACACGGCAACGCGAACGGCCTGGAAGACCAGGCGCTTTTTCAGGTCGAGTGCCTCGGGCAGCGGCTCCAGCGCGGCGTCGATCGCGGCCGGCTCCCAGCCGGCGAGCCCCGCCAGCGCCTCGCGCGCGGCGTCCAGCACCGTGCCCATGCCCTCCTTCGCCAGGCCCTTCTCCACGCTCTTCTCGTCGTAGGCAAGGGTCTCGGCGGTGGCGAAGACCGGAGCGGCAACCGTGACCACGTCCGCGGGGAACTTTGTGCGCGGCTTCACGATGGCGGCCAGGGCGTCGATCCATGCCTCGTCGTACTCCACGCCGCCCTCGATGAGGCCGGCCTCATGGAGCTCGGGAATCATGACCTCGTCGGCAAACTCCTGGTCGCTCATCGAGCGGATGTACTCCGCCTGGATCCAGTCGAGCTTCTTGGGGTCAAAGGTCGCCGGGTTCTTGGACACGTGGTCGAGCGAGAACTCGCGAGCCAGCACGTCGCGCGGGATGATCGTGGTCTCGCCGTCGAGCGACCAGCCAAGAAGCGCCAGGTAGTTCACAAAGGCGTCGGAAAGGTAGCCCGCGTCGCGGTACTCCTCCACGTTGGTGGCGCCGTGGCGCTTGGAGAGCTTCTTGCCATCCGCGCCCAGGATCATGGAGATGTGCGCGAACGTGGGCACCGGCGCGCCCAGGGCCTCGTAGACGATAACCTGGCGCGGGGTGTTGGAGAGGTGGTCGTCGCCGCGGATGACGTGGGTGATGCCCATCGCGGCGTCGTCCACCACGGTGGCAAAGTTGTAGGTGGGCGTGCCGTCGGTGCGCTGGATGACAAAGTCGTCGAGCTCGCGGGCGGCAAAGGTCACGTCGCCGTGGACGGCGTCGCGCACCACTACGTCGCCGCGGTCCTTGGGCACCTTGATGCGCAGGACGTACGGCTCGCCGGCGGCGATGCGCGCCTGAGCCTCCTCACGGGAGAGGTCGCGGCAGCGGCGCTGGTAGCCCTGGAAGGGGTCCTTGCGGGCCTGCGCCTCGGCGCGGTCGGCGGCCAGCTGCTCGGGCGTGCAGAAGCACGGGTAGGCCTTCCCCTCATCCCACAGGCGCTGGGCGGCGGCGCGATACATCTCGGCGCGCTCGGTCTGGAAGTAGGGGCCAAAGTCGCCGCCCACCTCCGGGCCCTCGTCCCAGTCAAGTCCCAGCCAGCGCATGGCGCGCAGGATGATCTGGGTGTTCTCCTCGGTCGAGCGCTCGGGGTCCGTGTCGTCGATGCGCAGGATGAAGGTGCCGTTGTTAGCGCGGGCAAAGGCCCAGTTGTAGATCGCGGTGCGTGCGCCGCCCACGTGGAGCTTGCCGGTGGGGGAGGGCGCAAAGCGCACGCGAACGGGGGTCTCGGACATGAGGTTCCTCTCGCCATTTCTTGTCACATATGCATCAAGTATAGCGCGCGCTGCCGCGTCTCCGAGGCGGACGAGACCCCCTGACGTGAATCCGTCGCGACTACCGTGTCGTGGTCGCGCGATATGCGCAGTTTGGCCCTTGGTGCGAAAAACGGAGGAGTTTCTGCGCAGTCGGCGCCTTGGTGGGAATCAATTTCGGGACAGGCGAGCGTTCACGGCTCGTCGAGAACAACAAAAGCCCAGATGACGATTTGCCGATACTCGGACCGCCCTCAGAAAACCTTCGCACCAAGGCGCTGATTGCACAGCGCGGCGCGATTATTTCGCACCAAGGGCCTAAATGTGCAGACTCGTGCCTCATCGCGCGAGTCACATGAGGCGCGTGGTCTCAAGCTGCCGCTCGAACCAGGTGCCCAGGCGGGCCGTGGGGCGGTGCAGCGCCAGGGCTAACACCAGTGCTGGTACCAGATAGGCGAGAAGTACGCAAAGCTCACGCAAATAGTCCCCGCCGTAGGTCCCAAACATCGCGGCGCGCAGGGCGGCCTCGCTGTGGACGAACGGTAGCCAGCGGTAGATGTCCTGGAACACGGGCGGCAGCATCTGCGACGGGAAAGTTCCGCCGGAGCCCGCCACCTGTACCACCATGAGCACTACGGCCACGGCCTTACCGACGTCGCCAAAGCAGGCGGAGAGCGCGTAGATCAGGCTCACGTACACGAGCGAGCTCGCGCAGCACGCGAGCAGGAAGAGCCAGGGGTGATTACACTGAACGCCCAGGTAAAATAGGTTGCCGCCGGCGATGAGCACGGCCTGGACAAGGCCCACGCCCGCAAAGAGCGCCCAGCGGGCGAGAAGCGCTTGCACCGGCGAGCAGGCCGTCTCGGCGAGCGCCCGCGCAGACGGCGTTGCCGCCACGAGCGCGGCGAGCACCACGCCGCCGATCCAGATGGCAAGCGTCGTGTAGAACGGCGTCATGGCTGACCCGTTGTTCTCCACGGGAAAGACCGCCGTGCGCTCCACGGTCACGGGCTGCGCCACAAAGCCCGCAAGGCTCTCGGGCCCGGCGGAGAGGATCGCGCGCACCTGCGCCATGTCTTCGGAGTCAAGCGCCGCGCGCAGCCTGTCATGCAGTCCCGAGAGCTGAGTCGCCGCGTCATCGAGACGCCTGGCGGCATCGTCGAGCGAGCCCTGCGCGCCGTCGAGCGTTTGCTGCGCGCTCGCGGCCGCGGCGTCGGCGGCGTCGAGCGTTGTGGCAAGGCCGCCCGCGACCTCCTCTGCTTGCCCCGCCGCGCTGCGCACCTGATCAGCGAGCCCCTCGAGCGCGTCCTTTGCACCCTCGGCAAAGTCCGCTCGCGCCTGCCCGAGCACGCTTCTCGCGTCTTCCACGAGCTGGGCCAGCGTGTCATGGGCGTCCTTCGCGTCCGCGGTGCCGGCGTCCAAGTCGCCGATCGTCTCGCCGAGCTGGTCGGAAAGCTCGCGCATCTCGGAGAGCACCTGGTCCACGCGGTCCTTCAGCCCAGAGGTGACGTCGAGGGCGCCGCCCGCGGCATCGGACTCCGGCGTGCCCTCCGCAAACGACTCCTGGAACTCGCGCGTGAGCTCAACCTGCCCCTCGAGGGCGTCAGCGAGGCGCCCGAGGGTATCTATCTGGGCGTCTACCGCCGCCTTCGCCGAGACGAGCCCCTTGCGCACCTCTGCCGTCTGCGCCCCAGCCGCGTCGAGCACGTCGTCGATCGCGGCCTCCACGTCATCGAGGCCGTCCGCCGCCTGCCCCAATGCCCCCTCAATCGACTCCTGCGCCCCGCCCACCGCAGAGGCGGCATCGTCAAGCCCGGAGGCGGCCTCGTCCAGGGTATTGCCCACGTCGCCCGCCGGTGCGAGCGCCGCGTCAGCCGTCTGCACGCCGCTTCCCACGAGCGTGCTCGTGGAGTCGAGAAGTGCCGAGAAGCCCCTCAGGTCGTCCGCGGCGCCCTCGAGCCCGCTCGTCGCGGCGACCAGGGCGTCGTCCAGGCGCGCCGCCACGCCCGCAAGCGCGTCGTCATCGAGGTTGTTGCCGAGCTCCTGCAGGGCGCCCGTGCCCGCTCCCACCACGGCCTCGGCAAAGCCCCGGTCAATCTGCGCGCGCACCGCGCTCGAAGCCTTGTCCGTCACGATAGCGGCGATGGGGTTTGCCTTCTCGTTCTGGTAGAAGAGCGCCCGCGCCTGGACGGGGTCCGCGGAAAGCGCGCTCAGCACGTCGCGCGAGAACTCCGGCGGGATCACGATCGCGGCGTAGTACTCGCCAGAGCGCACCCCCTCGAGGGCGTCTTCCTTCGAGGTCACCACGTAGCCGATGGAGTCGGTGGCACGCAGCTCGCCCACCACGCGCTCGCCCACGTTCACGCGCCACGGCAGGAGCGCGGTGCCCGCGCCCTCGTCCTCGTTGGCCACGGCTACGTGCACGTTGCCCGTGTTGCCGTAGGGGTCCCAGCTGCCGGCGATGTTGAACCACGCGTAGAACGAGGGCACCGCCACGATGCCCGCCAAAACCACTGCCACGATCGCGCCCGAGCGCAGGTGCCGCAGATCACGGGCGAGAAACCCCAGGATCTTGCTCATCTTGCTTCCTCGCTGCTCTTCTCGTCGGGCCTTTCGCTGGTGTCTGGTTCGTTGGTCGCGGGGGAGGGCGCCGTGGACGCGTCGTTGCTTACGCCGGCGCCGCCTTCGCTGCGCGCGAGCGTCATGAGCTGGTCCGCGTCCAGGCGCGCTATGCCCGCCCGCTCGCGGAGGCTCTCTCGCAGGTACTCGAGGCCAATGAGGTAGCCACTCGCCGCCATGAGTGCCACGACCCACGCCACCAGCACCTCAAAGCGTCCGGGGTGCAGCAGCATCAGCGCGAGCAGTGCCAGCGGGACGGCAAGGAGCGCCCGAAGGCCGCGACGCACCCGCGCGGGGTAGGCCAGCTCGAAGCGCGCCGCTCGGGCAAGGAACTCCTCGCGATGCGCGGGAGAGGTGGCGAGCGCGTCCAGCACGAGCGCGAGACGCCCCTGGCGCTCGCCGGTGGCGTCATGCTCGGTGACGAGAAGGTCCGTCTCTCCGAGGCGCCGGTCGAAGAGGGCGTTCACGCCGAGGAGGCGCCGGCGCGCCGCGACGCCGATGAGCAGCGCCGGTACCACAAAGAGCGCGAGCGTGAGCAGGTCGCGCGCGTAGGCGCCGTCATAGAAGCCGGCCACGGCCTCGCGCATGGCGCCGATGCCGTAGGTGAAAGGCAGCCAGGGCTCCAGGGCGCGGAAGAACGCCGGCTGCATCTGGATGGGGTAGAGGCCGGACGCCCCGGGAATCTGCAGCACCACGAGGAGCACGGCCAGGGCCTTGCCCACGTGCCTGAAGGCGGCGGCGAGCGCGTAGACGAGAAGCACGTAGACGCCGGAGGCCACCATGCCCGAGAAAACGAAGGCCGCCGGCGAGACGCACTGCACGCCAAGCGCCACGTCTCCCACGCAGCAGACGAGCGCCTGCACCTGGCCGAGAAGCGCGAACAGGAGCCAGCGGCCAAAGAACGCCTGCGTGGGCGTGGGGTCAATGCCGCCGAGCTCGGAGCGGTCGACCTCGAGCTTGTAGACTGCTACGAGGACGAAGCCGCCTACCCAGAGGGCGAGGTTGGTGTAGAAGGGCGCCACGCCGGAGCCGTAGTTGGCCACCGGGAAGACGGCCTCGTCGACGAGAGTTGCGGGGGAGCCGAGGGCGCTGCCGGTGGCCTGCGGGTCGAGCGCGAGCACGTCCGCCACGGCGGGAAGGGACTCCGCGCTCTGGACGGCGGCGAGGTCGTCGGCGAGGCCACCCAGCTGGTCGGCGGCCGTTCGCAGGGAGTCCGTGCCGCTCTCGAGCGTGCGGTCCGCCTGGGCGAGAAGGTCCTCGAGGGCTGCGAGCGTGCCGTCTGCCTGCTCGATCATCGGGACGAGCGCCGCCGCGCCGCCCGCGAGTCGACCTCCCTTGTCGCCGAGGGCGTCGAGTGCGGAGGCAAGCTGGGGTGCCACGGTGCGAGCGAAGTCGTCCCGGAGCTGGAGGAGGGCGGCGTCGCTCGCCTGGACGGCGTTGTCGACCTCGCCGGAGAGATCGCGCGTTGCGTCTACGCCCGCCGCGAGTGCGTCCGAGGTGCGCTGGAGGTCGTCGAGACGGGACGCCTGGGCCTCGGAGAGCTGCTCGAGTGAGGAGATCTGCTCGTTCAGGTCCGCGAGGAGCCGCTGCTGAAGCGCGCGGCCGGCTTCCGTTGTGGGCTCGAGCGCAGCAACAGTGTCCCGCGCGGACTCGAGGGAGGAGCGCAGGCCGGAGATGGTGCCGTCCGCAGCGCGCATCTCGGAGATGGCGGCGTCGAGCTTGCCCTGGGCCCAGCCGGCGTCCGCAGCGATCTCCGAGACGTCATGGCTCGCGGTGGAGGAGAGTCCGGCGAGCGTGGAGGACGCGGAGGCGAGGGCGTCTCCCGCGGCGCTCGTGAGCCCGCCCGCCTCGGAGCGGGCGTCCGCGAGGCCGGAGAGGGCGGCATCGATACTCGAGGACAGGCCGTCCGCCGCGGTTCTCGCAGTGGAGAGAGTGTCTCGCGCGGAGCTGGCGGCCTTCTGCGCTGCGGAGATGGTGCCGCGGGCGTCGTCGAGCCCCTGCGCGAGGGCATCGAGGTCATCCTGGGCGGTGCGGAGCGTGCTCTCGGCACCCGCCCGTGCCGCATCTGCGTTCTTCGACGCGCCGCCCGCCGCCGCCTGCAGGCGCTCGGTGACGGCAGTCCCCGCCACGGAGACAAACTCGCTCGAGATCTGATCCTCGAGCGTGGTGGCTCCGGTGTCTGTGACCTTGGGTGCCACGGCGTTGGCCTTCTCGTTCACGTAGTAGGCAATGCGCGCCTGCTCAGGATGGCCGTCGAGTACGCCTGCGAGTGTGGCGGTAAAGTCTCTGGGGATGACGAAGGCGGCGTAGTAGCGCCCCGAGCGCACGCCGTCGAGCGCGTCCGCCTCGTCAACGAAGGTCCAGTCGAGCTGGTGGTTCTTCTCGAGCTCCTCGCGGATCATGGCGCCGGCGTTGAGCCGGCCCATGCCGGGGACGTCCGCGCCCGCGTCCTCGATGGTCACGGTCACCGGGACGCCCGAGGTGTTCTCGTACGGGTCCCAGTTGGCGAGGATGTTCACCCAGGCGTAGAGCGAGGGGAGCAGGCACACGCCGAGAGCGATCACGAGGGCGGCTGGGTTTGTGACCAGGCGCCTGAGGTCGCGAGCAAAGATTCTGAGCGAGGCGCGCATGGCGGACCCTCCTGTCGAGCGGCATATGGGGAGGGTTCTTCCCGCGCGCGGGGCTCGCTCTGCTGTCCGGCGCTCTTATCGTCCGGAAATCCTTCGGGTTGCCACAGGGCTTGAAACTCGCTGAATGCCGGTTTGCCGTTATTGGGCTGCAGGTTCTTCTCGCCCGGCTCTTCGCTGGGTTGCCATCTCTTGCCGACTCCCAATAACACGCAGAATTACCTTCAACAATATATATCTACACGAACGTTTTTCGAAAAAAGTCAATTCTGCGTGTTATTGTTACCGACGCTCGGGAACGGATGGCGAGAAAAGCCCTGAGGTCGTGCTGGTGCGTCGGCGAGAAGGGTCGGCGAGAAACCCTGGCAGCCCACTAATCACAACCGAGAAGTGCCCAAGACGTGAGGGTTGCGCCCGACCCGTTGCCGCGCGCGATTGCGTGGGTATCATGTATGGGCTAGCCGGCGGAATGGTAACGGCCGCCGGAATCGTAGAAAGGACAACCATGACCACCACGACTCGTTCCACCGCACCGCGCAACTACCTCTTCACCTCCGAGAGCGTGACCGAGGGCCACCCGGACAAGATCTGCGACCAGGTCTCGGACGCCATCCTGGACGCGCTTCTCGCCAAGGAGGCCCAGCTCCAGGCCGAAGGCTACGTCGCCCCGAGCGGCGCCCCCGCCAACGTGGACAACGTCCGCTGCGCGTGCGAGACCTTTGTGACCACGGGCACCGTGGTGGTTGCCGGCGAGGTGCGCACCGAGGCGTACCTCGACGTCCAGACGATCGCGCGCGACGTGATTCGCCGCATCGGCTACGACCGCGCCAAGTACGGCTTTGACGCCGAGACCTGCGGCGTGATCAACATGATCCACGAGCAGAGCCCGGACATCGCGGCCGGCGTGGACGAGTCCTACGACGCGCAGGCCGGCCGCACCACGGACCCGATCGACCTCGTGGGCGCGGGCGACCAGGGCATGATGTTTGGCTACGCCACTGACGAGACGGACGTCTACATGCCCATGCCGCACTACCTGGCATCCCGCATGGCCGAGCGCCTGTCCGCCGTGCGCAAGGACGGCACGGTGCCGTACCTGCGCCCGGATGGCAAGACTCAGGTGACCGTGCGCTACGAGGACGACAAGCCCGTGGAGGTTACGGCCGTGGTGGTCTCCACGCAGCACGACGCTGCCATCGCGAGCATGGACACCGTGCGCGAGGACATGGTGGAGCACGTGATCGCTCCAGTTCTGGACGCCGCGGGCATCGCGTGGGACAACGCCACGATCTACGTGAACCCCACCGGGCGCTTTGTGGTGGGCGGCCCCATGGGCGACACCGGCCTCACCGGCCGCAAGATTATCGTGGACACCTACGGCGGCATGGGCCGCCACGGTGGCGGTGCCTTCTCCGGCAAGGACTGCACCAAGGTGGACCGTTCCGCGGCCTATGCGGCCCGTTATGTGGCGAAGAATATTGTGGCAGCAGGACTGGCGAAGAAATGTGAGATTCAACTGTCCTATGCTATCGGTGTAGCACATCCCACATCCATTATGGTTGACACATTCGGGACGGGAAAGATCAGCGATCAGAAGCTGGTGGAGATGATCCGCGAGAACTTCGATCTGCGTCCGGCAGGTATCATCCGCATGCTGGATCTGAGACGCCCCATCTACAAACAGACGGCGGCTTATGGACACTTTGGCCGCACGGATGTGGAGCTCCCATGGGAGAAAACAGATAAAGCAGAAGAATTGAAAAAGTATTTATAAAAATTTTAGAAAAGTTTATGGGCGCTTTGATGTGGAGCGCCCTTTTTCATGCTATACTTTTTCTGGAGGATGTGTACGATGAAGCTGAAAACAAGACTGATGATCGCCTTTCTGACGCTGATACTGCTTCCCATACTGATGAGCGGGGCGAGCATA
>CASFQX010000036.1 GCA_949296375.1 uncultured Olsenella sp.
CTCGAGGCTGCCTTCGCCGGCGAGTCCCAGGCGACCAACAAGTACGCCTACTACGCGAGCAAGGCCAAGAAGGAGGGCTACGAGCAGATCTCCGCGATCTTCACCGAGACCTCCGGCAACGAGAAGGAGCACGCCAAGCTCTGGTTCAAGTACCTCCACGGCGGCGAGGTGCCCGACACCCTGACCAACATCAAGGACGCCGCGGCGGGCGAGAACTACGAGTGGACCGACATGTACAAGGGCTTTGCCGAGACGGCCGAGGCCGAGGGCTTTACCGAGATCGCTGCCAAGTTCCGCATGGTCGGCGAGGTGGAGAAGCACCACGAGGAGCGCTACCTCAAGCTTGCCGAGCGCGTTGAGAAGGGCGAGGTCTTCGCCCGCGAGGGCGTCAAGGTGTGGAAGTGCCGCAACTGCGGTCACCTGCACGTGGGCGCCGAGGCCCCCGAGGTCTGCCCGGTCTGCAACCACCCCAAGGCCTACTTCGAGGAGCAGGCGATCAACTACTAGGACTGCTTCGGGACCGCATTGCTGCGAGTTCGGCCCGTCGGCGCCTTTTCGGCTCCGGCGGGCCTCTTTCGTGCGCCGCGCGAGCTTGCGCTTAGGCATTGCCCCCATTGGAGGGCCGGCGCGCGGTTGCGCTTAGGGATCGGCTCGGTTGGAGGCCCGCGGCCCGTCCGCGCTTAAGGATCAGCTCGGTTGGAGGCCTGCGGCCCGTCTGCGCTTAAGGATTCCCGCCGTCGGAGGCCTAGAAGGGCAACCTGGCGAGAAGAACCCTCCAACCGCGGCGTTCCCTAAGCGCGGACAGGCTCTTGCCCTCCAACGGGGGCGTTCCCTAAGCGCCACGGCGCCGCGGCCCTCCAACCGCGACGTTCCCTAAGCGCATCCGCGCGCCAACCCTCCAGTCGCTTCAATCCCTAAGCGCCCTGCGCGTCCGTCGCTACGTCAGGCCATACGCCTCTACGGGAACTACCTCCTCTGCCCGCAACGTCTCGTCAGGTGAGCCTGCCCATCGCTCGCGTTCCTTCTCGCGTGCGCGTCCGTTCCAGTGAATCCCATCGATATGCTCGAGCTCCTCGTAGAGTCTCTGACGGAGGCGCCGTCTCTCCGACGCCATCTCCTTCGTCATCCCGATCCGGGGGAGCCCGAGGTTCTTGCGTATGCGTTCGACAAGGCCGTCCATATAGTCGAGATCGTCGTACTGCTCACGCCTCACAACATACTCGGGGATATCTCGCGCGCGGAGCTCGTTGCTTCGGTTGGCGTCCTGCGCGATGCGGGCGGGTAGGTCATGATGCCTCCCGTTGTATTCAACGGCAACAAAGAGGGCTGCTCCCGAGAGGGCGACCTCACGCGGTCTTCCTACCAAAATGTCCGGCCGCCTGATGCCGGTGTCGGCGGGGTCATATATGCGCTCCACCACAACAGGCTCGTTCATCGCGAGCAGGCCAAGACCGTACCCTCCGAGACCCGGCCTCAGCGAGAGGCGCAGTGCCAGCTTGGTCTCGCGCGGAGAGCCCGACCGAACGCACGCCTGGGCCAACGCGTGGCGCACCAGCCCCACCCCTGGCCGAGGCCCCAGCGTGTCGAGGTATGCGCCCAGCCGCTCCGGCGTGGTGAGGGGTGCGGAGCGCTCAAACATCCCGCCCTCTGCCTCGGGGCAGATTGCGTAGAGACCCAGCAATTCAGAGAGCAGGCAGAGAAGCTCGAGCAGCGTGAGAGAGGGCGCCATCTGAACCGCCACCAGCTCAGGGGAGGAACAGACCACGTCATCGGAGATTGGAACCGCAGACCCGGCGGGCAGTGGCGCCTTGGTGACATGTGCGAACATGCCATTCGCCCGCGCTCCGGAATGTCCCGTGGAGACGACGACCTCAATCGGCCGGTCCGGCGTGGTAAGGGTGGGCACGCGGAGGGTTATCCGCTCGAGGTCCTTCTCGGCGGGCAGGGCCGTAGGGACGGGCGCGTCACAGCGTTCTCCCCTTGCGAGGCGGTGTCGAAGGTTCCAGCTTCTCAGCGTCTCAAGGGCCGTTGTATGCGAGAGAAAGAGTCCCATGACAAGACCGTAGGCCTTGCGGCGAGGGGTGAGAACGAGAAAAGAAACTCTCTCTCGCCAGGCTGACGCGAGTCTGCATCAAACTATCCCAAGATGGCGTATTGCCAGGAAAACATCGGTGCGAGAATAACGAACAAATATCATAGATATAATCATATGGGCACGCTTGCGGAGGAACTTCCACCGCCTGCCGTGCGACGACCCAGCTTCGGGGTGAGTGGGTGACGGGCTGGGCGCGGGGCATCGGGCAATCATCCGATGATTGAGCGCCGCGCACGGTTGAATGCTTACGGTAATTGGCCGTTGGAGAGCCCTTTTCGCATGGTGCTTAGAATTCACTCCCGTTGGAGGACAAGAGCCTGTCCGCGCTTAGGGAACGCCCCCGTTGGAGGGCGCTTCTCGCGCAGCGCTTAGGCTTTGTCCCTATTGGAGGGCGGGAGCCCCATCGCGCTTAAGGATTCCCGCCGTCGGAGGCCTAGAAGGGCAACCTGGCGAGAAGAACCCTCCAACCGCGGCGTTCCCTAAGCGCACCCGCGCGCCGGCCCTCCAACGGGGGCGCTCCCTAAGCGCCGCGGCGCCGCGGCCCTCCAACGGGGGCGTTCCCTAAGCGCGCCCGCGCGCCAACCCTCCAGTCGCTCCGATCCCTAAGCGCCCTGCGCGTCCCAGACCTCCAACCGCGTCAAACCCTAAGCGCAGTTGGCGGAAGGCGTCGCTGCGAGAAGGGTTCCACCCCTGCGTCCTGCTCGCCGCCTTGTCGCGTACACTCACGGTTTTTTCGTGGACAGCAAGTTGACGAAACGCTCAAAATGAGTGTTGTTCTGCGTGCATGCTCTGTGCAGCGAAAGGGCCGCGCGAGAGGCGCGGTGCCAGACCACCGAGGAGTGAGACATGGAGACTCTCGACAGCACCCTCTACCTGAGCAACGACGACCTGTTCCTCTTCGCTCGCGGCGAGTGGTACAAGAGCTACGAGAAGATGGGCGCTCACCCTGCCGTCACCGACGACGGCACCCACGGCTTCCATTTTGCCGTCTGGGCACCCGACGTGAAAAGCGTCCACGTCATCGGCGACTTCAACGGTTGGGACGAGACGGCGACCCCGCTTCATGCGTCCGAGTCCGGTGGCATCTGGCAGGGCTTTGTTCCCGGCATCGAGGAGGGGGCCCTCTACAAGTACCTCATCGAGTGCAACGACGGCCGCAAGCTCTACAAGGCCGACCCGTACGGCTTCTACGCCGAGAAGGTCCCGGGCACGGCGTCGCGCACCTTTGACCTTGATGGCTACGAGTGGGGCGACGGCGCCTACATGAAGTCACGCGCCAAGCGCGACATGTTTGCCGAGCCCCTCAACATTTTTGAGGTTCACCTGGGCAGCTGGCGCCGTCACGGCGACGAGCCCCAGGGCGAGCCCCGCGAGGACGGCACCTACCCCGGCCCCGGCGATCCGTTCCCCGCGCAGCGCGGCGTGATGTACTCCTACGACGACCTCGCCGACGAGCTCGTCGAGTACGTCAAGGAGATGGGCTACTCCCACATCGAGATCATGCCCGTCAACGAGCACCCCTTCGATGGCTCCTGGGGCTATCAGCCCACGGGCTACTACGCCGCCACCTCCCGCTACGGCAACCCCAAGCAGTTCATGCACTTCATCGACGTCTGCCACGAGGCCGGCATCGGCGTGATTTTTGACTGGGTCTGCGGCGGCTTCTGCGCCAACTCCGAGGGCCTGGCAAACTTCAACGGCCAGATGCTCTACGAGCACAAGATTCACCCCAACTGGAACACCCACCAGTTCCACTATGGCCGCGGTGAGGTCCGCAGCTTCCTCGTCTCCAACGCCCTCTTCTGGGCCGAGCGCTTCCACGCTGACGGCATCCGCATGGACGGCGTCTCCTCGATGCTCTACATGAACTTCGGCATCGACGACCCCGGCCAGAAGCGCTTCAACGAGAAGGGCACCGAGGAGGACCTCGACGCCTCCGCCTTCATCCGCCAGACCAACACGGTAATGGGTCAGGAGCACCCCGACGTCATGATGATCGCCGAGGAGTCCACTGCCTGGCCGCTCGTGACCTATCCGCCCGAGGACGGCGGCCTGGGCTTCCACTTCAAGTGGGACATGGGCTGGATGAACGACACCCTGCACTACATGCAGACCGACTTCCCGTGGCGTCCCGGCAACTATCGCATGCTCACGTTCTCCTCGATGTATCAGTTCAACGAGAACTTCATCCTTCCGCTCAGCCACGACGAGGTCGTCAACGGCAAGTGCTCGCTGATCACGCGCATGCCCGGAGACTACTGGCGCCAGTTCGCCGGCATGAGGGCGCTCGCGTTCTACCAGATGACGCACCCCGGCGGCAAGCTCAACTTCATGGGCAACGAGATCGCGCAGTTCATCGAGTGGCGCTACTACGAGGGCATCCAGTACTTCCTCGCCGAGCAGTACGATACCCACCGCCACCAGCAGCGCTTTGTCCGCCACCTCAACCGCTTCTACAACGAGCACCCCACCCTGTGGCAGCGCGCCTTCTCCTCCGAGGGCTTTGAGTGGATCGACGCCGACAACGCGGACCAGTCGATCATCTCCTTCATCCGCAAGGGCAACAACCCCAAGGAGGACCTGGTCATCCTCATCAACTTCGACGTCAACGCGCGCGAGGACTTCCGCATGGGCGTGCCCGAGTGGGGCGTCTACGAGGAGCTCTTCAACACCGACGACGAGCGCTTCGGCGGCTCGGGCGTGCTCAACTCCGGCAAGATCAAGTGCCAGGACGAGCCTTGGAACGGCCGCGAGCAGTCCATCGTCGTCCGCATCCCGCCGCTGGGCGGCATGATCCTCAAGCGCACCGGCGCCCAGCGCCGTCCGGCCAAGAAGACGGCTGCCGCCAAGAAGCCCGCCGCAAAGAAGCCTGCGGCCAAGAAGGCCGCCGCTGCCGAGAAGGACTCCAAGCCTGCGGCAAAGACCGCAAAGGCCCCGGCAAAGAAGACGGCGACGAAGGCCAAGACCACCGCGAAGCCTGCGACGAAGAAGCCCGCTGCCGCCAAGGAGAGCGCGGCAAAGTAGTAAGCTTATCTATCGGGGCCGCCCTCGGGCGGCCCCATACGGGAAAGCCGCGACGACCCCTCGCCACAACAGGTCTGCGAGGAGGAATCCCCCCGTCGCCACGATCCAAGGAGTAGTTTTGACTGACAGCAAGATCTTTGAGAACGAGCAGGACTTCATCGAGCAGTACCGTGACGCCTGCCTCGCCCGCTACGGCACCCCCTTCGAGGAGCTCGCAAACCACGAGCGCTACTTCGCCCTCGCCGAGCTCATCGCCAACAAGGGGCGCGCCATCTTCCCCGAGTCCCACCCCAAGGGCTCCAAGAAGGTCTATTACTTCTCCCTCGAGTTCCTTCTCGGTCCCCTGCTTGACAACTACCTGATCAACTTTGGCGTCCGCGACCTCGTTGCCGACGGCATCAAGGAGATGGGCTCCACGCTCGAGGATCTCTGCCGCCAGGAGGTCGACCCGGGCCTCGGCAACGGCGGCCTCGGCCGTCTGGCCGCGTGCTTCCTGGACTCCATGGCCCACGAGGGCATGGCCGGCTATGGCAACGGCATGCGCTATCGCTACGGTCTGTTCCGCCAGTACATTGAGGGTGGACGCCAGGTCGAGCGCACGGACAACTGGCTTGCCAACGGCTTCCCCTGGGAGACTCGCAAGGACGGCAGCGCCGTGCTGGTGCGCTTTGGCGGTCAGGTGGTCCGTCACGAGGAGAACGGCAAGTTCTGGTTCACCCAGGAGGGCGGCGAGCTTGTTCGCGCCGTGCCGTACGACGTGCCCATCATCGGCTATGGCGGCAAGGTCGTGAACAAGCTCCGCCTGTGGTCCGCCGAGCCCTACACCGAGGACTTCGACCTCGACGCCTTCAATGCCGGTGACTACGCCCGCGCCAACAAGTTCCGCTCCGACGTCGAGGCCATCTCCACGATCCTCTATCCCAACGACGCCGGCGAGCACGGCCGCATGCTGCGCCTGAAGCAGGAGTACCTCTTCGTCTCCGCCGGACTCCAGACCATCCTGCGCACCTACGAGCGCGAGTTTGGCCCGGACTGGGAGCACCTCGGCGAGCACGTGTGCGTCCACACCAACGACACGCACCCCGCCATGTGCGGCCCCGAGCTCATGCGCATCCTCGTTGACGAGAAGGGCATGGACTTCGACCTCGCCTACAAGGTCGCCAAGGAGACCATCTCCTTCACCAACCACACGGTCATGCCCGAGGCTCTGGAGAAGTGGCCGATCAACACCTTCCGCAACCTCCTGCCGCGCCTCTACATGTTCATCGACGAGGTGGATCGTCGCTACCGCGACAACCTCGCCACGCACCTCTCGCCCAACGACGGCAACTGGACGGACGTCCTGCAGAAGACCGCCATCCTCTGGGACGGCCAGGTCCGCATGGCCAACCTCTCGATCATCTTCTCGCACTCGGTGAACGGCGTTTCCGCCCTGCACACGCAGATTCTCAAGGACAGCGTGTTCCACGAGTTCTACGAGATGATGCCGCACCGCTTCAACAACAAGACCAACGGCGTCACGCACCGTCGCTTCCTCGCCGAGGCCAACCCGGCCTACTCCAAGCTCATCACCGAGGCCATCGGCGACGGCTGGATGAACGACGCCATGGAGCTCGAGAAGCTCCTGCCCTTCGAGGACGACGCGAGCTTCCTCGACGGCATGGAGGCCGCCAAGAAGGCCGACAAGGAGCGCCTTGCCGCCTACATCAAGGAGACCTCCGGCGTTGAGCTTGACACCAACATGGTCTTTGACGTTCAGGTCAAGCGCTTCCACGCCTACAAGCGCCAGCTTCTCAACGTCTTCAAGGTGCTCCAGGTCTACAACCGCATTCTCTCCGACCCGAACTACAGCCCGCGCCCGACGGCGTTCATCTTCTCCGGCAAGGCTGCCCAGAGCTACACCTTTGCCAAGGAGGTCATCCGCCTCATCAACTCCGTCGCCGACGTGATCAACAACGACCCGCGCGTCAACGACAAGATCAAGGTGGCCTTCGTGCCCAACTTCGC
>CASFQX010000037.1 GCA_949296375.1 uncultured Olsenella sp.
CGTGCGCGCCCTCGAGGGCCTAGACCTGCGCGCCCTGGGCCCGCTCTTTGACTACTACCTCACCTTCTGCATCTCCGCCGAGGGCGGCGTGCTTCTGCGCTGGCTCGACGGCGGCATGAGGGAGAGCGTCCATACGATGGCCTGCCTCATGACCGCGCTCATGTTCGTGCGCCCGGGCGACCTCTACGACAATCCCATCGACCTCGACATTCCCAGTTTCGCCGTTGCCGCGATGTGCTCCGAGGAGGACAACTGATGACCAAGACCGCAGATTCCATCCAGGCCGAGAAGAGCGCGCGCAAGCCACTTGAGCTGCGCGCGGACGGCGCCGAGCTCTCCCCGGCGCATCCAACGGACTTTGGCCACGCCCACCTGCGCTTGGGCATCGACGTGGGCTCCACCACGGTCAAACTCGCCGTCATCGACGACAACGACAACCTCGTCTACGCCAACTACGAGCGTCACCACACGGACATCCGCGCCACGGCTAAGGGGCTCTTCGCCCGCGCGCGCAAGGTGATCGGCACCGCGCCCATGCGCGTCTCCATCACCGGCTCCGGCGGCATGCTCCTCGCCAACTGGCTGGGCCTTGAGTTTGTCCAGGAGGTCATCGCCTCCAAGCGCGCCGTGGAGACGCTCATCCCCCAGACGGACTGCGCCATCGAGCTGGGCGGCGAGGACGCTAAGATCATCTACTTCGACAACGGCATCGAACAGCGAATGAACGGCACCTGCGCCGGCGGCACGGGCGCCTTCATCGACCAGATGGCGAGCCTGCTGCACACAGACGCCGCGGGTCTGAACGAGCTCGCCAAGGGCGCCACGCAGATCCACCCCATCGCCTCCCGCTGCGGCGTCTTCGCCAAGTCAGACGTCCAGCCGCTGCTCAACGAGGGCGCCAAGCCGGCGGACATCGCCGCCTCCATCTTCCAGGCCGTGGCAAACCAGACGGTCTCGGGCCTCGCGTGCGGCCACCCCATCCGCGGCTACGTGGCGTTTCTCGGCGGCCCGCTCCAGTACCTCTCGGAGCTCCGCAACCGCTTCTACCTCACGCTGGACCTCGACGAGGAGCACCGCATCGTCCCCGAGAACGCGCACCTCTTCGTGGCCACGGGCGCGGCGCTCGCCGGCGAGTCAGAGAAGTACGTCACCTTCGACGAGGTGATCGAGCTCCTGGAGAACCTCAAGGACACCCAGGGCTCCGAGGTCGCCCGCCTCGAGCCGCTCTTCGACGGCGAGAAGGACTATCAGGAGTTCAAGGAGCGCCACGACAAGCAGGTGGTCCCCAAGGGCGACCTGGCAACGTACCGCGGCCGTGTGTTCATCGGCATCGACGCCGGCTCCACCACGATGAAGTGTGCCGTGGTGGGCGAGGGCGGCGAGCTGCTCTACACCTGGTACGGCAACAACAACGGAGACGTCATCGGCACCGCGCGCCACATCATGGACGGTATCTACGACCGTCTGCCCGAGGGCTGCACCATCGGTCACGTGACCACCACCGGCTACGGCGAGCAGATCCTCATCGAGGCCCTGCGCGCCGACTCCGGTGAGATCGAGACGGTCGCCCACCTGCGCGGCGCCAAGGCCTTTGTCCCGGACGTGCAGTTCATCCTGGACATCGGCGGCCAGGACATGAAGTGCCTGCAGGTCAAGGACGGCGTCATCGAGCACATCATGCTCAACGAGGCGTGCTCCTCGGGCTGCGGCTCCTTCATCGAGAGCTTTGCCGTGTCCATGGGCATGACCGTGCAGGAGTTTGCGCAGGCGGCCGTGGGTGCCAAGAGCCCCGTCGACCTTGGCTCCCGCTGCACCGTCTTCATGAACTCCCGCGTCAAGCAGGCGCAGAAGGAGGGCGCGACCATCGGCGACGTGGCGGCGGGCCTGTCCTACTCCGTCATCAAGAACGCCCTCTTCAAGGTCATCAAGCTGCGCGACTTTGACGAGATCGGCCAGTGGTGCGTGGTCCAGGGCGGCACCTTCATGTCCGACGCCACGCTTCGCGCCTTTGAGAAGCTCACCGGCCGCGACGTCATCCGCCCGGACATCGCGGGCTGCATGGGTGCCTACGGCGCCGCCCTTCTCGCCCGCGACCGCGCCGGCAAGTACGGCACCTCGCAGCTGCTCAGCCGCGAGGAGATCGACAATCTGCAGGTCAAGCACACCAACGTCCACTGCGGGCGCTGCTCCAACAACTGCCTGCTCACGATCAACGACTTTGGCGGCGGCCGTCGCTTCATCACGGGCAACCGCTGCGAGAAGGGCGCGGGCGGCTCCAAGGCCAAGAAGAACGACGCCCCCAACCTCTTTGAGTTCAAGAACAAGCTGCTCTTCGACCGCCCGGTGCTGGACCCCGAGGAGGCCCCGCGCGGCACGGTGGGCATCCCGCGCTCGCTCAACATGTACGAGAACTACCCGTTCTGGCATGCGTTCTTCACCAAGCTGGGCTTCTCGGTGGTGCTCTCGGACCAGACCTCTGCCAAGACCTACGACGCCGGCATCGAGTCCATGCCGTCCGAGAGCGTGTGCTACCCGGCCAAGCTCTCCCACGGCCACATCATGAACCTCCTCGAGAAGGATCCCGACTTCATCTGGATGCCCTGCATCCGCTGGGAGCGCCAGGAGGACGAGGGTGCCACGAACCACTACAACTGCCCGATCGTCATGAGCTACCCGCAGGCGCTCGGCCTCAACGTGGACGAGCTGGGGGAGGGCACCAAGGTCGAGTTCCTCTCGCCGTTCATCCCGTACGACAAGAAGAAGGAGCTCAAGCGTCGCCTCTACGAGCTCGTGAGCGTGCAGCGCGAGGCGGACGCCGCCGAGGGCCGCGGCCGCGTGCGCGGGTCCCACATCACCCGCAGGGAGATCGACGAGGCCGTCAATGCCGCCTGGGAGGCTGACGTCCAGTTCAAGGACGCCATGCACCGCGCCGGCGACGAGGCCCTGCGCTGGATCGAGGCGCACGACGCCCACGGCATCGTGCTGGCCGGCCGCCCCTACCACAACGACCCGGAGATCAACCACGCGATCCCCGAACTCGTGCACTCCTTCGGCTTCGCCGTGCTCACCGAGGATTCCGTCGCGCACAAGATGAAGCCCGAGCGCCCCATCCGCGTCATCGACCAGTGGATGTTCCACAGCCGCCTCTACCGCGCGGCGCGCTTCGTGGCCTCCCGCAACGACCTGGACCTCATCCAGCTCTTCTCGTTTGGCTGCGGCCTTGACGCCCTGACCACAGACCAGGTTCAGGAGATCCTGGAGGCCTCCGGCAAGATCTACACCGTCCTCAAGATCGATCAGGTCTCCAACCTGGGTGCGGCGCGCATCCGCATCCGCTCGCTCATGGCCGCCCTCACCGAGCAGCGCGACGAGCTGCGCCGCGCCGCCAGCCGCGGCGAGGTCCGCGAGGTGGAGCCCGTTGACGTGCGTCTGGCTGACGGCACGCTCGAGCGCGCCCGCAAGACGCAGGAGGGTCGCGTGCCGGTCTACCGCGAGGCCGCCAGCGCCGCCTTCGAGAAGGTTCGCTACACCGAGGAGATGCAGAAGGCGGGCTACACGATCCTCGTCCCGCAGATGGCGCCGATTCACTTTGAGCTGATCGAGGAGCTCTTCAACAGCTCCGGCTACAACGTGGTGCTGCTGCCCTCCGTTGACCAGGGCGCCGTTGAGGCCGGCCTCAAGTACGTGAACAACGACATCTGCTACCCCTCGATCCTGGTCACGGGCCAGATCATGGAGGCGGTGCTCTCCGGCAAGTACGACCTCTCGCGCCTGGCCGTCATCATCACCCAGACCGGCGGCGGCTGCCGTGCCACCAACTACATCGCCCTCATCCGCAAGGCGCTCAAGGACTCCGGCCACCCGGAGATCCCGGTGATCAGCCTCACCGCGGCCTCCGGCCTGGACGAGAAGAACCCCGGCTTCAACGTCTTCAAGGACCCCGGCCTGCTCATCAAGGCCGTGTACTCTCTTCTCTACGGCGACCTCATTATGCAGCTGCTCTACCGCGTGCGCCCCTACGAGGCCGAGGCCGGCGCTGCAGACGCGCTCTACGAGCGCATGATGGCGGACGCCAAGGGCGTGATCGTGGGCGGAGGGCGCAGCCGCTTCTACGACCTCTGCCAGCGTACGATTGACGCCTTCGAGGCGCTGCCGCTCGTGAACGACCGCTCCAAGCCGCGTGTGGGCGTGGTGGGCGAGATTCTGGTCAAGTTCCATCCCACGGCCAACAACCAGGTGGTCAAGGTCATCGAGCAGGAGGGCTGCGAGGCCAACGTGCCCGGACTGGTGGACTTCTTCCTCTTTGGCATGACCAACGCCATCAACACCAACGCTGAGCTGGGCACCAAGGCCACGAGCCGCCTCTCGCACCTGGCGGGCATCAAGTTCATCGAGGCCTTCCGCGAGCCCATCAACAAGATGCTCGAGAAGACCACGCGCTTCCAGCCCTACCCGGACATCTTCGAGCTGGCAGGCAAGGCCGAGCAGGTGCTGTCGCTGTGCAACACGATGGGCGAGGGTTGGCTGCTCACGGCCGAGATGTGCGACCTCATCGAGACCGGCACGCCCAACATCGTGTGCTGCTCGCCGTTCGCGTGCCTGCCCAACCATGTGGTGGGCAAGTCCGTCATCAAGCGCCTGCGCCAGATGCACCCGGAGAGCAACATCGTTGCCGTGGACTACGACCCCGGCGCCTCCGAGGTCAACCAGCTCAACCGCATCAAGCTCATGATCTCCGTGGCCAAGGAGAACTTCCGCAACAACCGCGGCGGCTTCAAGCTGGAGAACCCCGACGACCCCACGCTCGGCGAGGACTACGGCATCCCGCTCTCTGCCGAGCAGCGCGCCCGTCTGGCCGAGATTCGCTCCCACGCCAGCGTCGACTAACCTGTCAAAAGGGGACAGGTACAGATTCGCAGGTGAAACCTGTCAAAAGTGCCGCAGACTTTGGCAGGTTTTATCTGGTGAAAGGGGACGGGTACGGATTGCCAGGTGAAACCTGTCAAAAGTGCCGCAGAATATTGGCAGGTTTTATCTGCGCTTTTGTACCTGTCCCCAATTGACAGGTTGGGCTAGGCGTCGATTGTGAAGTCGTTGCCGAGGGAGTTGACCACCTGGGTGCTCGTGTCGCGCAGCCAGGCGATGGGATCGTCGAGCCCAGCGAGCACAGGATTCGCGGCGGCAAGCTCGTCCGTGTAGTCCTTGAGGGGATAGACGGCAAAGGTGCTGCCGTCGGTGTGCATCACGAGCGGCGTCCAGACCACGTTCTCTATGCTCACCTCGCCGTCCTCCTCCTCGCGTACAAAGTCGCAGCTCAGCATCCCCTCGAGCTGGTTCTTTGCCTGCGGCGAGTCGTGGTTTACCACAAAGTTGCCGAGCGAGTATGCCACGAGCGTGCGGTTGCCCTCCTCGCCCTCCAGCCAGGTCATGGGCCCAATGACATGCGGGTGCGAGCCGAGGACCACGTCCACTCCCAGATCTGCCAGGTACTGGGCGTACTCCGTCTGGTACTCGTCTGCCTCCATGAGGTTCTCGGTGCCCCAGTGCATGGCCACGAGCACGACGTCCGCCATCTCCTGTGCGCGGGCCACGTCGTCTGCGATGCGGTCCTTGTCGATGAAGTTCACAGCGTAGTCGGGAAGGTCCTCGCGCTCGTATCCGTTGACGCCGTAGGTGTAGTCGAGAAGTGCAAACGTGATGTCGTTCTTCTCGATGAGGGCTAGCTCGGCGGCCTCCTCGGCGTTGGAGGCGGTGCCGGTGAAGACGACCGGCTGCTGGTTCCACACCTCGCGCGAGTGGTCGTTGGCGCCGAAGTAACCCCAGTCGTAGGAGTGGTTGGACGCAGAGGCCACGAGGTCAAAGCCCGTGTCCACGATGGCGTCCGCCATCTGGTCGGTGGTGTTGAACGAGGGATAGCCCCGCGGACCGATGTCATCCCCGCCGAGGTGCGTCTCTTGGTTCACGTAGGCGAGGTCGGCGGCCTCGATGATGGGTTTGACCTGCGCGTAGACCGGTCGGTAGTCGTAGTCCCCGTCGCCGGTCTCGCCCGCTTGGGCGTCCGCGTAGGCGGCGATCTTCATCTCGGGGAGATTGTCTCCCACGGCTACGAAGTGGACCTCGGTGGGGCCTTTTGGCTCCGGGGCTGGTGCGGAGGGCTCGCCGGGGGCGAGAAGGGCTTTCAGCGCAAAGGCTCCCACGACCACGACGAGGAGGGCGGCCGCCGCAACGAGCAGCGTCTTGGGCCGTGGCGCGCTGCGGCGATGGGTCCTGTTCGTGGATTGCTTGGGGCTTCTCTGGCCCTGCGGCTGGGATGCCTTCCGCGGGGACGTCGGACGTGCGGTGGTCGAGGTGCGGGGAGGAGTGCCGCGTCGGCGCTGGCCCGCTCCTCTCGCGGGAGCTGCCTTGCCCCGCGGATGCGGTTGACGATTATCTCTGCGCTGGCCGCTGTTATCCGACATGGCGCCCCCCCATCCTCGCTGTCACCATTGTAACCTGTCAAATGGGGACAGGTACAAAAGGCAAGGTAAAACCTGCCAAAAGTCGCGTGAACTTTTGACAGGCTTCACCTGCGGAGATGTACCTGTCCCCTATTGCAAGGTAAAACCTGCCAAAAGTGGGGGCGACTTTTGGCAGGTTTTACCTGGCGTTTTGTACCTGTCCCCATTTGACAGGTGGGTTGCGATAGACTGGCAAGCGAGAAATACGTTCGAGGAGGCAGCATGTCAGACGTTCTTGAGCGCTTCATGCGCTATGTGCAGGTTGATTCCCAGTCCGACCCTGACAACATGGACGTCACTCCGTCCACGCCGCGCCAGCACGAGATGGCGCGCTACCTGGGCGACGAGCTCCGCGAGATCGGCTGCGTGGACGTCGCCGTGGACGAGCACGCCTACGTCACGGGCACCCTGCCCGCCTCCTCCGGTGCCGAGAAGTGCCCGGCGCTGCTGCTCTGCGCCCACATCGACTCCTCGCCCGACGCCCCTGCCGCCGGCGTGCGCCCGCACGTGGTGCGCTACGAGGGCGGCCCGCTCGTTGTCGGCGTCGTTGACGGCGAGCCGGTCCAGACCACGCCGGACCAGGTCCCCGACCTCGCCCAGTTTGTGGGTCAGGACATCGTCTGCTCCGACGGCACCACGCTCCTCTCTGCGGACGACAAGGCCGGCGTGGCCGAGATCTGCGCGCTGCTCGCCCGCCTCGTTGCCAACCCTGAGCTGCCGCACCCCAAGATCGTGGCCGCCTTCGTTCCCGACGAGGAGATCGGCCACGGCGCGGAGCTGCTCGACCTCGAGGCTCTCGGCGCACGTTGGGGCTACACCGTGGACGGCGAGACCCTCGGCGAGTTCAACTACGAGTGCTTCTCAGCCTGCGAAGCCACGGTTGCGGTTCGCGGCGTGATGGTCCACCCGGGCAGCGCCAAGGACGTCATGGTCAACGCCATTACGGTCGCATCCGAGTTCCAGCAGCTTGTTCCCGCCTTCGAGCGCCCCGAGCACACGGAGGGCCGCGAGGGCTTCTATCACCCCACCGACATCGAGGGCACCGCCTCCGACGTCACGCTCTCCTACATCCTGCGTGACTTTGAGGCTGCGGACTTCGACGCCCGCAAGGAGACCTTCCGCCGCATCGCCGCCTTCCTCAACGATCGCTACGGCGAGGGCACGGTCACGGTGAGCTTCCGCGAGCAGTATCGCAACATGGCCGAGAAGTTCGGCGATGCCGAGAAGTGCCTCATCGACTATGCCCTCGAGGCAAACCGCGAGGTTGGCATCGAACCGGTGCTCGTGCCCGCGCGCGGCGGCACCGACGGCGCCCAGCTCACCTTCCGCGGGCTGCCCTGTCCCAACATCGCCACAGGTGGATACAACGCCCACTCCGTGCGCGAGTTCGTGCCGGTGCTCAGCCTCGAGCTCACGGTCGACCTGCTCGAGCGCCTCGTTGCCAAGTTCGCCGTCTCCGGGGAGTAGCCGATGGCCGAGGCGCTGCTCGTTGCGATTGCGGTAGCCATCCCCGCCGTTGCCCTCGTGCTCGAGCACGTTGGCAACGTGCGCATCTCCGAGCGGCACCACAGCCGCCACGACACTTACGTCGTGCCGGTCTCATTCACGCGTCTCATTGTGCTGGCTATGGCATTCATGGCCACGCTCGGCCTGCTGCTGGCCTGGCTCTGCGACATCGGCGTGCTTCATGCCGGGGTCGTGCTCGTGCTTGGGTTCTTCGACGCGTTTCTCGTTACCTCCTTTGTGATCTGGCGCTTCTTCTGTCGTTATCGCATCTCCACCTTTGACGACTGCATGGTGGTCACGCCGTTCGTTGGGCCCAAGGTCTGGGTGCACTACGACCGAATCGATCGTCTCGAGTGGTCTGGCCTGCGCAAGGAGTCGGGCTTCAGGAACCTCGTGGTCTGGGTCGACGGCCGCCGCGTGGTGACGTTGCTCGGCATCGTTGACGTGGAGCAGGTCATCATGAGCATCGACCGCTTTGACCTGCTCCCGCAGACCGCCTGATTCGCCTAACTCGCGCTGAGGTCTCGCCTTGGCCCTCAGCCAGTGTGCCTCGTAAACCACCTCCCTCGCTCCCACCAGATGATCCTGCGCGCCTCCGAGCGGTTGCGTTGCCGGAAGGTGACTTCCCATGCGAGCACCTTGGTGCCGCGCTCCCAGCGCCCAAGGTCACGCAGCAGGGTGGACGAGACGACCTTGAAGCGCCTGCCATCTGGCCATACGACCTCGATTGGCCGCGTCTCCCCCTCCTCGGTGGCCTCGGACACCACGCGGAGGTAGGTGCGCTCGCTCCTGAGCGGCACCCCGTTGGTGCCGGCAAGGGTGTGCGGCCCCGTCTGCCGCGGTGCCGCGTCGTCCCAGCCTTCGCCGTGGCCTGCCCTCGCTTCCCAGGTCGCACCGTTGGCCCCCTCTGCGTCCCGCCTTGCATGGGCGCCGCCCTTCTCGCCCGGCGGCCCTTCAAATGCCGCCCCTGCACCGTTATTCTCGGCAGCTCTCTCCGTCTCCCGAACCATCTCCGCGTAGCCGCTGAGTGCCGCAAAGGGCAGGAACTGCGCGGCGCGCGCTGGCCTGGCCTCACTCATGGTGGCCACCCACCTGCTCGGCCCTCGCGAGGCCCGTGGCGCAGGGCCGCAGGTCAACCCCGCGGAAGACGGCTGTGCTCCCAAAGCGGTCTCTTGCCCGAGCCTCGGCCCGCGCGAGGGCGCGCTCGGCGTCTGCCCGTCTGCCGGGACCAAAAAGCGGTGCCTGGACGGATGCGGCCCCCACGAGCCCGGTGAGGGCGATGCCCACGCGCCGGATGGGGCGGCTGGGGTCGACCGCCTCGTGCCACGCGCGGGAGACGGCGTCCCAGAGGGCTTCCCGGGAGTCGGTGGGGGCGGGGAGGCGCCGCGCCGCGGACGCCCCGGGCACGCTCGCCAGATCGTCCCAGGCGTACCCGCACCACACGGAGATTCCGCTCGCGGCCTCCTCGCGCCCGACGAGCTGGAGCGCCGAGGCGTCCGTCATCTCTCGCAGCACCACGAGCGCCTCCTCGAAGGCGTAGTCGCGCATGAGCACCTGGCCGTTTGAGATGGAGTGCCCCCTGGGCTCGTAGGACTTTATCTGCGAGAGGGTGCAGGATTCGCGCCCCCATGCGTGGTCGATGAGGGTGTTTGCCGTGACGCCAAACTCCGATCGCAGCTCGTTCGGGGGGATGCGCGTGACGCCGTGAAGGTCTCGCGCTCCCCATTTGAGCAGGCGGCGGGCCGTTCCGGACGCGATGCCCCAGATGTCGGTTATCGGCCGGTGGTGCCAGACGCGCCTTCTGAACGCCTCCTCGTCGAGAACACCCGTGTGGTCGCTCTCGTGCTTGGCGATGAGGTCGAGCGCGACTTTGGAGAGAAAGAGGTTGGTGCCCAGCCCCGCGGTGGCGCAGATCTTGGTCTCGCGCTCCACGTCCGCCATGAGGGCCCACGAGAGCTCACGCGGTGTCATGTCGTAGAGCCGGAGGTAGGGGGCCGTGTCTATGAAGCACTCGTCAACGGAGTAGACGTGCAGGTCATCGGGGGCAATGCGTCGCAGGTAGATACCCACAATCTGCGACGACACCTCCATGTAGCGGCGCATGCGCGGGCGCACCATGAGGTAGCGCAGGTTGGACGGGATGTCCCGCACGCGAGGGCGGGGCGGGCAGCCGTGCGCCTTGAGGGCGGGGGAGACGGCGAGGCAGATGGTGCCCGGGCCGCGCGACGGGTCCGCCACGACGAGGTGCGTGGAAAACGGGTCCAGCCCGCGGTCCGCGCACTCCACCGAGGCATAGAAGCTCTTGAGGTCAATCGCAAGGTAGCGGTACTCCTCTTCCGGCGCGGCCATGTCCCCTCCAATACAAACGCGTGTTCGTTCTGTGAACCATCATGCGCCAACCACCGGACAGAAATTCCGGAACACGTGTTTGCACAAAGCCGTCACTTCTTGTTCGGGTCCAGGCGCGTCGGACGGCTATACTCAGGCCACATACCCTTCGCGAGAGGAGTCCCCATGAGATTCGTGCTGACCGGCGACACCGACTGCCCCATCGCCCGCATCGCACTTGCGCAGGGTGAGGCCGTGCGAACCGAGAGCGGGAGCATGGTGTACTCACGCGACGTCGAGCTCGAGGGCGGGCTCAACACCAAGAAGAAGGGTCTCGGCGGCGTGTTCAGCGCCATCGGCCGCTCCATCACGAGCGGCGAGTCCATGTTCATCACCACGGCAACCGGGACCGCACCCAACGGCGAGATAGCCGTGGCGCCTCCCATTCCCGGCAAGATCATGGAGCTCAAGATCGACGACGCGCACCAGTACCGCCTGAACACGGGCGCGTTTCTCGCCTGCGACGAGACCGTTGACTACACGATGGTAAACCAGGGCATCACGAAGGCGCTCTTTGGCGGCACGGGCGGGCTCTTTGTGGTGGAGGTCCACGGAGCCGGGTCGCTCCTGGTCTCGGCCTTCGGTGACGTCCTGGCGCTGGACGTCACGCCCGACGCACCCCTCACGGTGGACAACGAACACGTGGTGGCGTGGGATGCGAGCCTGGACTACCACATCGAGGTTGCGAGCGGCCTGTTTGGCTTCACCACGGGGGAGGGCCTGGTCAACTCGTTCACCGGGGCGGGCCGCGTGTACATCCAGACGCGCAGCCTGGCCAACCTCGCCCAGGCGATGCACCCCTACCTGCCCACGACGTCCAACTAGCGGCGGGCGAGAAGAACCTCTCCTCGGATCACAAAAAAGCCCGGAGGTCACGTGACCTCCGGGCTGACTTTGTATGGTCGCGGGGGCAGGATTTGAACCTACGACCTTCGGGTTATGAGCCCGACGAGCTACCAGACTGCTCCACCCCGCAATGCGGTGCACCTTGCGTGCAAGAAATAACTATACGCGCCACCCTTCTCGGCTGCAAGGTTTTTCTCGTTTGTGAATGGTTCTCCACAACCGAGGCGGGGCAACGACGGGCGCGCTCGGCCGCAACGCGTGTCCGTCGCCCGCGACGGTTGTGCGCACCTGCGACGGTTATGCGCACGCGACAGACTTGCAAACCAGCAGCTAGAAGGCCTGGCGAGAAATGCGGGCTGCAGGACGACTGCGCATGACCGTCACGACTTCGCATAACCGTCGCAATCGCGCACAACCGTTAGCGATTCAGGCGGCCAAAAGCCTTCATGCATGCCGTTCAGCAAGTCTTACGCATTGCGTGCCTTTGGAGAAGTCTCTTTAGTTCTCTGTTTTTCCTGTTAAGCGGGTACATCAAGGTCGCAGGCCTTGCTGCAGGGAGGCAAGGCAACCCAAACAGGGAGGATAGAAAATGAACGCAACCGCACTAGCGGGACATGCGGGGGAGGCAAAACCGTCGGCTGACAAGTTTGCATTGCTGCCGATCATCGTGCTGGTCCTCGCGCAGATGGGAGCAACGGGCGACAACGGCGCCCTCTCGCTTGCCGCTTCGGCGCTCACGCACGACCTCGGCGCCACCACCTCGGAGATTCAGCTCGCCAACATGGTCTATCCGCTCATGGGTGGCGCCTTCATGGTTGCGGGTGGCCTTGCGGGCACCATCATCGGGTGGAAGCGCACCTTCCGCATCGGCGCCGGGCTCTGCGCCCTCGGCGAGGTGGCCTGCGCGCTCGCACCCAACATGATGACGTTCATCTGGGTCGGACGCGTGCTCGTGGGCTTTGGCGCGAGCTTCCTCATCCCGTCTCTTCTCGGCCTCATCCCGCTGCTCTACCAGGGACACAACAGGACGGTTGCTTTTGGTTGCATCGGTGCTGCCTCGGGTCTCTCAGCACTGCTGCCGCTCGTGCTCGGAGTGGTGATGGAGGCCGCCGGCATGCACGTGACCTTCCTCACGCTCGCCGCCTACTTTCTGGTGGTTCTTGCGGCGTCGCGGGGTCTCTCGCACGTCCATCAGGTTGACGAGAAGCTCAAGTTTGACTTCCTCGGCGTGACGCTTGCGGCGGTTGGTCTCTTCATGTTCCTGGTGGGAGTCTCGAGCATCTCCTCGTGGGGCCTTGTCACCCCGTTCGAGGCCTGCCCGTTCACGATCTTTGGCATCTCCCCGGCCCTCCCGCTTGCCGCCTGCGGAGTGGTTGTCCTCATCGTGCTCGTCCACGTGGAGAAGGGAGTTGAGGAGAAGAACGGCGTTGCCCTGCTCCCGCGCTCCTTCCTCAAGACCCCGCAGGTGCTGGCAGGCCTGGTTGCCAACGCGCTCACGTTCTTCTTCATGGGAGTGCAGTCCATCCTCATGGCACCCTACCTGCAGCTTGTTGCCGGCTGGAGCCCTGTTGACGTGGGCATGATCTCCATCATCACGGGCGTTCCCACCTTTGCGCTGGCGCTCGGCATCCCCAAGCTCGCGCCGCACGCAAACCCGCGTCACGTCATCCAGGCGGGCTACGTGATCATGGCGGCAGCCCTCGCCATCATGAGCTTCTCGGTGACCATCGAGGGCTGCAGCGTGTTTGGCGTGTACCTTGGCGCCTTTGTGGCAGGTGTGGGCGCCGGCACCGTCTCCTCGCACTCGAGCAACGTCGTCGCCCTGGCCGTGAGCGACCGCGACGCCTCCCAGTCTGGCGGCATCCAGACCACGATGCGAAACGTTGGCCAGGCGGTTGGCGTGGCGCTTCTGGGCGCGGTCCTGCTGCTCGGGATCACGGGGCAGGTGCGCGCCGGTGCCCTCAGCGACCCCACCATCTCCCCCTCGGTGGGCGAGCAGGTCTCCCAGATGAGCATCAACCTGGGTAGCAACGAGGAGTTTGAGCACCAGATCGCGGACATAGACATGACCGAGGCCGAGCGCACCTCCCTCGTGAACATCGAGGCGCGCGCCCGCTTTGAGTCCACGCGTGTGGCGTATGGCGTGGGTGCTGCGATCATCCTCCTGGGCCTGCTCACCACGCCGGCGATCAAGACCTTCGAGAAGAAGGAGGCTGCGCCGCAGGCCTGATTGGGACGGCAGCGCGCATCTGTCGCTGCCGTCACCGCTGCTGCGCGAAACCCGACTTTTGCACGAGCGCGGCGCTCTTCTCGCCAAGCGACAAGAGCGCCGCGCTTCTTTTACCAGCACACATGTGAAGTAAAACACTAACGATCAGCCGCCGCTCGTGCAAAAGTCGTCGGTTCCCCAGCGCCGCTGCCGATATGTACGCAATTGTGCGCCCGCCCCGCTTTCATTAGCTCGGAGCTAATGACGTAGGAAGGCGACGGGCTCGAAAGGGTGAATAAATGCGCAGGTAGAAGATATCGTTTCTTCTGACCTCCTTTCAGTGGGTTGCCGCCTGGTACGAATCCGGTACGAATCGTTCTTGGGGTTGCTCTGAGGTACTTTCAGGGGCGTTTTCCATGCGCTCACGAGGTGAGCTTACGAGGGTGAGCCGGCGCCCGCCGTTGATGACGCGGGGCTCGACTTGGACGATCGGAGTGGCAGCGGGGATGGCCTCGACGGGCTCTGAGAAGAGGTCGCTCACGACGTCTGCCGCCGCGCGCTTTGCCTCCATGTTCACGTGGGTGTAGATCTCCATCGTGATCTCGCTCGAGGCATGGCCGGCGAGCTCCTGCATCACCTTGGGATGCACGCCCCTCAGGGCGAGCGTGGAGAGGTAGGAGTGACGCAGCTCGTGAAACGCCCAGCCATCGAGGCCGAGCCTCTCGCGGTCGCGCAGCCACCACGCCTCGAGCACGTTTGGGCTGAGCCTGCCCATGGTCGTGCTGAGCACGACCGGCGTGCTCTCGCTCCGCTCCAGGCGCTTTCCCGGCTTCTCGCCGTTCTTCTTCGCCAACCTCTCCTGCTCCGTCGCATACGCGTCGATGCGCGCCTTTTGCGCATCCTTGTGCACCAAGAGGGCGTCTCGAACGGAGTCGGGCATGGGGAGGCGCCGCACGCCCGCCTTCGTCTTGGGATCCTTGAGGTTCCCGAAGCAGTCGTAGGACTTGCGGATCGAAATGACCCGGCTCTCGAGGTCGACGTCGCGCCACGAGAGGCCGCAGACCTCCCCGCGACGCATCCCGGTGCTGACCGCGAGGAAGTATGCGATGTCTGCCTCCTGGGTGAAGTCGAGCTGCGCGATGAACTCCCGGATGGCCTCCGGCTTGAGGGCGCGGCGGGGCTGGGTGTCCCTGCGCGGCGTGTCCATCTCGGTGCAGGGGTTCTTGGAGACAACGCCATCCTTCACGAGGTCGTCGAACAGCAGCTTGAGCGTCTTGTGGATCTGGTTGAGATAGGTCCCGCTGGCGGGTTTGCCGGAGAGGGTGTCACCGGAGCGCATGGCAGCGTACATCTTCTCGAGCGTCTCTCGCGTGACCTTCGAGGCGTCGGCGTAGCCGATGTGGCGGTTGATCGCCTTGAAGAAGCGCTCGTAGGTCACGTTGGTGTTCTCGGTGAACTCGCCGGACGCGCGACGCCTCGTCATGAAGTCCTCCGCACACTCCTTGATGGTCGTACCCGACCTCTTGTGCACCTCGTCGTTTTCGATCTCCTTGATGAACTCGCGAAGGGCCTTCTTCGCCTCGGTGTAGGTACCGTTGAAGCGCCTTGTGCGGGTCTTGTACTTGCCCGTTCGGGGGTCGAGGCCCACGGGGACGCGCAGCTGCCACTTGCGGCACTTGCTCTTGGGCTTGTCCTTCTCGAGCTGGACTATGGTGCCCTCTCCGGTCACCTTGGCCACGCTACTCACCGTCCTCTACTGCAACGTAGGGCGGGCGGTAGTGCCACTCGAGGTCGCGGGCGAGCTCGCGCTGCCAGGGCTCGTCGAGGCGCAGGGCCTCGCCGGGGGCGGCAACGAGGGCGACGGCAGGGATCTCGTTTCCGGAGCCGTCCGAGAGGGAGAGGGAGACGACGCTGAGGTTCTTCTCGGCCTTGGCCATGGCGCTCACCTCCTGCCCTGGGAGCGGGCGGCACGCTCGCCGAGCTCCACGTAGGAGAGGTAGCTGTCAACGAGGGCGCGGCCCTCGGGGCTGAGGGCGTCGTAGCGGGGCTGGATTCCCTCGGGCTCGGGCGCGTCGATGTCCTCGCGGCCGATGACGAGGTCGATGGAGCAGCCCAGCTTGTCCGCGATCTGCCAGGCGGCGGGCAGCGGGATGCCGCAGTCGGCGCCGTCGCCGGCGCGCTCGTAGCGGGCGTAGGTGGAGCCGGGGATGCCGAGCGCCTCGGCGAACTCCTTCGCGGAGCGGTAGCCCGCCTCGCGGCGCAGGCGCTGGAGTGTTCTTTTGCCGCTGATGGCCTTGTAGGGGGTTTGGGAGGTTGCGGTTAGTGACATATACTTGTCACCGTCCCTTCTGGATTTGCCTCTGGACCGGACGCCGGGCCCGTGGGAGTGCCAGCTCCCGCGGGCCCACCTGCTTTTGAGCCTCTACTCCTCCGCATCACCGCCCCTCGCGCTCGCCCCGGAGTCGTACTCGACCACGACGCCGTGGTCGACGGAGCCCCACAGCACGCGCGTGCCGTCGAGCTCGAACTCGCCGTGGGTGCGGTCGTATGCCGCCATGATCTTCTCGATGGTCCTGTTGTCGACGACCTCCTGCGCCTTGAGCGGGTGCTCGCCGCGCTTCCTCGCCGCCTGCTCCCGGAGGAAGGACTCGAAGGCGGCGCGGGCGGCCTCGGCGCTCTCGAACGCGACGAGCTCGCCGAAGGCGGCGCCCTCGCCCATCTCCGCGAGCATCTGGCGCTCGTACTGGTAGCAGAGCGCCTCGTAGGGGCGCTCCTCCTCGCGGCGCCTGCGCTCGCGGATCTTGGCGTCCTTCATGAGCACGAACTCGCGGAGCTCGTCGGCGAGCGCCCGCGCCTCGGGGGTGAGGCCGTCGTACTCGAGCTGCACCTCCCCGCGCATGCACGCGGGGTCGGGGGCCTCGCGGTCGACGATGGCGTCGATGGTGGTGCCGAAGATGTCCGCGAGCTGCCGGGCAGCGCCCATGGGGATCTTGTCGGGATTGGACTCGTAGCGCGCGTAGGTGGAGACGGACATCTTGTGCGCCAACGCGAAATCGTTGGAGTTCTTGTAGCCCGCCGCCTTGCGCAGCTCCAGGAGGTTGCTCGCCATGCCCTCCGCCTTTCTCGAATGTGTTCGTCCTGTGGAGGGAGGCCCTCGGCGCCCTCCGTCCGGTTGTTACGCTTCGCAACAGATTCTATCACTTGTTGACAAGCCATTCAATCTCATAGGCTCATTCTACCTCAATTCTTGCAAAGAATCTCATTTGCTGACAAATCCTGTGATATTCTACCGCTGCACGGCGACGAAACGTGCCAC
>CASFQX010000038.1 GCA_949296375.1 uncultured Olsenella sp.
AGCATCTCGATCTTCTTCTTCTCGCCGCCGGAGAAGCCCACGTTGAGCTCGCGCATGAGGAAGCCCTGGTCGAGCTCCAGCTGGTCGGCGATGGCGCCCACGCGCTCGCGGAACTTGCGCGCGGTGGTCTTGAGCTCCGGGCGCATCTGGCAGATCGAGCGCAGGAAGCTGTAGAGCGGCACGCCGGGAACCTCGACGGGCGCTTGGTAGGAGAGGAAGATGCCGGCGAGCGAGCGCTTGTCGGCGGAGAGCTCGGTGACGTCCGAGCCGTCAAACTCGATGCGGCCCCCGGTCACGCGGTAGGCGGGGTCGCCCATGATGACGTGGCCGAGCGTGGACTTGCCGGCGCCGTTGGGGCCCATGAGGACGTGGCACTCGCCGGCACCCACAGCCAGGTCGACGCCGTGCAGGATGGGCTTGTCCTCGGTGCCCGCAGAGAGGGCGCTCACGTTGAGCAGCTGAGTGGACATGTTCCGCCTTTCCTGTGCGGGGGCGGCGGCTCCCGCACGCTCTTCTCGCGGGATGCTCGCCCGCGTCTTTTTCGCCTAATTCATAGTAATGAGTAGGGAATTAAAGACAAGGGCTGGGCGAGAAAATCTGCGTGCTCACAACAACTCCTACTAGCTTGGGGGCATTTATGGCCGCGACCACATCCCTTTGCGGCCGCGTTACGGCTGCGGGGCGTTCTCCTGCCGAGAAGTACCATGTGCGCTGGCACTCGACCAGGGGAGGTACGTGGAAAAGGGACAGTCCCTTTTCCACATTCGCGCTGGCGCTCGAGCGGGGAAGGTGGGTCTAAGCATGGACGCGTGGAAGCGGCTCGGCGGCTTCATTGGGAGCCACATGGCGTTTGTCTCGCCGACGTGCGTGGTGCTGGGCGTGCTGTTCCCGCAGATCGGCGTGCTCAAGCCGCTCGTGGTGCCGCTCTTTGCCTTCATGACCTTCCAGAGCTCGCTCTCAAACACCTTCTCAAACCTCGGCCGCACTCTGCGTCACCCTGCGCCGATGCTGGCCTCGCTGCTGCTCGTCGCCGTCGTCATGCCCGCGGTGGCATGCGCGCTCGCCACGGTGCTCTTTGGCGCCAACCCCAACCTCGTCTGCGGGATCGTCCTGGAGTACTGCGTGCCCGTGGCCGTGGTCTCGGCCATGTGGACCAACATGTTCGGGGGCGACCCGGCGCTCTCCCTCGCCACGATCCTCGTCTCCACGGTGGCTGCGCCGTTCACGATACCGCTCACGCTGCACGTGCTTCTCGGCCAGACGGTGGAGGTGGACGCCGCGCGGATGATGGGGGAGATGGTGGTCTCCATCGCGCTGCCGGCTCTTGCGGGCACGCTCGCCAACGACCTCACGCGCGGGCGGGCGTCGCGCGACCTCTCGCCGGTCATCGCCCCGGCAGCAAAGCTCGCGCTCGTGGCCGTTATCCTGACCAACTCCACGGGCGTGGCCCCCTACGTGCGCAACCTCACGCCCACGCTCGTTGCGGTGGCTGCGTTCATCGGCTCCTTCGCAGCGTGTGGCTACGCCGCCGGGCTTCTCGCCGCCCGCGCGATGCGCCTGCCCGACGACAAACTTGTCTCGATGACCTATCTCGTGGGGATGCGCAACATCTCGGCAGGGGCGGTGCTCGCGGGGGAGTACTTCCCGGCAGAGGTGATGTTTCCCGTGGTCATAGGCACGCTCTTCCAGCAGGTGCTGGCCGCCGGGTTTGGCAGCCTGCTGCGGAGGCTTCGTCGCCGTGCGAGCGGGGACGCGCTGGGCTCACGGGGCACGCATGCTTAAGAGGACGGGATGACTGGAGGCTCGTCGCGCCCGGACGCTTAGGATTGCTGGGGAGAAGAGGCTCACCGCCCCTTGTCGCTTAGGATTTCGGAGGAGAAGAGGCTCGTCGCCCCTTGTCGCTTAGGATTTTGCGGCAGAAGAGGGCCTGCGTGCGCGGGCGCGGACAAAAACCCAGTTGAGCTCTTGCTGCAAGCTGCAATTTGCTCGGCTGGCCCCGTCAAAGGCTCTTCTCCCCTAAATCCTTAAGCGCAAATCCGTCGCGAGCCTCCAACCCCCCGGAATCCTAAGCAGCATGCCCATCGGGAACGCTGCCAAGGGCTGTACCGCCTCCTAGTGATGCCGGTACATGCGCGGGTGCTTGCGTCCGTCGTCCAGGATGACGGCGAGTCCGGCGACAACGACAAGTGCGATGAAGATGATTCGCTTCATGGTGGCTCCTCTCTCGTTTGCTGGAACCATCCTCTCAACCGGGGCGGCGCAAAGCCATCGAACCCCCTTACAGCCACCTTTCTCTTTCGTAAGGTTGCAAAGCTGAGACGGGGTCCCTCTCGCCGCAGCGCCGTGTCGTAGAATGGTGCGCAGTGTAGATTGGAGGACCCATGCCCCTTACCAGAGAAGACGTTGCGGGCATCGCTGACTACGCGCGCATCGCGCTCACGCCCGAGGAGCTCGACGAGATGACCGCGTACATGAACGATGCCGTTGACCTGCTCGAGCCCATCCGCGCCTACGACCTCGAGGGCGTGGAGCCCACGTTCCATCCCATCGGAGACCTCTCCAACGTGATGGCCGACGACGTGCCGGACACCGAGGTGCGCCACCTGCCCGTGGACGTGGCGCTGTCCAACGCCGGCGCGTCCCGCGACCGCAGCTTCCGCGTGCCGTCCATCCTCGGTGACCAGGGGGGTGACCGCTGATGGCAAACTTCGACCAGCTCTCCGCGCGCGAGATCGCGGCGGGCGTGGCTAACGGCGACTTCACCGCGACCGAGGTGGCCCGCGCCGCGCTCGACGCCGTAGAGGCCCGCGACGGCGAGGTCAGGGCGTTCCTGCAGGTCTCCGCCGACCTCGCGCTCGCTGCCGCCGGGGCCACCGACAAGGCCCGCGCGGCGGGCGAGAAGCTCGGTCCGCTCGCCGGCGTGCCCGTGGCCTTCAAGGACAACATGCACCTCGTGGGCACCCGCACCACCTGCGCCTCGCGCATGCTCGAGAACTACGAGTCCACGTTCACGGCCACCTGCGTCCAGCGCATGCTCGACGCCGGCGCCACGCCCGTGGGCAAGACCAACATGGACGAGTTCGCCTTCGGCAGCTCCACCGAGTCCTCGGCCTTCCACCCCACGGCCAACCCGTGGGACACGGGGCGCGTCCCGGGCGGCTCCTCGGGCGGCTCGGCCGCTGCCGTCGCCGCCGGCGAGGTCACGGTCTCCCTGGGCTCCGACACCGGCGGCTCCATCCGCCAGCCGGCCTCCCTCTGCGGCGTCGTGGGCATGAAGCCCACCTACGGCGCGGTCAGCCGCTACGGCGTGGTGGCCTTCGGCTCCTCGCTCGACCAGGTCGGCCCCTTCGGCCGCAGCGTCGAGGACGTGGCCCTGGCCATGAACGCGCTCACTGCCGGCGGGCGCGACCCGTGGGACTCCACGAGCCAGCCGGTCGACGTCGATTTCCTCGCCCACCTGAACGACCCCGTCGAGGGCCGTCGCGTGGGCGTCGTGCCCGCCCTCATGGAGGCCGCCGGCCTCACCGAAGAGGTCCGCGACGCCGTGAACGCCGCCGGCCGCGCGCTGCAGGACCAGGGCGCCGAGCTCGTGGAGGTGGACCTCCCCAACATCGCCTCCGCCATCGCGGCCTACTACGTGATCGCGCCGTGCGAGGCCTTCTCCAACCTCGCGCGCTTCGACGGCGTGCGCTACGGCTACCAGGAGCAGGGCTGCGCCACGCTCGCCGAGCAGACCTCGCTTTCCCGTGCGCACGGCTTTGGCGAGGAGGCCAAGCGCCGCCAGATGCTGGGCGCCTACCTCCTCTCCAGCGGCACCTACGACAGGTACTACTACCCGGCGCAGCAGGTCCGCACGCTCATCACGGCCGACTACGCCCGCGCCTACGAGAAGTGCGACGTCATCCTCATGCCGGCCGCGCCGCGCACGGCGTTCAAGTTCGGCGAGCTCAGTGACCCCACGCAGATGTACGCGTCGGACCTGTTCACGATCTCCAACAACATCGTCGGCAACGGCGGCATCTCCGTGCCGCTGGGCCTGGGCGCCACCTCCGGTCTGCCCGTCTCGGCGCAGCTCCAGGGCCCGGCCTTCGCCGACGCCACGCTGCTCACGTTCGCGCGCGCGATCGAGCGGTCCAACTCGGCCGACGGCGGCTCCGGAGCCCCCGTCGCGCCCGCGTTTGCCGGGAAGGGGGGTGAGCTCGCATGAAGAAGCTCGCCGAGGTCCTGAGGGACTGGGAGGCCGTGATCGGCCTCGAGGTCCACACCGAGCTCACCACGCTCGAGACCAAGATGTTCTGCAACTGCCGCCTCTCCCACGACGACGAGCCCAACACCAACGTCTGCCCCGTCTGCCTGGGCATGCCGGGCGCGCTGCCCGTGCCCAACGAGAAGGCCATCGAGTCGATCGTCATGGCGGGCCTGGCCACCAACTGCGAGATCATGCGCCACTCCATGTTCTACCGGAAGCACTACTTCTACCCGGACATGGCCAAGAACTTCCAGACCACGCAGGGCCCCGTGGCGTTCTGCATGCACGGCCACCTGGACCTGGAGGTCTCCGGCGCCGGCGCCAAGGAGCGCCCGGACGACACGGTCGAGAAGGACGCCGACGGCGGCTACGTGGCGCCCATCCGCATCCTGCGCATCCACATGGAGGAGGACGCCGCCAAGATGGTGCACGTGGGCGGCGAGGAGGGCCGCATCACCGCGGCCACCGAGTCCCTCATCGACTACAACCGCTGCGGCACGCCCCTCATCGAGCTCGTCACCGAGCCCGACCTGCGCACGCCCGAGGAGGCGCGCCTCTTCATGGAGAAGCTGCGCCAGACGTTCCTCACGCTCGGCATCTCCGACTGCTCGCTCGAGAGCGGCTCGATGCGCTGCGACGGCAACATCTCGCTGCGTCGCCGCGGCACCACGGAGTTTGGCACCAAGACCGAGATGAAGAACATCAACTCGTTCAAGAGCCTGCACGACGCGCTCGAGTACGAGATCTGCCGCCAGGCCGAGGTGCTCGAGGAGGGCGGCATCGTCTACCAGGAGACGCGCCACTGGGAG
>CASFQX010000039.1 GCA_949296375.1 uncultured Olsenella sp.
ATGGGTGATCTGGCGCTCAACGAGAATCGGCATCAGGGCATCGTAATAGGAGGCAACACGCGCGAGGAACTTGGGGTCGCGCGAGCGCGGGCGCATCGAGCGGTCCGCCAGCAGCCCGGCCGGGAAGCCGCCCCACTCCCACTCCGCACAGATGAACGGAGACGGGCGCACGATGGCCAGTAGGCCGAGCTCGGCCGCCTCGTCGAGGAAACGCGCGAGGTCGAGGCCGGCGGTGAAGTCAAACTCGCCGGGGTGCGGCTCGTGGAGGTTCCACGGGACGTACGTCTCGACGGTGTTGAAGCCCATGGCCTTGAGGTTGTACAGCGAGTGGTGCCAGTCCTCCGGGTTCACGCGGAAGTAGTGAATGGAGCCCGAGAGAATCCGAAACGGCTCGCCGTCCAGCAGGAACTGGTCACGAATCTCGAAGGTTCGCATGTCCCCCCGTGCTCCTCCCCCGCGCCTCGGTCTCGAGACGGCAACGTTAACATTCGTCAGTCTGGACAATCATACTCTGATTTTCCACATTTATCAGAAAATTGTGAAGCGTCCTCTGAGCGGTCGTTTTTCCTCCCCCAGCGGTTAGGGGTATTTTACCTGATAAACGGCGTGTTTTCTGAAAGAGCAAGAATAATTTGGCGGTGGGATTGATTCCAACTGGTAGTAACGACTCTATCAGTTGGTTCTCTATTTGCGTACCTCTGTGGCGTTTGCCGCCGTCCGCGCGCGTCCTTCTCGCGCTCCCCAAAACACATCCCCGCACACGCGTCGTAGCAGGATAAAATTCTAGATGGCCAAACGGCCCCTCAGAACATCGAGTAAGGAGACGTCCCATGATCTCTACCGTCACGCTCAACACGTCCATCGACAAGGCGTATCAGCTTGGGTGCCCGCTCGTCGACGGCACCGTCATGCGTGTTGAGACCTGCATCGACAACGCCGGCGGCAAAGGGCTGAACGCCGCGCGCGCGGTTGCCACCTGCGGCGAGCAGGTGCTTGCGACGGGCTTTGTGGGCGGCAACAACGGCCGTCTCCTGTGCGAGCTGCTCGACGCCGATGGCATCGAGCACGACTTTGTTCACATCGAGAGCGAGACCCGCTGCTGCGTGAACGTCCTCGAGCCCGATGGGCGCTCCACCGAGTTCCTCGAGCCCGGCCGCCCCGTGGGCTGCGAGGAGGTCGCCCGCATGCGCGAGAAGGTCACCGAGATCGCCGCTCGTGCCGACGTGGTCACCTTCAACGGCAGCGTGCCGGCGGGCGCGGGCATGGACATCTACCGCGAGCTCGTCTCCGTGGTTCGCGCCGCGGGCAAGCCCGCGATTCTCGACACCTCGGGCACGCTGCTCGTGAACAGCCTCGAGGCTCGCCCCACGATGATCAAGCCCAACACGGACGAGATCCAGGCCATCCTGGGCCGCAAGCCCGAGTCCATCGACGAGATCATCGCCGCCGCGCGCGAGGTCCACGAGAAGTGCGGCATCGAGAAGGTCGTGGTCTCCCTTGGCGGCGAGGGCTCCGTCATGGCCTGCGAGGAGGGCGTCTTCCGCGGCCGCGCGCCCAAGATCGACGTGGTGAACCCCGTGGGCTCCGGCGACACGATGGTGGGCGCCTTTGCCGTGGCCATCGCCCGCGGCATGAGCGTTGAGGAGCAGCTCGCCTACGCCATGAGCTGCGCGAGTGCCAACTGCCTCTCCGCGAGCACCGGCCACTTCGACATGGCCGTGGCCGACGAGCTCCGCGCCAGCACGAGCGTGGAGCGCGTGGCGTAGGCTCTCCCGCACTCTTCGGCCTTTCGCAGCCCGACCCGGACGTCCGGGTCGGGCTTTTTTCTTTCGAGGGTGCTCTCATCGACCACGCAAACCCGGCGAAGTGCGGGTCACTCGGGACCACGTCCGCACAGATCGCGCGGCTGGCCTTCGACCTCCCCCGGCGCCCCTCTCAGCTGGAGCCGAGCCGAGAAGTACGCCCCCTCCACACGCACGGTCAGCTCGCCGCCCATCGCCTCGGCGAGCGAGCGTGCGACGGCGAGCCCGAGGCCCGTCCCTCGCCCGCCACGCGACGGATCCCCCTGATAGAAGCGCTCGGTGAGGCGCGCCTGATCGAGACGGGCCGCGACAGCGGGGTCCACGGGGTTCTCCACCGTGAGGGACGTGCCCGCCACGCGCACGCCCGGCGCCCCGGCCCCATGAGCGAGGGAGTTCTCCAACAGGTTGCCTATCACCCGGGCGAGCGCACCAGGCGAGGCGAGCACCAGGCCGCCCGCAAGGCTCACCCGGGGCTCCCAGCCACGCGTCGCAAACTCCTCGTAGCGCACGGCGAGGGCATCCGTCACCGCGGCGGCAAGGTCGCACGGCAAAAACTCCGGCTCCCACGACGGGTCCGAGGCTCGTGCGTACGTGAAGAGGTCGTCCACGAGCACGCGCATCGCAGCCAGGCGCTCGGCCGCCCCCGCCAGGTAGCGCGCGGCGTCTGCCGGGTCCGGCGCCCGCTCCACAAGCTGCAGGTAGCCCTGGGCGCCGGCGAGCGGCGTGCGGATGTCGTGACTGAGCGCGGCGAGCTGCTCGCGAAAGCGCTCGTCTGCCGAGCGGCGCTCCCTCTCGCGCGCCAGGTCCGCGTCGAGATGGCGGTCGATCGCGCGGGCCAGCCCGGCCACCGCCGGGTCGGTAGACTCGAGACGCGCACGCGCCGCCGGCTGCGCGGCGGCGCGGTCCAGCAGCTCCACGAGCCGTGCAAGGTCGCGGTCACGTGCCGAGAGGGGGCGGGCCCTCCCCGCCATCAGAGGCTCCTGCGCGCCGTGCGGGCGAAGAGGAGCGCGCCCGCCACAACGAGATAGAAGAGCGGAAGCAGCACGAGGCGCGGAGTCAGAACCTCGGGAATGACGCTGGTGATGTCACTCATGGACATCAGGGCGACGAAGTTGCTGACGACCTCGGGAAGCGCAGCTCGAAGCACCACCGTCCAAAAGATCGAGCAGGCCATCAAAACGGCATAGGAGATGACACCTCCGGTCACAAAGAGGGCGGCGAAGAAGTTCGCGCCCATACTGTGCGCCTGGCCAGTAAGGGAAATACAAATGAGCGAATATGCCCAGCCCACGAGGAAGCGCGTGAGAACGAGCAGCGCCAGCACGCCCGGGGACGTTCCCACCACGATCGTCCCGGGAAGCGCGAGCGCGAGGAGGCTGCACGCCACGGACCAGAGCGCGAGCGAAGCGGCAAGCACGCCCGAGAGCACGACGCGAGAGACGACATACCCCGCGCGGCCACACTCGGTGGCAACGCTCGCGCGCATGCCGTGAGACTCCCGGTCGTGAGAGACCAACCCGAGCATCGCAAACGACGTCCCAAAGACGGTGCCGACGCTCAGGCAGCCCGTGAGCGACGTATCAAACGCCACCCACGCGTGGCCACCCGAGAGCAGAACCATGAGCGCCAACATGACCATCGCAAGAATCGGCAGCACGAAGGCACCCTTGACATAGGCGTCGCGCGAGGCGAGGTAGGCCGCGGCACGAAGCTGGTTGGAGAGGTTGGTCATGGCAATCACCGGCCCTTCTCGTCCGTACGCCCCGCCGGGGCGTTCGTCCGGCCGTCTATCATGCGCAGGAGCTCCGCCTCCACGTCCGGCTCGGAGACCGTGAGCTCCGTCACCGCGATGCCTGCCCCCAGGAGCACCTGCGCGAGCACCTTGCGGTCGGGCTCTCCCCCGCCGGGCGCCGTCACGTGCAGGGCGTCGTCCGGGAGCACCCGCACCGTGAGGCCGGGAAGCTCCTCGGCGAGGACGGCCACGGCGCGCTCGGGGGCATCCACGCGCAGCGTGAGGCTGACAGCGCAGGCATCGGCAAGCTCCTCTGCCACGAGGGTGCGCACGAGGGCGCCGTCGCGCATGATGCCGTAGTGCGTGCAGACGCGCTCGAGCTGCGAGAGCACGTGCGAGCTCACGACGGCGGCGACGCCGCGCTCGCGGGCGAGGCGACCGAGCAGCGCGAGAAGATCGGATGCGTCCGTGGGGTCGATGCCGTTGAGCGGCTCGTCGAGGAGCAGCACCTCGGGACTGCCGATAAGCGCCAGGGCAACGCCGAGCCGCTGGCGCTGCCCGGCGGAGAGATCGTCCACGTAGGATCCGCGCGGCCAGAGCGCGCGGCGACGGCCGTCTCCGGCGATGCGCGCGTCCAGACCCACGAGCTCGAGCACTTCTCGGCATGCGCCCTCGGGATCCGAGAGGCCAAGGACGAGCGCGCGGTTTATGAGGTTCTCGAAGGCGTCGAGCCTGCCGTAGACCGCGGGAGCCTCCACGAGCACGCCCATGCGCGGGTGGGACGCACCCGGCGCGAGCTGCCGCCCGAGCACGCTCACCGTGCCCGCGTCCTGCCTCATGAGGCCCGCCACCAGCTTGAGCAGCGTGGACTTGTCTGCCCCGTTCTTGCCCACGAGGCCGAACACGGCGCCGGCCGGCACTACGAGGCTCGCGTCTTGCACCGCGCGCACCGCGCCGTGGCGAAAGGACTTGCTGAGGCCGCGGGTCTCGATTGCGTTTGTCATGGCGCCCTCCTTCCCTGAGCTGCTTTCAGCCTACCCGGAGGGCGTGGGATAAGCGCCCAGAGACCTACAAGACTTTGACAAGAACGCCCGTGATTCAATGATTCAAAAGGGGACAGTCCCCTTTTGAATCATTTGGTCTGCTGCTGGAGCTTGAAGCCGATGCCCCAGACGGTCTGGATGTACGAGTCCGTGCCGGAGGCGCGGAGCTTGACGCGCAGGTTGCTCACGTGCGTGGCGATGGTCCGCTCCTCGGTGAGCGCCTCCTCGTTGCGGACGAGCTCGAAGAGCGCCTGCTTGGTGAAGACGCGGTTTGGGTCGCGCATCAGGGCGGCGAGGATGTCGAACTCCGTGCGCGTGAGCCGGAGCGGCTCGCCTCCCACGGCAAAGGTTCGCGCGGAGGGGTCGAGCTCCCAGCTGCCAAAGCGCAGCGTGCCTGCGGAGGGGCCCGAGCGCGCGCCGTCTCGCAGCTGTACCTCAACGCGTGCGAGCAGCTCGTCGAGGTCGAAGGGTTTGACCAGGTAGTCGCTCGCACCCAGGCGGAGAAGCCCCACCCGGTCCGTCACCGCCGACTTGGCCGAGGTCACGATCGCGGGTGCGGCAACACCCGCGGCGCGCAGACGGCCCATGAGCTCCTCGCCGGGGAGGCCGGGAAGCATGAGGTCGAGGATGACGAGGTCGAAGGGTCGGTTCTTCTCGCCCTTCTCGGCAGCACGCTCCGCGAGGAGAAGCGCCTCCGTGCCCGAGAAGGCGGGCACGCAGTCGTAGCCCTCCCCGGAGAGGAAGGTGCAGACCACGTCGGAGAGCGCGGCGTCGTCCTCCACGACGAGGACGCGCGGAAGCCTGTTCCAACCGTGCAGACCCATCTGCCTCTCCCTCCGCCTACCTGGTGAACGGCCACTCCCCCGCCACGAGCGCCTCGATGGCCTCGGCCACGGCATCGTCCTCGCAGGCGCCGATGTGCCAGCGCGCCGCGGCAACGGCCTCGGCCAGGGCGCCCGCCACCGCGACGGAGTGCTCCGCCTGCTCGAAGAGGGCCACGTCGTTGCCGGCGTCGCCAAAGACGACCGCCTCGTCGCGAGAGATCCCGAGGTAGTCCAGCAGCCAGGCGAAGGCGGCGCCCTTGTTCCAGCCGCCCGGCATCACGTTGCAGAACATCTCCTGGGGAACGTCAAAGTCGAGGCCGTCGACCTCGCGATTGAGACGCGCCACCAGCGCGCGGGTGTCGTCCAGCGACCCCTTCACGAAGATGTTTGCCTTGGGCACCGGGGCGTCGGGCAGGCCCTCCGCGTCCAGGCACTCGCGCGCATAGCGCGGGAACGCCACCGAGAGGTCCTCGCGGTCGCCCTGCACGAGGTGGGGCGAGCCGTCCCTGAAGACGATGAGGCCCGTTCCTGGAACCTCACGAAGCACGGCCGCCGCACGCCGCAGCGCATCGGGGTCGATCGTGCGCTCCAGCACCATCTCCCCCGCATGGTAGACCTGCATGCCGTTGGCGGCGATCGCCGTGGCGCAGCAGGCCTCGTCCCCGCCAAAGAACGCCGGGATCCACGAGTGGAAGCGTCCCGACGCCGGCCCCGCCACGATGCCGGCGTCGAGCGCCGCGTGGATTGCCGCCACGGTGCGCTCCGAGACCCGCATGTGCCCATACGGCAGGATGGTTCCGTCGATGTCCGTGAGAATGAGCTTCACCGCCACGGTCTTCTCGCCTCCTGGGATCGTCCTGTTTGCAGCTTGAGTATACGTTTGCGCGGCGCGGGGGCAAAAGCGCCGCGCCCCGCCCTTCCGCCGCCCCAGCGTTACCGCCCGCGGCAGGTGTCGCAAGCACCAAATCCGCGACGCTTCTACAATGAGTGAGTCTGTTGGTTTTTTCGGAAGGGAGCTTTAGATGCTCGTCACCACCAAGGAGATGCTTCTCGACGCACAGGCCAACCACTACGCGGTTGGCGCCTTCAACATCGAGAGCCTCGAGTTCGTCATGGCCGTTCTCGCCGCCGCCGAGGAGACCAAGTCCCCCGTCATCATGCAGACCACGCCCGGCACCGTGAAGTTTGCCGGCCTGGACTACTTCTACGGCATGGTTAAGGCCGCTGCCGAGCGCGCCAGCGTGCCGGTGGCCCTCCACCTCGATCACGGCGACGGCTACGACCGCTGCATGCAGGCCCTGCGCACCGGCTACACCTCCGTCATGATCGACGGCTCCCACGAGACCTTCGAGGACAACATCGCCCTCACCAAGCTCGTTGCCGACGCCGGCCGCGCCATGGGCGTGCCCGTTGAGGCCGAGCTCGGCAAGGTCGGCGGCAAGGAGGACGACGGCCCGGCGGTCGAGGGCGAGAACCCCTACACCGACCCGGACGAGGCCCGCGAGTTCGTCGAGCGCACCGGCTGCACCTCGCTGGCCATCGGCGTGGGCACCGCGCACGGCGTCTACACCGAGACCCCGCACATCGAGCAGGAGGTCGTGAAGGCCATCCGCGCCGCCGTCGACGTGCCGCTCGTGCTCCACGGCACCTCCGGCGTGCCCGACGAGCAGGTCGCCGAGGCCGTCAAGAACGGCATCTGCAAGGTCAACTACGCCACCGAGCTGCGTCAGGCCTACATGCGCGGCTTCATGGGCTTCATGGCCGAGAACCCCGGCGTCTTTGATCCCAAGAAGCCGGCCAAGCCGGGCATGGCCGAGATCACCGAGCTCGTCAAGGTTCGCATGAACAACCTCGGCTCCGTGGGTCGCGCGTAAGTCACGGATTCAGCTGCGAGAAGAACGGTCTTCTCGCCGGGGCGGTGCGCCTGCTGGCGTGCCGCCCCTTTTGTGTAGCGGCATCGGGCGGTGATGCGACACGCCCGCTCTTCTCGGCCACGTACTCATGCCGAAAACACGAGGGATCGCCGGCGCAGCGTCCGACGACCCCCTCAAAGGCAAGCTGTCTTGCGGCGGCTACTCCGCGTCGAGCCCCTCGTTGACGGCAGCGGCGATCTCCGCCGGATCGCTCGAGGCCTGGATCTTGGAACGGAAGCCCTCGTCCATGAGCAGGGCCGCCACCTTGGAGAGCATCGCAAGGTGGGCGCTCACCTCGGAGGCGGGGTTGAGCAGCGCGATCGCGCAGGTGATGGGCTGGCCGTCCTGCGAGTCCCAAGCGACATCGCCGGCAAACTTCACCACGATCACGCCGGACTGCTTGACGGCGTCGGCCTTGGCGTGCGGGATGGCAAAGCCGCCCATCATGCCCGTGGTGCCCGCAGCCTCGCGGGCGGCGAGCGCCTCGCGCAGGGCGTCGGCGTCATCGGCCATGCCCAGCTCGACGGCCTTCTCGGCGATCAGGGTCAGGGCCTCCTCGGTGTCCTTGGCAGGGCAGTCGAGAAGAACGTGGGAATCGCAAACAACACTCATGACAGCTCCTCACCCGGCGCACGGCGCCGACTGACGTAGGTTGATACCCTAAGGTTGGTGTCCCCAGCATAGCACGTGACAAGGGGGCTGGAGCCGAATGTCACGCCACGAAAGGGGCGGAGACGAGACGCATCCCATCCCCGCCCCATTTCACCCATTCCTTAGCCGCGCAGACGCAGGGCCTCGTAGGCGCATCCGTACATGGCGGCCTGGTTGCCGAGGCCGGCGGCCTCGATCTTGACGTTCTTGCACGGAGAGAGCGCAAACTCGAGGAAGCGCTCGCGCAGGCGCGGGGCGAAGGTGGCAAAGCCACCCGCCACGCCGCCGCCGATGAGATACATCTGCGGGTCCATGACGCAGGAGATCTGCGACATCGCAAGCGCCAGGTACTCGCACATCTTGTCGATAGCGAGAGCGGCGCACTCGTCGCCGGAGGCGTGCGCCTTGAAGACGGAGAGGGTGTCCGTGGCGTGCTCAACGTGCACCGGCGTCACGCCGCGGCGCTTGCACTCCTCCAGGTAGAGACGGACGACGCCCGTGGCGGAGGCGTACTGCTCCAGGCACCCGTGACGGCCGCAGCCGCAGGTGAGCTCCTCGTTGCGCTCCACGGTGATGTGGCCGATCTCACCGCCGGCACCAAAGGCGCCCGCAATGAGCTTGCCGCCCGAAACCACGCCGCCACCCACACCGGTGCCCAGGGCGATGAGGACAAAGCTCTCCACGCCCTGCGCGGAGCCCGCCCACATCTCACCGAGCGCCGCCGCGTTGGCGTCGTTGACAAAGGCGACCGTCGCGCGCGGGAAGGTGGCGTTCATCGCGCCGACAAGACCCTCGGGGTCGAGCTCGATGTTGGGAAGGAAGCCCACGGTGCCGTCATCCGCCACGGGGCCGGGGATGTCCAGGCCGCAGGCGATGACGTCCGTCGGGACGCTGTCATGCGCGGAGAGCATGCGGGTGATACCGGAGGTGACCACCGCGTACGCCTCCTCGCTGGTGAGCGCCGGGGTGGGGATCTTGCGCTCCTCGAGGAGCTCGCCCTCGGGCGTGAAGAGGCCGGCCTTGATGCTGGTGCCGCCCACGTCGATGCCAAGTACCTTGTCCATGAACCCTCCTTCAACAGGCGCCGGTCGCGCTGCACATACCTGTAGGCGATGATACGGCCTCGTGCATCCGTCGCAACCGACGCTCACGCGAAGCGACGCAACGACTTCGCAGCCGGTATGTGCGAAAAGGGAGCGGGCGCCAATTTATACGCCCTTCCTGCCAACCCCGCGGCGGGCTAAACTTGTGGAAGCCATCGGATGAAACGCGAGCAAAGGGGGACCCATGGCAGAGGTCAACGCGGCGCTCTCCAACCCAAAGGCAGACATCGAGGCGCTCGACACGCTCGAGCGCACGCTCTTCTCGCTGAACTACGCGCTCGACGAGATTGGCTCCCTTGGCTCGATCATCGACCCGCCCAAGGCAACGGCCGGGCGCTCCGAGGCGCTCGTCGAGCTGGAGCGCGCCCGGGTCCTTGCCCTCTGCGACCCTGACGTGGGCGACGTCCTCAAGCGCCTCGCAGCCACTCCGGAGCTGCTGAACGACGTCCGCAACGCCCAGGTGCGCGTACTCACGCGCGACCGCAACGCCCTCGTGAGGATCCCCGCCGAGGAGCAGGCCGAGTTCACAAAGCTCACCTGTGAGGCGGAGGAGGTCTGGCGTCGCGCCAAGTCCGCGAACGACTGGGCGTCCTTCTCGCCCTACCTGGACCGCATCGTTGCCGCGCGCAAGAGCATGGCCGCCAGCCGCGACCCCGAGCGCGACCCCTACGACGTCTGGCTGGACGACTACGAGCCCGGCTGCGACCGCGCGTTCTACGATCGCTTCTTCGCCCAGGTAAAGGACTGCGTGGTCCCGCTTCTGGCAGACTGCATGGCAAGCCCCTCCAAGCCCAAGCACACCTATATGGAGGGCGACTACGACGTGGAGCGCCAGTGGGCGCTCGCACGCGACCTCATTGACATCGAGGGTCTGGACACGCAGGCGCTCTGGCTCGGGCGCACCGAGCACCCGTTCACGGGTGGCCCTTCCACGGGCTTTGTGATCATCGCGAGCCACGCCTACGAGAACGACGTCCTCTCCAACGTCTTCTCCATCCTGCACGAGGGCGGGCACGCCCTCTACGAGCAGAATGTTGACCCCATCTACCGACTGACCTCGCTCAAGGGCGGAACCTCGATGGGCATGCACGAGGCGCAGTCGCGCTTCTTCGAGAACCTGGTGGGTCGCTCCGAGGCCTTCTCGGAGCCGCTGCACGCCGCGCTGATGAAGCACTTCCCGGGACGCCTCTCGCGCGTGACCCCGCGCCAGCTCTACTTCTCCGAGAACAGCGCAGAGCCCGGCCTCATCCGTACCGAGGCGGACGAGCTCACCTACCCGCTGCACATCCTCGTGCGCTACGAGATCGAGCAGCTGCTCTTCTCCGGCGAGGCCACGGCGGCGGACGTCCCGCGCCTGTGGGCCGAGAAGTACCGCGCCTACCTCGGCGTGACCGTTCCGGACGACACGCATGGCGCGCTGCAGGACACGCACTGGGCCTGCGGCGACTTTGGCTACTTCCCCACCTACGCCCTTGGCTCCGCCTACGGCGCCCAGCTCAAGGCCGCCATGGTCGCGAGCGGCGTGGACTTTGACGGCGCATGCGCACGGGCGGACCTCGCCCCCATCCGCGCCTGGCTGCGCGACAACGTCTGGCGCTGGGGCCGTGCGAAGGACCCGGCAGAGATCATCGAGGCGGCGTGCGGAGAGCCCTTCTCGCCCACCTACTACACGGACTACCTCACGGAGAAGTTCTCTGCCCTGTACTGGCTGGGGGCCTGACACGGAGGACACGAAGGGACGGTTCCTTCGTACCATCAAATCGTAAACGTGACAAAGGGGCTGTCCCTTTTCCATCTTTTCCATCACGGAGGTGCGGATGCGAGCGCTGATTCAGAGGGTCGAGCAGGCGCAGGTCGAGGTCGACGGGGCCGTCGCGGGCAGCTGCGGCTCCGGGTACCTGGTGCTTCTGGGAGTGGCGCCCGGCGACGACGAGGCGCTCGTCGAGCGGCTCTGGCGCAAGGTCGCCGCGCTGCGCATCTGCGAGGACGGCGCCGGCAAGACCAACCTCTCGCTCATGGACACGGGAGGCAGCGTGCTGGTGGTGAGCCAGTTCACGCTCTACGCGGACGCGCGCCGCGGAAACCGCCCCTCGTTCACCGGAGCCGCCGCCCCCGAGCTGGCCGAGTACCTCTACGAGCGCTTCTGCGAGCTGGCCGAGAAGGACCTCGGGCCCGCGCGCGTTGGCCGCGGCGTCTTTGGCGCCCACATGCGCGTGAGTCTGGTCAACCACGGGCCCTTCACCGTGCTTCTCGATACCGATGAGCTGGGCTGGACCTCATCTAAAGGTTGATAAGCCATGCATTGGCGTTCAGCCTACCCACAGGTTTTTTCCTGCTGCTATGATTGTCCGGTTTGAAAGCAAGTTATAGCGCAGGTCGCAAGGTCAGAAAGGGTTCTACATGAAGATCGTCGATGAGTTCAAGGAGTTCATTGCCCGCGGCAACGTGATGGACATGGCCGTTGGTATCATCGTCGGCGGCGCTTTCACCGCCATCGTCAATTCCCTCGTGACCAACCTCATCACCCCCGGCATCCACTTCCTCACCGCCGTCACCAGCTCCGCCACCGGTGGCGCCGCCGACGAGGCGGGTAACGTCATCGCCGGACTCAAGTGGATGGTCCCCGGCACCGACGCCGCTCCCGAGTACGTTGACCTTGGCACCTTCATCGGCGCCATCATCAACTTCCTGATCATCGCCTTCGTGGTCTTCTGCATGGTCAAGGCCCTCAACAAGATGCGCGAGAAGATGGACGCCATCGCCAAGAAGGACGCCGAGGAGGAGGCTGCCGAGGAGGCCGCCGCCCCGCACTGCCCGTACTGCCTCGAGGAGGTCAAGGAGGGCGCCACTCGCTGCCCGCACTGCGGCGAGAAGATCGAGGCCTAGTCAACGCGCCTCAAACAAGCACGAGAAGAGCGCCGTCGGGTTTCTCGCCCGGCGGCGCTTCTCTTTGACTCAACACTCTGCGTTCCGCACGACGACCTTCTCGCCATCAGCGGTTTTGCGAGAAGAACGA
>CASFQX010000040.1 GCA_949296375.1 uncultured Olsenella sp.
CCCCTCTGCCGTAAGCGTAGACAACTCACAGCATGCGGGAGGCCTCCCTATCTGTCACCCTCAGGGTGTAAACAACTTGTTGGCACTGAACAGCTAGCGGCTCGGCGCGCGGCGCCCCCGCAGCGGCTTTTGTCGTTTTTCTGCGCCCGCCCCCGCGAGCGCTCTCGCTGATACCCTAGAGGTGTCAATTGAGATGCCTTTGGGGGAAGGTCTTGAAGTTGGCGCAAGGCGCGTCCACAACACCTCTCGTCTCCGTGCTCATGTCGACCCATGATGCCGGGGGTTCCGTGCGTCGCGCGATCGAGAGCATCCAGAACCAGACCTTCAGGGACTTTGAGCTCATCGTCGTTGATGCGGGCTCGACGGACTCCACCGTCCGCCTGCTCGACTCCCTGGCAGAGCGTGACTTGAGGATTCAGGTGGTTCACGCGGACGCGTGCAACCGCCAGGAGGCGCTCGACCTTGCCCTGGAGCGCGCGGGCGGCCGCTACCTCGTGGTCGCTGACGCCGACGGCTGTGCTCGCCCCGGCATGCTCGCCGAGCTCGTGGGCGTTGCCGAGGCACGCTCGCTCGAGCTGGCGATAGGCGGCATGGGCCTGCTCCTCTCAAGCTCGGCCGGCCGCGTGGACGAGCTCGAGCTCTCTGCCGAGGCAGTCGTCTTCCTCACCCAGCACGACTTCCGCGCCTCCGCATGGCGCCTGTTTGCCACCGGCGGGCTCCTTCCCGCGAGCGCCAAGCTCTTCCGCCTCGACCGCGTGCGCGAGCTGGGCCTGACCTTTGTCTCAAACGGGTCCTTCGACCACCTCTTTGTGCTGGACTACCTGCGCGACGTGGAGCGCGTGGGCGTTCTGGAGGGCATCTGCTACCGGGTGGAGCGCCGCATCGCCCCGGTCGAGCGCCGCCTGGCGCGACCGGAGGGCTACCGTCTCGTGGAGACGGAGCACGCCGCGCTGACCTCGCTGTATCGCCACTGGGGCCTCGAGGGTGACGCCGCGAGTATGGAGATGCTCCAGAGCCGCTACCTCGAGCGTCTTGTTGCCTGCGTGGAGGGCGTGTGCGGAGGCGCGAGCGGGTTTTCGTCCGCCGAGCAGAAGAAGACCGTCAGCGCCATGATCTCTACGCCGCAGGCGCAGCTCGCCGCGTCCGTCGCGCATCCGGAGAGCAACGCCGCGCGCTCGATGCTCGCCCCCATCAAGAGCCACAACGTGACGCTCATCTGCGCCCAGGCGCGCCTGCTCTCGCGCTTCAGACGCGGCCATGCCGTCTGGGCGATGCCGGACGCGTTCATCTAGTCGGTCTTTCGCGCGCGTCGCGCGTGTCGCGGGCGTCTCGAGTCTTGGTCCCGAGCCCCTCGCACGCCGCGTCTTGCCGCCCCGTCTACCCGAGCCTGCTCCCGCGCCTGCTCAGCGCCGTCTTTATCGAGAAGCCCATGCCGTTGGTGCGCATGCGGTACAGCCCCTCGCGCGCGAGGTAGGCAAGGTGTCTCGCCTTGCCGCCGCGCGGCTCCTTGACGCGACGGACTCGCGCATAGAGCTCCCTGCCCGCCGATGAGATCGCCGCCTCGCGAAAGACGATGCCCGGATCCAGCCTGCGGAGGGACCTCTCTACCAGCTCGCGGACGCCCGGCGCCTTGGGGCCGGCCCCCTCGAGCGTGATCAGCGCGTAGTTCACGCCGCGCAGCGCCAGCGCCGAGAGCACGCGCCTGTCGGTGACGCCGGCGCGCTCCGCCGCGTCCATCATCTCGTTCCAGCGCTCGAGCGGCACGAGCGGCGAGCGCTCGGCAAGCGCCTCCGCCTCGTTGAGGTTGCGCTCAAAGTACACGTAGACGCAATTGTCGGTGTAGGCGATTCGGTCGGTCTGGCAGAGCGTCTCCACAAGGAACGGGTTGTCCGCCCAGCCCGCGCTGGGGACCTCCGGAAAGCGGATGCCCTTGTCCACGAGGTATCCGCGGCGATAGACGCCGGACCAGATGGCCGGGTGGTGGCGCAGCAGCTCAACGCCGTCGCCAATCGCAAAGGGCTGGCGAGACGGGCGCACGCGCCCCTTGTACGGGCAGCTCACGCGCTCCTGCTCGTCACCCTCGCCGATGACGCGCCAGTAGGGCGCCCTCACAACGTCAACCGCCTCCGCGCCCCCGTATGCCTCCGCGCAGGCGAGAAGGTCGGCGTAGCACGTGGGCTCCAGCAGGTCGTCCGGTTCCACGATGGCGACCCACGTCCCGCGCGCGATCGCGATGCCGCGGTTGCAGGAGGCGCCGTAGCCCTCGTTGGTCTTCTCGATGATCACGATGCGCGAGTCGCGGGCGGCGTGCTCGCGGACTATGCGGGCAGAGGAGTCGGTCGAGCCGTCGTTCACGCAGACGATCTCGAGCTCGGCGTGGGTCTGCTCCTCGATGCTGCGCAGGCACGCGTCGAGGGTCTTCTCGGCGTTGTAGATGGGTATGACCACGGAGACGAGCTCATGCGTGGGAGATGGGGTTATGGCGCTCATGGCCTTCCTCGGCTCGGGGCTTTGAAGCTACGTACCATATAATACTAAGGCGTCCGCAGGGCTTCTGCTGCGCCGCCGCGCGCATGTAATGGTTGTTTGAGAGCGGGGAGGGTTGAGATGAGGCGTGCCGTGATCGTTATCGTGACGTTCAAGCGTCAGGGTCTTCTCGCCGAGCTTCTGGAGTCCGTGCTCTCGCTCACCGTTGCCCCGTGGCGCATCGTGGTGATAGACAACGAGAACTCGCCCGAGACCTCCCGCATCGTGGGGGACTACGCGCGTCGCTTCGACGCGCTCTGGGGCCTCACGACGGACGACCCGGACGCCCAGGGAGGCAACTCTCGCATGCTCTATGTGGGCATGGAGACAAACACCGGCGGGTCCGGCGGCTTCTCCGAGGGCGTGCGCCGCGCGTACGAGCTGGGCGCCGAGTGGTTCTGGGTCATGGATGACGACGTTGCCGTGGAGCCGCGGGGCCTTGAGATCCTGGCGCGTTGGAGCGGGGAGGCCCAGGCCGTGATGGGCCTGCGGAGAGACTTTGACGGCGGGCACTTCTTCTGGCAGTACCGCTTCTGGCCGCGCCTTGCCGTCTACAACCCGCTCTCGCGCGACAGCTGGCGCCCGGGGGAGCGCTTCAAGCTGGCAAACGCCCTTTGCTTTGAGGGTGGGTTCTTCTCGCGCGGGGTGGTCGAGAAGATCGGCGTGCCAGACCCTCGCTTCTTCATCTACTTTGACGACGCGCTCTACGGCTATCTGGCGAGCAAGGTCACCGACGTCTACTACGTGCCGGAGTACGTGCTCTCGCGAAGGCGCGAGGTTGCCAATCAGGCGGTTGGGTCCGTGCGGCAGCTCAACTCAACCTCCGACATGACGCGCTACTACATCACGCGCAACCGCGGGTACCTGGCGCGCTACGCCCGTCTCCACGGGGAGTACAACCCGGCGGGCTTTGCGCTGGGGACGCTGCTCACCTTTGCCAAGGAGCTGATTCGCCTGCTCGTGGTTGACCGCGAGCACCTGGGCTCGGGCATGAAGAGGCTCTGGGCGGGCCAGCGAGACGCGCGGAAGATCCTGCACGACAAGAGCTGGGAGCCCATGCCGCCGCTCGCCTAGCGCGGCGCGGAGGGATGCTCGAGGGGCGCCGCCGCCGCGAGGCCCGGTTGCCCGGGCGCCGGGCGTGCGCGCAGGCGTACAATAAAGAGCTGCGAGCACAAGGCGAGTGCAAGAGGAGAGGACGGACCACCCGTGGCCGAGAAGAGAGACTTTCTCGACGAGCTCATAGACCTGCAGAGCGACTGGCGCTCCCTCAAGGAGATGCCCAACCAGATGGTGGGCTCGATCATGGACGGGGAGGAGCGTCAGGTCTTCAACCCGGCTGACTACAAGGAGAAGCCGTTCGCCAACTCCGGGCGCTGCCTGCGCGTGGCGTCCGGCCGCACGGACGTGTGCTCCCGCTGCCTTGACGTGTGCCCCACGCACTCCATCACCATCCACAACAAGTCCGTCTCGGTTGCCGACGACTGCCGCAAGTGCGGCCTGTGCGCCGCGGTGTGCCCGACGGAGGCGTTCTCCACGCGCCGTCACATGCCGCGCCAGGTCTACGACCAGATCGCGCGCGCCGCGTCTTCCTACGAGCAGTGCTACGTGACGTGCACGCGCGCGCTCAAGCGTCTGCCCAAGGGCAACGAGGTTGTTCTTGCCTGCGTGGGCGCCATCCCGCGCGACCTGTGGTTCTCGCTCATGGCGGACTACGACAACATCAACGTCTACCTGCCCGTGGGCATCTGCGACCGCTGCCGCACCACCACCGGCGAGGAGACCTACACAGACGCCATCGCCACAGCCGAGGAGTGGGCGGACGCCGCCCTGGGCCTGGAGGTGGAGAGGTCGGAGCTCAATCACGAGCTCACGCGTGCCTACAAGCGCAGCCAGTTTGTGAGCGGCGCGGTTCACTCCGTGGAGCGCCTGGTCACGCGAGGCACGCCGGCGCTTGCGGGCGCCAAGGCCGTGGCAAAGAAGCTCTCCGACCACTCGCAGCGCCTGAACCGCCTGCAGAAGGAGCTGGAGGCCGCGGTGGGGGCCAAGTCCGAGGGCAACCACATGCGCATCCTCACGCAGAGCCGCAAGCTCATGATGGGTGCGCTGCAGCACGACGAGTCCCTGGCGCAGCTGGTGAGGCTCGAGGCGCCGGTGTGCGACCACGCGCTCTGCACCATGTGCGGCGACTGCGCCAAGGCCTGCACCACGCACGCGCTCGACCTGGGGCGCGACGGCAGGGTGGGCGTGCAGAGCGCCTACTGCGTGAGCTGCGGCGCGTGCGTGACCGTGTGCGAGGAGGGCGCGCTCTCCATGGAGCCCATGGACGTGCGCGAGCTCGTGGTGCCGGACAAGGACGCCGAGGAGATCGCGCGCAAGAAGGCGGAGGCAAAGGCCAAGGCCGCCGAGTACGCCGAGAAGGGCAAGAAGCAGCTCAGCCGCGTCGCGGACGCGCTGGAGAAGCTGGACGACTCCGGGAGCGAGAAGAACTAGCGGGCTGAGGGCGCTTCTCGGCCAACGTGACGCATGACGTAAGGAGAAGGACGTGTCGCTTTCCATTGGCATCGTGGGCCTGCCCAACGTGGGCAAGTCGACCCTGTTCACCGCGCTCACCAAGAAGGGTGGCCTCGCGGCCAACTATCCCTTTGCCACGATCGACCCCAACGTGGGCATCGTGGACGTGCCGGACGAGCGCCTGGGCAAGCTGGCCAAGATCGTGAACCCCGGGCGCATCGTGCCGGCGACGGTGGAGTTTGTGGACATCGCCGGTCTGGTGAAGGGCGCAAACGAGGGCGAGGGCCTGGGCAACCAGTTCCTGGCCAACATCCGCGAGACGGACGCCATCTGCGAGGTGGTGCGCTACTTCTCCGACCCCAACGTCATGCGCGAGGTTGGTCGCGTGGGAGAATTTGTGGACCCCGCCGGGGACGCGGACACCATCATGACCGAGCTCATCCTCGCGGACATCCAGTCTTTGGAGAAGCAGCTGCCGCGCCTGGAGAAGGAGGCCAAGCGCGACAAGGAGCTCGCGCTCAAGGCCAGCGTTGCGGCCCGCCTGCTGGCGTGGCTGAACGAGGGCAACCGTGCCGCCACGATGGAGATGACCGACGAGGAGCGCGCGGAGACGCGCGGCCTGTTCCTCCTCACGATGAAGCCGATCCTCTACGTGGCCAACGTGGACGAGGACCAGTTGGGCGAGGAGCTTGCGCCCATCGACGGCGTGACGCCGATCCCCATCTGCGCCAAGGTTGAGGCCGAGCTCTCTGAGCTGGAGCCCGAGGAGGCCGTCGAGTACCTGGCGGACCTGGGCCTGGAGAAGAGCGGCCTGGAGACGCTCGCGCAGGCGGCCTATAGGCTGCTCGGCCTGCAGAGCTACTTCACCGCGGGCGAGATGGAGGTCAAGGCCTGGACCGTGCGCGTGGGCGCCAAGGCTCCCGAGGCGGCGGGCGTGATCCACTCGGACTTTGAGCGCGGCTTCATCAAGGCCGAGGTTGCCAGCTACGAGGATTACGTCGAGCTTGGCGGCGAGGCCGGCTGCAAGGCCGCCGGCAAGCTGCGCATCGAGGGCAAGGACTACGTGGTGCAGGACGGCGACGTCATGCACTTCCGCTTCAACGTGTAGGGATTGGTCGTTTCCCCGTCGCGCAAGCTCTGACTTTTGCACGAGCGCCGCTGCCTTATCGGCCGCCCTCTCTGCGCAAGCTCCGACTTTTGCACGAGCGACGCTGCCTCGGACTTGATTGACTAACACATATGCGCTGGTAGACAAGGCGCCCCGTTCTTCTCGCTTGGCGATATGGGCGGGGCGCTCGTGCATAAGTCGGAGTTGGCGCAGGGAGGGGGCGGTGCCGAGATGCCGGGAGGCTGCGGGGCTACTCCGTTGCCCCGACCCGATCTTCGATCTCGTAATCACAGCTCACATATTTGGAATCAACTTCAAAGAGCAGATAGGACATCGTCACGTCGAGTCCGCGCGAGATGCGCCAGATGGTGTCTAGGGTGGGGGACTTGCGCCCGTACTCGATGTCAACGAGGAAGGACTTGTCGGCCCCAATGGTTAGGGCAAACTTCCGGAGCGAGAAGCCCCGTTCCACGCGGAGCTCCCTGACGCGCCGCCCAAAAGCCTGTCTAATCTCGCTGCTCATGTGAGCAGACTACTTTTTTGGGCTTTACAAACGTCAGGCTATAGACGTACACTCAACCCTACTAAAACGCTGAAACGGAGCTGATAGTGGTAAATCGCAGTGCGAGACATACGGGGCCCTTTGCACCCGGCGTCGCGAGTGGCGACATCAAGGAGATGCGCGCCGCCACGATTCCCTCGTACATGCGCAACTGCTTCACTCCTCAGGGGCGGGTCAGGCTTACCCCCACTGAAGTGCAGATTCTCACTTTCCTAGAGCGCTACGAGGGGCATGCGTGCTCCAAGTCGCAGATTGCCGCAGCCATTGGCCGAAACGAGAAGACCGTCTCCCGATTGATCTCTCGGCTTCGCCAGTACCAGATTCTGGAGACGCGGCCGTCCTTTGCCGAGAACGGCGCTCAGCTTGCAAACGTCTACTACATCGCCAACAGCGGGATCACGAGGTCCGAGGAGGAGCTCTCCGATGACCGTGGCGGTGATGTTGAGAAGAGCAACGAAGAAATCCTGTTGGAAGAGATGACAACGCAGAGCGGGGCTCAGGGGGCTGGGTCCCAGCCGGGGAACTAGCGGGGCGGGAACGCGGCCTCGCGGCAGGTTCGGAGGAACGATATGAGCGGGAAGACTAGACAATACCTGAAAAACATCTTAAAGGGTGCGCTTGCGCTTGGAGTTGGGGCGGCGGTTGTTGCTGGCGCCCTTTCTGGGGCTAACACGAACGCGATGGCGGCCGATGCTGTGTTTGACGCGGACTACGAGGCTGCCGTTGAGAACGGTGTAAAGGTATTTGTCGACGCTCCCGAGGGTGCGCTGCCCGAGGGCGCGGAGCTCCACGCCGAGCTCGTGGAGTCCGAGGAGGACACCCAGGCCGTGGCCGACGAGCTCGAGAAGGCCGAGGTCTCCTACGATGGCTTCCTTGCGCTCGATGTCTACTTCGCCGACGCCGACGGCAACGAGGTCGAGCCCTCCGAGCCGGTCGACGTCCGCTTTGAGCTTCCCGAGGGCGCCGTGCCCGAGGATGCTGCGGACCTCGCCGTCCATCATCTCGCCGAGGCCGAGGACGGCACTGTCTCTGAGGTCGAGGCCGTTGCCGACGACGCCGACGCCACCGAGGGCACCGTCGCCGTCCAGGACGACGCCTCCGTCGACGCCGAGTTCACGGTAGACAGCTTCTCCAGCTTCGTTATCTCTTGGAACAGCCACCTACAGATTACTGTCCACTATGTTGACGAGAACGGCAACGACATCAGTGGGACTCAGACTTCACAAGTCTCGTTGACAAATGGGAGCAGCCAGCAGTTTAACGATTATGCGGGCAAAATCTCCGGATATACCTATGTGGGGGCATATCTGAACGCGTACAACGGAGATCCCGTTGCTAGCGTGACGGCTAGCCTAGAATGGTATCTTGGGACGTACGTGCATCACTACACCATCTATGACAGTGAAGGTAAGCAAGTCGAGCAGCTTTCTTCGCGGTGGAATAACGCTGCAGATGTTTATCTCGTTTATAAGACAGAAGAATCCGAGCCCGAGCTGCCTGAAAGCAACGCGACGGTCACGACTGGAAAGTCGGCAGTAAAGCTCGAGGATGGTTCAGGTAACTATGAGCTCAACCTTTCTGTTTCGGGCGACCGCGGCTCACGCGAGCAAAAGCAGAAGGTCGATGTTCTCTTCATTCTTGATCTCTCGAACAGCATGGGACAGGCCTGGGGTGGCCAAAAGCGTATTGCTGCTGCAAGGAGTGCAATTAGCAGCATTACCGGACTTGGTGATAACGTTGGCCTGAGTGACAACGATAGCCTCGATGTTAACTACGCGCTTGTTGGTTTTGCAGGAGGAGCCTCAGAAGGTCGGGTAACTTACAGCGACGCTGACATTAGACAACAATGGACCAATAGCGCCGACGAATTGTATAGTCAGATTCCTAATGACATTACTTACGACCCCTATGGCTGGTCGTCAAATATCTACGGTGGCGGAACCAACTATGAGGCAGGTTTCCGTTCGGCAAAAGAAGCCCTTGAACTCGACTCTGCTCGCTCTGATGCCATGAAGGTCGTAATCTTTATCTCCGATGGCGGTCCCGGATACTATTACGATGGAAACGGTAGTACGGATGGCGTTGGCAACCCTGATACCTACCACGATGAAGCGCTCAAGCAGGGTAAAGAAGAGCTCGAATCAATAACGGGTATAGACAGCTTCTACTTCGTCGGTGTGACTAGCAACGTTACCTCGAAAGTTTTTCAAACCATAACAAACGCTGCTCAGGTTCCCGCCTCAAATAAAGATTCAATTAGAGCGGATAACCCGGATGAGCTTCTCAAAGCATTCGAGGATATCCAGGAGCAGATCACCTTCTTCGACACGCAGGGCGTCAAGATGATTGATCCCTTGAGCGACAACGCAGATCTCGTTAAGGATGATAGCGGGAGCTACAGCTTCACGCTTAAGCTTGAGCGTCGTGATGCCCAGAGCGACTATGTGACGGTTGACAGCGAGAAAATAATTGTCGGGTCCGGCGAAGAGGGCGGGAAGGCTGTAACGCTCGCAGCTGGCGATCAGCCTGTGAATATGACCGTCTCTGTCGTGGTGGATGAAAACGGCAGGGAAACCATCCAGGTTGAGTTTGACGATGAGTATCGTCTTGCCCAGAACTATCGCTATACGGTCTCTACTTCGATTGCGCCGAGCGAATCTGCGATCAGCGCTTTTGAGGCGAGCGACGTGAGCGCCTACAACGGCATGGGCGAAGCATACACAGGAACGCATGCGAAACAGCAAGGCTTCTGGAGCAACGACAACGCAAACGCGAAGGTTGACTTTACGCCAATTGCCGTGGAGGGCGATAATGTAACTAAGCTTGAACCCGACGAGGCGCCCTTCCCCAAGCCCGTCATCCAGGTCGATAAGTCTCTCGTGACCCCGCCCGAGCCTGTAAAGCCCGATTTCCACAAGTACGTCAAGGACAACGACGACGGAACCTATGACCTGAACCTCGACGTTCATGGTGATGTGCGTGTTGACAAGGGAGACAAGATCCCGATCAACATCCTTTACATACTCGATACTTCGTATAGCATGATCTGGCCGATGGATGGAAACTATTACGACTATCCAAATGGTGACGAAGATACCTACAACAATAACTTCGAGCGTATGAAGACCGCTCAGGCTGCTATTGATGCGCTTAACGATCAGGATGCGCTTGGAGATACATCAAAGTTCGATGTTCGTTATGCGTTGGTTACGTTTAATGAGCAGGTAAGGCATACCGATAGTTGGACAAGCGATAGCTCCCAGCTATGGAAGGCTGATTGCTCTGGTGGCACAACAGACTTCGGCAGCGGCACTAACTATCAGGCAGCTCTAACCGAAGCTCGAAATCTCGTTGCCTCTGCTCCGGATGATGGTGATCGATCAGGTGCGCAGACGATTGTTGTTTTCCTGACTGACGGTGAGCCTAATAAGCCTAGCGGTAGTGCTCAGAGCGCTGCTGAACAAGCTGCTCGCCAACTGTCGTGTGATCAGTTCTACGCTGTTGGAGTTGGACAGAATCAGACTGGCGGTGACTATCGCGAGAACCTTGAAGGCGTCGTCAAAAACGTCAGTGCAAACACGACGGACTTGTACGTTGGAACCGAAAGCGAAGCGCTTGTAGAGTACTTCAAGAATATCGTTCATCAGATTACGACCGTCGATTGCAAGAACGTTGTCATTACCGACACCCTTAGCGATTACGCTGAGCTCGCGGATGGCGCTGCGTTTAGCGTCGCTATTCGCAACGGGGCTGACGAACTCGTTGAGGTTTCCGGCGGGCCTTATTCTGCTGAGCAGGCGGCCGCGGGCGTTGATTTTACGTTTACCGATGGCTCCGACAATGTGCAGACGTTGAAGCTCACGTATACCGCTACTGCTCAGGCCAAGACCTTCACCCTCGAATTCCCCGAGGACTATGCTCTCGAGGCTGGTTGGACCTACACTGTCACTACGCAGATTCAGCCTACCGAGACAGCCTTTACGGAATTTGCTGAGAGCGGCTACGGCGGCATCCTCGGCGATGCAAACACAGACGATCCCGACGGCTATTACGGCACCCCCGAAGACGAATGGACGTCCTCCGAGAAGCCCGGCTTTTACGCTAACTCTGAAGCGACCCTGACCTACGTATCCGCTGATCAGCCTCAGGAGGATGTGTACCCCAGGCCGGTTATCCAGGCGGAGCTGAAGTCTCTGGGTCTAGTAATTAAGAAGAATGTAGTGGATGCAAACGATCCGACGAGTGTCATCGAAGATGCGCTGCCTGATGTATATTTCGCAATTTATGCGGATACTAACGGCAACGGCTCCTATGACGAGGAAGACGCTCTTGTCGACACTTTGAACGACAAGAAGGATATGTCTGGCAACGCACTCACAGAAACTGGCTTTAAAACAGGTGAAGATGGAATCGTTTGCTTCTATGGTCTTAAGCCGGGAACGTATTGGGTTGTTGAGGTTAGCGTGCCCGCCGGTTTCAGCTCTGCTGATCCTAAGAAGCTCGTTATTTCCGACAACAAGGATGGGTCCTACGCCATTGAATTCGATGGAGCAACCGTTGAAGAGGCTGCCCCCGGTTCTGATGGAGGCGGCTATTTCCCGAGTGACTACCTGATTAAAGTAACCATCTCTAACAGAAAGATGCCGACACTGCCTTCGTCCGGTTTCTCTGGGACGGTGCTCCTCATGTCCTCTGGCTTCGCTGCTGTGCTTCTCGCCGGAACCTACTTGAGCAAGAGGTTCGGACACCTCTGGAACTAGCTTGAGCCCGGTTCCGCCGAAAGACGGGCCGGGAGGAGAGGCAACTCACGTCTGGGTAACCCCGGACGGTGTTGATAAACGAGTAAGTAAGTGTTGGTTTGTGGGCAATGCCGACATAGGGTCGGCGAAAGGAGAAGAAAAATGGCTCACATCAAGAACAGGCTGAGGGGGCTGCTTGTCGCTTTCGTGGCGCTCGTTGCCGCTCTCGCCATCGTCCCGGGCGTGGCCCAGGCCGAGCCGACGTCGTGGACCGGCGGCGAGACCAAGACCATCACGGTCAGCAACCTCCAGCCGGGCGACGTGGTGACCCTTTACAAGGTCGCTGACGTTAAGCTCAACGGCGACAACACCACCACGCTTGTCGTCCAGACCGGCTTCGAGCAGGGCACGGTTGACGCTTACCTCGACGCCGAAGGCGCTGATGCTGTCAAGGCCGCCGCCGAGGACGTCTGGGAGGACCGCGACGATGCGACTCCGTTCGGTACCGCTGCTACGGTCCAGGACGGCCAGACCTCCGTCACCTTCCGCAACGTTGACGCTGGTCTTTACCTCGTTCACGTTGCCCCCGCGGACGAGTCCGTGACCTACCAGCCCACGATTGTCGCCATGAGCCCGCTCGCCGTCGAGGGCACCACTGACTGGACTTTCGATGACGCCTACATCGACCTCAAGAAGAGCACTACGACGCTCGACAAGAAGATCACCGGCGGCGCCGTTCAGTATGAGGAGAATGGCGGCAAGCTCGGTTACGCCATGGTTGGCGACGAGGTCACCTTCCAGGTCACCTTCGAGATCAACGCCAATCAGAGCGAGTTCGTCCTCACCGATACCATGAGCACCGGCCTCACCTTCACCGGCGCCGAGGACGTCGTGCTGTACAAGAACGGTGAGCGTGTCCCCGCCGAGGGCGTCTATACCGTCGCTGGCAACGAGGGCGACCAGTCCTTCACGGTCACCTTTGACGCTGTGTGGCTCCAGGAGAAGAGCTCCAACGGCACTTCGGTCAACGCTGGCACCTATACCATCGAGTACAAGGGCCTCATCACCTCGGACGCCACGCTCGACGGTGTAACCAACACGGTCATCTCGACCAACAACACTGATGGTGACACCGTCACTGTCGACTTCGTCGGCTTCGACATCGTCAAGTACGGTGACGCCAACAAGAACAACACCTACGAGGAGGGCGAGGATCTCCTGAGCGGCGCCGAGTTCGCGCTCTACTACGATGAGGCTGGCGAGCGCCCCGTCTATAAGAAGGACGGTACGACTCAGGTCACCCTTACGACCGTCGGCGGTAAGGCTTCCACGGACGCCGATACGCTCCTCGAGCCTGGCACCTACTACCTCAAGGAGACCGCTGCCCCGTCCGGCTACCAGATCGTGGCCAATCCGATCAAGATTAAGGTCACCGCTGAGGGCGGCACCTTCTACATCCCCAACGTCGCCTCCACCGACCACGAGGGCATTCAGCTCCCGACCACCGGTGGCGCGGGTACCGTCGCCCTGACCGCTGCGGGCGTCGTGATCGTTGCGGGCGCCGCGGCCTTCATCGTTCGCTCCCGTAAGGAGAACTAGTCTCCGATCAGCGCTTTGTCGCGCGATTGACGAGCTAGGCGACCCGGCCCCCAGTTGGGGGCCGGGTCATTTTGCACCGTTGTCAACACGCCGCGGCAATCCGCGGCGAGAGGGCGGTCCGGACGCCGCCCGAGTCCACCGGGGAGGCCGGATGTCACGCAACAATGGAGGAGAGCCTGCTTCGGATAAGAAGCGCGGCCAAACTTGGGCCCGAGTCATAGTTGCCGTTCTCGCCCTTCTCGTTGGGGCTGCGTTTATCGCCTACCCCTTTGTGAGCGACGCTGTTAACCAGGCGCGGGAGCGAGAGGTCGTCGAGACGACGATCCAGAGCGTCTACAACACCGACGAGGCCACGCTCGAGGCGGAACGCGAGCGCGCCTATGAGTACAACCAGAACCTCCTCGACGGTCGCGCCGTGGTTACGGACCCCTTCGACCCAGATGCGGACCGCCCCAACGACGAGGACTACAACGTCTCGCTCAACCTCTCCGGCGATGGCGTGATGGGCACCATCAACATTCCCAAAATTCACCTTGAGCTGCCCATCTACCACACCACTGACGACTCGGTCCTCTCCCACGGCGTCGGCCACCTCCAGGGCACCTCCCTGCCCATCGGCGGCGAGTCCTCCCACAGCGTGCTCTCCGGTCACACCGGCCTCCCCACCATGAAGATCTTCGACAACCTCGATCAGCTCGAGGTTGGGGACTACTTCATCATCTCCGTCCTGGGCGAGGACCACGCCTACGAGGTCACCTCCGTCGAGGTTGTGCTGCCGGACGAGACGGACTCCCTCGTGATCGAGCGCGGGCGGGACCTCTGCACGCTCGTTACCTGCACGCCCTACGGCATCAACTCCCACCGCCTGCTCGTCCACGCCGAGCGCTGCGAGGTCCCGGACGAGTGGCTGAACAAGGGCGACGCCGAGTTCCCGTCTGGCTACAGCGCGCCGCCCGACAAGGCGCTGCTTCCCTCGGTGCTTCTCGGCCTTGCCGTTGCCGCGGGGATCATCGGGCTGTGGCTGATCGTGGCAAAGCTCCGTAAGAGGCGTCATGAGGACGCCCCGCCCGCGGGCAAGCACTTTGAGGGGAACGTCGTTGTGACCAGGGGTCGCGGGCCCGCGCGCTCTTCTCGCCAAAGCACTGC
>CASFQX010000041.1 GCA_949296375.1 uncultured Olsenella sp.
GCAGCCGGGCGCGGACGGCGGGGCGCCCAAGCGTAGGCGCCGTCGTCGTGGCGGCCGCGGGCGCGGCGGCAACGCCGAGGGCGGAGCGCCTGCCGGCGAGTAGCGGGCGGAGGCTCTTCTCGCCTGCGAATTCGCACTCCAATGGATCGCGGTGCCTGTTTCTCTGAGTTTGGAGGACCTCTATGAGCTCTCGTTCACCCGAGTCGCAGCACGCCGGAGGACCCCGGAGGCCGCGCTCCTCGGCTAGTCGCATCGTAGCCATCGTGGTTATCGTCGTCTCCGCTCTGGCCATTGCCGGTGCGGGCGTGGCGGCACTGCTTCTGATGGGCCCGAAGGACCCGTACTCCGGCATAGAGATCGCTGACAACGTGGTCGTCTACGACGAGGAGAGCTCGCCGTTTGAGATTCTTGCCTGCGACGAGGGCACGGTCACGGTCTCCTCTGCGGACGGCCTCGAGGTCGGCAGCGTCCTCAACGCCGGCGTGACCGACGAGACGCCCGACGGCCTCCTGCGCACCGTGACGGCAATCGAGGAGGCGGACGGGGGCTATGTGCTCGAGACGCGTCCCGCTGCCCTCACCGAGGCCATCGAGCGCTGCGACTTCTCTGCCACCGTGAGCTACAGCGAGGACGGCACCTATGAGGTGGCGTGGCGCAACAACGCCAACGGCGAGCTGCTCAACCTCGTTAAGACCGCCGGTGCCGACGAGCTGGACAATTTGCTCTCGGCCAGGCTCACGATTGACACTGATGACAGCTTCGCGCTGGTACCAGATGGCGAGAAGGTCCCGGACGGATCGGTTGAGATCGGGGACCTGGCCCTGGGCAACCTCTTTGAGGTCGACCTCAAGATCGAGGACGAGGACGTTGACATCAGCGTGGTTGACCACTTCTACGCCGGACTTGACGTGAACCGCTTCAACCACTCGATCGATCAGCCAATTTTCGAGACCGGGCTCCCGTCGTTCTCGATTCCTGCGGGGCCGGTCGTGCTCGTCTTCAACAACGACCTCACCGTTGACCTCAGCGCCGAGGCGAGTTTCATGGCCCTGGGCATGAACCTCTCCGCATGTGTCGACAAGAGCATCGGGTTTGGCTACAGGACCGGCGAGGGTCTCTACGGTATCAACGAGGACGAGTCCCAGGGCCCCACGATCAGCTTCTCCCCGGAGGAGGGTGGAGAAGTGGCCCGCGTCAACCTGGGCGCCGGCCTCTCCGCCACGATCTCGTGCAGGCTCTACGGCGTGGCGGGCCCCGATCTCGCCGCCGGCGTCGAGGCTGAGGCAGAGGCCGCCCTCCAGGCACTGTGGGACGGCGAGACGGGTGACGGAGCCATCGAGCTGCCCGGGACTGACGTTCGCTTCAAGGGACATGCCAAGGCCTCGGTGTCGATTCCCATTACGGGATCATTCAAGGTGGACGTCCCCGGCTGGAACCCCTTTGACACCAAGGGGGAGCCGGAGGAGCTCGTGGACTTCACGCTCTTCGACACGGACGACCTCATCTCCTGGACGCTTCTCGACGCGAGCTTTGGCACGATCACGCACACCTACACCTCCCCGGCACTCGAGGGGCCGATCTCCGGATCGGACGGCATGCCCGTGCCCGGCGCGGAAACCGGCACCGTGCCCGCGCTCGCCTTCGACTACCCGGAGAACTGGGAGGTGCGCAACGAGCGCGAGAACACCAATCCCGTGACGTCGCCGTGGGCGGGCTGCGATCTCGTGAACACCGAGACGGGCACCACGCTGAACTTCTCTGTAAAGGTGGGCGCCAACGGCGGGGCGTCCGGTCCGGATGCGAGCTACACCGTGCTCGGCGCCACGGGTCTGGATGACATCGAGGCCGTGGAGCTTAGCTCGGGCGGCGCCACATGGAGCTACCAGAGCCTCTGCCTCAGGAGCAAGAGCAACCCGTACGGGGAGTTCGTCTCCGTCGACGACGGCGCCGTTCAGCTTCGAACATCGGGCGGGGACATTCCCGCGCGTGACAGCGAGGAATACCAGCAGATCGTGGACATACTCTGCAGCTTGCGCCTTGCGGAGTAGCGGTCCAGGCGCCTCTCTCGCCCTGCCCCTCTGCACCGCGCCGGGCGGTGCCTACGAAAGGATCAACCATGTACGGACTCAAGACCGAGTGGCACTTTGACTCCGCGCACTTCCTGGCGGACTACCACGGCAAGTGCGAGAACCTTCACGGGCATCGCTGGCGCGTGGTCGCCTACCTGAGTACGGACGCGCTGGGCGAGGCCGGCACGGAGCGCGACATGGTGATGGACTTCGGCGCGTTCAAGCGTGCGGTCCGCGAGGTGTGCGACGCGCTCGACCACACCTTCCTCGTGGAGGAGGGAACGCTCGCCCCTGCCACGGTGGCCGCACTCGAGGGCGAGGGATTCTCGCTCACGGTGCTGCCCTTCCGCACCACGGCAGAGAACCTCGCGCGTCACATCTGCGGCGAGCTGAGGTCCCGCGGCCTGCCCTGCGCCCAGGTGGACGTCTACGAGACCCCGCTCAACTGCGCCACGTACCGCGCGGAGTAGCGAAGGCGCGCTCTTCTCGCGTTCTTCTCGCCTGTTTTCATCGGGCGGTTGCCCCCGAGTTCCGATAATTCCGCGTGCCGAGAATAACCGTGGCGGCCGTGGCTATACTTGCTGTAGTGAACCTGGACGATCGGAGGTGCGTGATGGCGGGCCATCCCCTGCATGGAGTGAACCTGACGGGCTGGCTCACGCTGGAGTCCTGGGTCACGCCGGAGCTCTTTGCCGAGGCGGGCGCGTTGGACGAGGAGACGCTCGCCGCGACGCTTGGCGAGGAGCGCTATCGCGAGTGCGTGCACGAGCACCGCTCCACCTTCATCACCCGCGACGACTTCGTCCGCATCGCTGCGCGCGGCTTCAACGCCGTGCGCCTCCCCGTGCCGTGGTACGTCTTTGAGGGCGAGTCCGGTGCGAGCCCGTACCTCGGCTGCATCGAGCTCGTTGACAGCGCCCTCGAGTGGGCGGAGGAGATTGACCTCAAGGTCGTCTTCGCTCTGGCGATAAACCCGGGCGCATCCCACTCGGGCAGCGGCCACGCTCCCGACAACGCAGACTGCCACGTTGACCGCGAGAAGGTCCTCGACGTGGTTCACCAGCTCTCCAAGCGCTACGCCTCACGTGCGGGCTTCTTTGGCATGGAGCTCGCCGACGCGCCGGTGCTCCAGGTTCGCCGGGGCCTCAGGCTCACGGACGGCCTGCCGGTGCACCGGCTCCGCAACTACTACCGCGAGGCGTACGAGCGCGTGCGCGGCGCCGCCGGGGACGACGTGGTGGTCATCATGCCCGACGCCGGGGTCCCCAAGGGCTGGGGCCGCTTCATGGCGCAGCGGCACTATCGCAACGTCTGGCTCGACTGCCAGCTCGACCGACCCTCTGCCCAGGTGGACGTCTCCGGCCCGGCCGGCGTGCGGCGCCTGGTCTCTGCCCACGAGCGCTACCTGAGGGACGCCCGTCACGCCGACATGCCGGTCATGGTGGGCAAGTGGTCCTCCTCGCTGCCCGTCTCCGACTCCCAGATGACGCCTGAGGGCCGCATCGCCCTCGAGCGCGTCTACACCTCCGAGCAGGTGCGTACCTACGAGAAGTGCCCCGCGTGGTTCTTCAACACCTGGAAGACCTCCGGCAAGCTCGCCGCGTGGGACGCGCGCGTGGCGCTCGCCACCTTCGAGCGCGCGCTGATCGTCTGATGTCGGGCCTTCTCAGCGTCGTCGGCACGCCGATCGGCAACCTCGAGGACGCCTCGCCGCGCGTACGGCGGGTGCTCGGCGAGGCCGATGTGGTTCTCTGCGAGGACACCCGTGTGACGGGCCGTCTCATGAGCGCGTTTGGCTTGCATGTCCGTCTCGAGCGCTGCGACGAGAACGTCATGGCCGAGAAGGTCGATCAGGTGCTCGGGCGCCTTGCGACGGGGGAGCGCGTTGCCTTTGTCTCCGACGCGGGTATGCCGGGCGTGAGCGACCCTGGCCAACGACTCGTGGACGCTGCGCTCGATGCGGGGGAGCGAGTCGAGGTGATTCCGGGGCCGAGTGCCGTGACCTGCGCACTCGTTGCCTCTGGCCTGGCGAGCGAGCACTTCTTCTTCGAGGGGTTTCTGCCGCGCAAGCGCGGGGCGCAGCTCGCGCGGCTGACGGAGCTCGCAACGGTGCCGGGTACGCTCGTGGTCTACGAGAGCCCGCGGCGCGTGGCCGAGACGCTCGCCAACGTTGCCGAGGTGTTCCCGGGACGGCGCGTGGCACTCGCGCGCGAGCTCACGAAGCTCCACGAGGAGGTCGTGCGCGGGCTGGCACCCGAGCTCGCGGCGCAGGTCGCGTTGCGGGGCGAGGTCCGCGGAGAGTGCGTGATCGTGATCGCCGCACCCGAGGCTGAGGAGCTCGAGTCGCGGCGCGCGGAGGCTGCGGGCCCCGAGCGCACGCTCGAGGAGGAGATCGCCGCGGGGCTCGCCGCGGGGGAGCCCAAGAGCGCGCTGGCAAAGCGGCTCGCGCGCGCGTTCGGCCTGCCGCGCGCCGAGGTCTACGACAAGGTGGTTGCTGCCGCTCGGTAGCGATCTGTGGGCGGAGGTTCTTCTCGCCCAATGAGCGGCCCCTACCTCCAAACTCCCCACTTTTGCATGAGTGCCCCAGTCCCGATGCTGGTTCAACCTTACATAAGAGCTGGTAGATGAATTGTGGCACGCTCCCTGATGAGCGAGAAGCACGATTTGCTCGTGCAAAAGTCGTCGGTTGCGGCATCGGGGCGAGGCCCGCGCGGCATCGGGGCGAGGCCCGGTCGGGCGCCCGCAAGCGAGCGTGCGCGGAGCATCCAAAAGCGAGAACCACGGCTCGGCGCGCCGCCTGGAATAGTACAATCGAGCCCGCATGCCAAGATCCGTCATGAGGAGTCGCACAATGGCAGAGAAGCCGTCCTACTTTGTCACCACCCCCATCTACTACGTCAACGCCGCCCCGCACCTGGGCACCGCCTACTGCACCCTGCTCGCGGACGTCCAGGCGCGCTTTCGCCGCGCGGCCGGCTACGACGTCAAGTTCCTGACCGGCATGGACGAGCACGGCGAGAAGGTCGCCGAGGCCGCAGCTGAGCACGGCATGACCCCGCAGGAGTGGTGCGACTCCCAGGCCCCGCTCTTCCAGGACCTCTGGAGCGAGCTCGAGGTCTCCAACGACGACTTCATCCGCACCACCGAGCCCCGCCAGCACCACGCGGTCCAGTACCTGTGGGACCGCATGCTGGAGAGCGGCTATCTCTACAAGGGCTCCTACGACGGCTGGTACTGCGTGCCGGAGGAGACCTACTTCACCGAGACCCAGGTCGAGAAGGCCGACGAGGAGCGCGGCACCAAGGGCCAGCACCTCTGCCCGGACTGCGGC
>CASFQX010000042.1 GCA_949296375.1 uncultured Olsenella sp.
GCGCTCGTGCAGCCTTTCGGAGAGCTCGAACGTGTCGATCAGGCCGTACTGGCAGGTGGTGCCCTTGCAGCTCACCACCGGGCGCACCTTGGAGCCGGTTCCGCCGGCGTCCAGGCCGTGGTCCTGGAGAAACGCGATGCACGCTTCGATCTTCTCGTACCTCACACCCTGGATCTCCAGCGTGAGGCGCGTGGTCATGGTGACCTCTCCGGAACCAAAGCGCTCGGACGCCTCGGCCACGGCACGCTGCTCGCCCACCGTGATCTTGCCGTTGCGCGTGATCACGCGGATGTTGAAGACGTCGTCATAGCGCTTGTCCTGCAGGCAGCCCAGGCCCTTGAGGCGCTTGACCTCGGCGGCAGGCAGCTTCTTGCCTGCCGGCCGCGGCACGCGGACCTCATTGAACGTTACGCCGCCCTCGAGCACGCGCGTTTCGGTATAGCCTGCGGCCTTGAGTCGGTTCTGCGCAAAGTAGCCGCGCTTGCCCTTGGCGCACACCAGCAGGAGCTTCTCGTCCTTCTCGTGTCCGGGCAGCCCGTCGGGGCCGATCTTGGTGAGGTCGACCCACTCGGCGTCAGGGATCGTGGGCGCAGGCAGCACGTCGATGACGCGGTAGTCCGCGGCGGCGCCGGCGGCGTACTCAGCCGGAGTGAAGCTCTCGAGCTCGCCCGCGAGCTTGTTCTCCAGGATGTAGGCCGTCGTGACCAGCGGATGAATGGCTGTCGAGAATGGCGGTGCGTAGGAGAGGTCCATCAGGTCGAGGTCCTCCACGCGGGCCTTCTGGTAGAGGGCGGTCACGACCACGTCCACCACCTTGTCCACGGCGCCTGCGCCCAGCACCTGCACGCCGAGCAGGCGGTGCGAAGCGCGGTCCGCGACGAGCTTCACCATGAAGCTCGACGATCCCGGGTAGTAGTGCGCTTTGTCGTCCACCACGGAGACCACGCTCACCGGGTCAAAGCCCGCCTCGCGCGCCGCCGCCTCGGTGAGGCCGGTGCGGCCGCCGTTCAGAGTGGGCAGCAGGCGAACCACGCCGGTGCCGAGCGCTCCGGGGTAGGGCGTCGGCGTGCCCGTGAGCGTGCGAGCGATCGCGCGGCCGGCGATGTTGGCCGTGGACCCCATGGCGCTCCAGAACGGGCGGCCGGTGATGGCGTTTTTCACCTCGGCGCAGTCTCCGGCGGCGTAGACGTCCTCCAGGTTGGTGGCGCCGAGCTCGTCCACGACCACGCAGCCCTTGTCGAGCGCGATTCCGGAGCCCTCGAGCCACGCGGTGTTGGGCCTGATGCCAATGGAGAGAATCACGAGGTCGGCCGGCAGCGTGCCCGCACCGGTCTCCACGCCCTCGACCTTCTCGCCGCCCTTGATGGCTGCCAGCGGGCACGACGTCATGACACGCATGCCGGCGGCCTTGAGCTGGCGCTGCGCGAAGCCAGCCATCTCGGGGTCAAAGACGTTGGGAAGGATCTGCGGCAGCGCGTCGATCACCGTGACGGAGAGTCCGCGCGCGAGCAGGTTCTCAGCCACCTCCAGGCCTATGAAGCCGGCGCCCACGATTACCGCGCGGCGCGCCCCGGCGTCGGCGTAGTCGCGGATGGCCTCGGCGTCGTCGGGCGCGCGCACGGTGAAGACGCCGGGCAGGTCGGTGCCGGGAATGCTCGCGGGCACGATCGGCGAGGCACCGGTGGCGATGACCAGCTTGTCGTACTTCTCGCCGTGCTCCGAGCCGTCCTTCTCGCGCACCGTGACCTCGTGCGCCGCGGCGTCGAGCGCCACGGCCTCCACGCCCGTGCGCACCTCCACGCCGGTGAGCCCCTCGTAGGCTGCCGGCGTGTTGACGATGAGTTCGCCGCGCGTCTGGATGTCCCCGCCGATGTAGTACGGCAGGCCGCATCCGGCGTAGCTGATGTCCTCGCTTTTGGTCACGACCACGACCTCGGCCGAGCGGTCGCACCGCTTGAGCTTGGCCGCGACCTTGGTTCCGGCGGCCACTCCGCCCACGATCAGGTACCTCATGGCGTTCCTCTCCTTTTGCGCCGCCTCGTGCGACGCGTTTCTCCCATGGTAGGTCCGGCCGGCCGTTTTTCTGATGAGATTGTCACTGGGCGTCGCCCTTTGGCGGTCATTGGCGCGTCTGCCGAGGCGTCTGGAACGGGGGCTACCTGTCGGGCTCAATAATTAACGCACTTTGGTTTCCTGAAAGAAAATCGCGAACTGGGCTTTCCTCACGAAAACGTCGTTTTCAGGAGACCAAAGCGCGTTAATTTTTCGACCTCTCGAGTATGTGAGAAAATGGCCGAGTAAAACCCAAGCAAATGCTTGCGTTTGGATGCGGGCGGGCGCCTCGCGGCGTTCGCGAGAGGAGAATCCCATGAAGGTTGCCATCCCGACCCTGGGCAAGGGCGGTCTGGACTGCGAGCGCTCCGGTCACTTTGGCCACTGCGACTGCTTCACCGTAGTGGACGTGGAGAATGGCCAGCTCGGTGCCGTGACCATCATCGACAACCCACCCCACGAGGAGGGCGGCTGCATGCGCCCCGTGGCGCTGCTCGCCCAGAACGGCATCGACGCCATCGTGGCCGCGGGCATGGGCATGCGCCCGATGATGGGCTTCGCGCAGGCCGGCATCACCGTCTTCTTTGAGAACCAGACCCCCGGCGTCGGCGACGTCGCGCAGATGGCCGCCGCCGGCACGCTCCCCGTCATGGGCGAGGAGCACGCCTGCCACCACTGATGTGGAAAAGCGTGGAAAAGGGACAGCCCCTTTGTCACATTTGGTCATAGCTGGCTGCCTGTCTGGCGAAAAGGGCGACGTGGGCGTTGCGGCGCTCGCGGACGAGCTTGCGGCGACGGTTGGCGCGGGAACGGTGGCCCGCGCTCGTACGGGTGGCCGGCCCGTGGGCGCGTCGCTGCCAGACGTGCTGTCTGACCTGCGACGCAGCGGCTCGCGGCGCGTGCTGGTGGCGACTACGCACGTCGCAGACGGCCGCCTTCAGCGGGCTGCCGCGGATGCCGTGAGCGCGGCGGCGCCCGGCTTCGACGAGCTGCGCCTTGCCCCACCGCTCCTCGCGGACGAGAGGGACCATGCCGCCGTGGCCGCCGCCCTCGACGAGGCCCTGCCCCCGACGCCCGGACGCGTCGTCGCGCTTGCCGGCCACCGCGGCCCGGAATGCGCCGCCGCATTTGCCCAGCTTGAGGCGGCGCTACGCGCCCGCGGCCGCTCCGACGTCCTTGTCGGCGCGCCCGACCCCCTGCGCTCCCGTCTCCGCGAGCGCCCCGAGCGCGCCGTGCTGCTCGGCCCGCTTCTCATGGCGCTCGGCCACCACGCTCGCCACGACGTGCTCGAAGGCCTCGCCGCCCGCCTGGCAGCCGACGGCCTTGCCGTCACGCCCTGGCCGCACTCCCTCGCCGATCTGCCCACCATCCGCGCGCTCGTGGTCGCGCACGCGAGAAAGGAACTCACATGAAGCTCGTCATCGCATCCGACATCCACGGCGCCGCCGACGCCTGCGCGCGGCTTATGACCGCAATCGAGACGGAGTCCCCGGACCGCATCGTCCTTCTCGGCGACCTGCTCTATCACGGGCCTCGCAACGATCTCCCCGCGGACTACGCCCCCAAGCGCGTCATCGAGATGCTCAACTCCGTGGCCGACCGCGTGATCGCCGTGCGCGGCAACTGCGAGGCCGAGGTCGACCAGATGGTCCTCAAGTTCCCCTGCATGGCAGACCACAACGTCCTGCTGGACC
>CASFQX010000043.1 GCA_949296375.1 uncultured Olsenella sp.
CGAAATGATACGAAGGGACTGTCCCTTCGTATCATCGCTCGAGCTTGCGGATGACCTCGATTGCGGGGTCCACCTCGGCGGCAAAGGCGTCGAAGTCGGCGTAGGTGCCGACGATGCTGCCATAGTGGGTGGGCACCACGGCGCGCGGGCGCAGCGCGTTCACAAAGGCTGCGGCCTGACGCGGGTCGCAGGTGTAGGTGCCGCCAATCGGCACGAGCGCGACGTCGCAGCTCACCGTCTCGTTATCCGGGTTCTGGTCCGTGTCTCCAGAGATGTAGTAGCGCGTGGGCTCGCCGTCGATCGTGACCACGTAGCCGAGCCAGCCGTTGGCCTGCGGGTGCATGCCCAGGCGCTCGGGCTCCACGTTGTAGGCGCTCACGGCCTCCACGCAAAGCCCCGGCAGCTCCAGCCTCTCGCCCGCGCCCATGAGGTGCGTCTCGGCAGCGCCCAGCCCCGCGATGTCGCCCGCCATGCTCGCCGGCGCCACGACCACGGTCTTCTCGCCAGCCACGCGCGCGTAGTCCTCGGGCGAGAGGTGGTCGTAGTGGGCGTGGGTGATCAGCACGTAGTCTGCGTCGTGCGCGGCCTCGGCGTCTGTCAGCGCAAAGGGATCAAAGCAGACGACGGTTCCCGCCACCCCCTCGATCCGGATGGCGCTCTGGGTGAACACGCGGACGTTCTCGAGGCTGCTCATGGCGGCTCCCCTCCTATAATGGCGTTGCTGTGATTCTACGTTGAGTCGGAGGCCATCATGCGTGAGAAGATCGACGTCGCCGAGCACGCACCCACCATCCTGCGCGAGCTGCCCAAGGGCGTGCTGCTGACCGCGAGCGCGGACGGTCACGCCAACCCCATGACCATCGGCTGGGGCACGTTGGGCATCGAGTGGGGCAGGGAGCTCTTTGTGGCATACGTCCGCAGCAGCCGCTTCACGTATGGCCTCATCGAGAAGAGCGGCGAGTTCACGGTCAGCGTGCCCATGCGCACGGGCGAGAAGGACCTCGACCAGCGCATCAACCGGATCCTCGCCGTCTGCGGCTCCAAGAGCGGCAGAGACATCGACAAGCTCGCTGAGCTCGGCCTCACGCTCGCGGAGGGCGAGGAGGTGGCCGCGCCAGCCATCCAGGAGCTGCCGCTCACGCTGGAGTGCCGCGTGCTTTACAGGGACGAGCAGGACGAGACGCGTCTGCCGGAGGACCTGCGCGGGCGCTACTACTCCACAGACGCCCCGCACACCGCCTACTATGCACAGATCGTCTCCGCGTACCTCCTGAGGTAGCAGACCGGGGTCGCCACGAGGGCGGCCCCGGTCTGCGGGTCAGACTGTCGGCCGTCCCTACTTCTTGCCAAAGAGGCCACCGAGCATGCCGCCGAGGTTGCCGGCGATGCCACCCAGATCGAGACTTCCCAGGTCAAGCCCACTCAGGTCGAGGCTGCCGTCGGCGATGCCGCTCTTGACGCCGTCGATGATCTGGGAGAGGTCGCCCTCACCGAGCTCGATGCCGGTGATGCCCTCGATGGTGCCCTTGGGATCGGAGATGAGCTCCTGCAGCTTCTCGGGCGCGTCCGCGAGGGCGGCGGAGACCTGCGCGATGATTGCCTGGATGTCCATGCGTGTCCTTTCGTGTCGTGCGCCGACGGTCGGCGCGCCTGCCCCCCTAGGGTAGCGGGTCGGGACCCGGGGCGGAGGGGTTCAAACAGACGGGGAGGGCCGCGGGCCCGAGCCCAGCCGCCCGCGCACGGCGGCGAGCAGCTTGGCGCAGCGCAGCGAGGCGGCGAGCGGCATGACGGGCGACTCGGTCTTGCCGGCGCACAAGAGCCCCACGAAGTGCTCGACCTCGCCGTAGAGGTCGTCAACGGGGTAGGGGAGCTCCAGCTTCACGGGCTTCTCGCCCGTCCGCTCCAGCCGTGCGTGTTCGGGTCGGTGCATCTGCTCAACCACGATCTGCCCCTCGGTTCCCACGAGCCGTGCGTAGCGCGCGTCGTCGCGGTCGGCGGCGGTGGCGAGGCGTGCGGTCCTCTCGCCGGCTCGCAGCTCGGCGGCGACGGCGCAGTCCACGCCGGCCTCCCAGCGCGCCCCCGCGCGCACGACCTCGAGCGGCCCGTCAAGGTAGTCCTCGACCCAGCTGGCGCAGTAGATCCCGGAGTCGAGCAGCATGCCGCCGCCCGCCGCCGCGCCGAGGTAGTCCCCGCCGCGCGCGATCCGATCTCCCATGTTGTTGTGCAGGACGGCATCCACGTGCGTGAGGCGTCCGATTGCGCCCTCGCCCACGAGCTCGCGCACGCGGCGGTACAGCGGCAGAAAGCGTGTCTTCATGCCCTCCATGAGCAGTACGCCCTCCGCTCGTGCGGTGTTGGCGAGAAGAGCCGTCTCCTCCGGGCTCACGCAGAGGGGCTTCTCGCAGAGTACCGCCTTGCCGGCGCGCAGCGCGGCGAGCGCCCACTCGGCGTGCATGCTGTGCGGGAGCGCCACGTAGACGGCGTCGACGTCCGGGCGGGCGAGAAGGGCGGCGTGCGCGGAGCCGGCCACGCCGCGGAGTCTCTCGTCGGAGAGGGCGCCGTCCTCACCCACGCCGTGCGCCGTCGCAAAGACGGCCGCCTTCGCGGCGCTTCGGCAGCTGATGGCCACGAGCTCGGAGTGCGGCTCGTGCGCGAGACTGCGCGCAAAGCGCTGGGCGATCCTGCCCGCGCCGACGATTCCCCAGCGCACCGTGCGCCCGTCCTTCTCGCCCATGGCGTCACCCCCTCTTCCCGCGTGCGGCCCCGATGCCCATGAGGGCCCGCTCGGCCCCCATCAGCAGCGGGTAGGGGAGCAGCTTGGCGGCAACGTAGAGGGCGCGCATGTCGGCTGACGGGATGCAGAGCGGCCGCCCCGCCCGCGCGGCGGCGAGGGCGCGCCGGGCCACGCGCCCCACGTCCTCGAAGCCGGTGAGGCCAGCCATGCGCGCGGCAACGTCGCCCGCGCCCGCGTGGTCGAGAAAGCCCGTGCGCATGAACTTGGGGCAGAGCGCCGTCACGTGAATGCCCGCGGGGCCAAGCTCCGCGTCGAGCGCCCGGGAAAGGTCCAGCACGAAGCGCTTTGCGGCCGAGTAGGTGGCGAGCCCGGGCTGCGGCATGAATGCCGCCACGCTCGAGACGTTGAGGATGCGCGAGCCCGCGGCCATGTACGGAAGAGCGCGATACGTGAGCTCCACGGGGGCGAGCATGAGCAGGCGCGCCATGGCGGCGTTGTCCGGTGCGGGCATGGAGGCGAAGTCGCCGAACGTGCCGAAGCCGGCGTTGTTGACGAGAAGGGCAACGCGGGCGCCGGGGGTCTTCTCGAGCGCGTCCTCGACCGCGTCGAACGACGCGGGGTCCGTGAGGTCGAGCGCGAACGGGCGCACGCGCGGGGAGGTGCGCCCGGCGCGGCGCGAGACGGACCAGATCTGGTCGAGCGGGCCGAAGGCGCCCTCGGCGAGCAGGCGCACGAGCTCGGCGCCGAGCCCGGACGAAGCTCCGGTGACAATCGCGATGCTGGTCATTCGCCAACCTCCCTCGTGGCAGTTTCCGCCCCCATCGCCACGCAATCCAGCGATCGACGACATCCGAGCTTCGATGGCTGGGCGGGGCCTCTCCTGGTACTATAGCGCGGCTTTGCTGCCGGGGCCGGGGTGCTGTCCGGGCGTCTCGCCGAGCGCCCGCGGACACCCGAGTGGGCGTCGTGAAGAACGCCGAGGCCCGCCGCCGCGCCGAGGTCGGCCGCGCCGAGGTCGGCCGCGCCGGCATGCCTCGGGCAGGCGCCTGCGAGAAGCGCCTGGCGTGTCCGGGGGCTTCGAGAGGCGCCCGACCGCGCGGGGGCTCCCCCGGCCCCATCTCGTCTAGTATCCGGCGACGGTGCCACCGGAGTTTATGAGCCCCTTCAGAAGGAAGAACTCGTTCCTGCAGAACTGGTTGAGGCGCTCGACCTCGGGCCGGCGCCGCCCCTCGAGCAGCACGAGGCACACCGGAATCGCGGGCGCCTCAGCCGGGTCCAGGTCGTGCATCGCGGCAAAGGGAAGGATGCTGAGGGCCTTGAGGTTGACCCCCATGATGTAACCGTTGTGGTTCTCCAGGTGGTCGACAACCCCCTCGTTGGTGCTGACGTGCTCGAGGGGGGAGCTGAGCCCATGTCGGCGACAGGTGACCAGCACCGTCTCGTTGAACCCGTCGATCCTGTCGTTCCAGAGGACGGGGTAGGGGGCGAGGTCGGCAAAGCTCAGCTGCCGCTTGCCGCGCAGCGGGTGCCGCCGGCCAAGGAAGACGCCCGGCATGACCGTCCCGATTTGGACGCAGGTGCAGCCCGGGGCGCTCAGGCGTCCGATGGTGAAGAGGGCGTCGAGGTTGCCGGCCAGAAGCTCCGTCAGCGCCTCGGCACCAATGCGGACGGAGAGGCTTGTCTTTATCCCAAGGGACTGCGTCATGAGGCGCGCCACGATGCCGCAGATGAACTCGTGCTTGGAGAAGGGCGGCGTGACGAGGGCGAGCCTCAGGTCGCTTCTGGGGGTCGGCTCCCTGCCCCAGGCGTCGGCCAGCTGCCCTACGGACTCGAAGCTCTCGACTGCCTTGCGGGCCGGTTCGAGCAGCGCCTCCCCGAGGGGCGTGAGGCGCACCCCTCGTCCCTCGCGCTCAAACAGCCGCCCTCCGAGCTCCTCCTCGAGCTCGTGCATCGACTTTGAGACGGCTTGGACCGTGACGTTCTCCTCCCGTGCGGTGGCGGAGAAGTTTCCCAGGCACGCCGCTCGATAGAAGAACTGGAGCTGTCGGATGTTCATGATTGCCCTCGCAGAACGGATGGCAAATACCAAGACAGGGTAGGTACGAAGTCAGGAACGCGTCAATTGGCGAGAAGGTCACGCGCCTGAGCTTCAACCAGAAATTGATTATCCGGCATTTGGGGACGCCGCGGCTTTGAGGCTTCATTAAGTTAGGTATCGTTCGGCCCGTATGCCTGCCTGAGAAACACCTGCCAAGGAGCCTGCATGACCCCAGAGACGCAGCCGCAATCCGGCAACTCCACGCAGAAGATGCCGCTCGTCTACCGGCTCTACGGTCTGTTCTGCATCCTGCTCGGCATCTATACGCTGTTCGCCGTGGTGGTATTCGCCGCGCTCATGACTTGGGCGCTCCAGACGGACCCGTCGATGATCGTCGTGGGCACCAACTTCACGCTTCCCGTGGTGCTTCTCGTCATATCCTACGCAATCACCTTCTCCGACGGCATCGCGCTCATCTTCTTTGGTCGCATGCTGCGCAAGGGCAGCCGGCGTAACGCCGCGCGCATCTCCCACGTGCTCATCGCGACGTCGGTGGCGCAGGTCCTGTTCAGGCTCATGCTGCAGGGCGTCGACCTCTCGCTCGTCCCTGACGCCATCCAGCTCCTCCTGATGATTGCGGTCTCCGTCACCGTGGACCCGTCGCTCAGGCAGGAGCGTGTGCTCAAGCGCCACGTGCGCGACATGGTGGACCGTGAGGCGGCCGAGGAGGGCATGCTCGGGCGAGACCTCGAGGGCAAGGGCTTCATCGAGCTCAACTTCTTCAACCTGTTCTGGGTCTTCGTGGTCTGCTGCGTGCTGGGGCTCGTCATCGAGACCGTCTACCACTTCGTCGTGGTGGTCCCCGGAGAGATTCAGGACCGCGCCGGCCTGCTCTTTGGCCCGTTCTCGCCCATCTACGGCTTTGGCGCCGTGCTCATGACCGTGGCGCTGAACCGCTTCTACAAGGCCAACCCGGCGATCATCTTTGTGGTCTCCGCCGTGATCGGCGGTCTGTTTGAGGCGGCTACCTCGCTCTTCATGGAGTTCGGCTTTGGTGCCGTGGCCTGGGACTACTCCGGCTCCACGATCTTTGAGCTCTTCCCGGACCCGATCGCCGTGATCTTTGGCGGACGCACCTCGACGCTCTTCATGTGCATGTGGGGCGTCCTCGGCTTTGCGTGGATCAAGCTCTGCCTGCCGTGGATGCTGAAGCTCATCAACCTCATCCCGTGGAAGGTCCGCTACTCGTTCACCGCGCTCTGCGCCGTGCTCATGCTCGTGAACGGCGTCATGACGCTCGAGGCGCTGGACTGCTGGTTCGAGAGGCTCTCGGGGATTCCTCAGACCACGCCCGTCGAGCGGTTCTACGCCGAGCACTATGACAACGACTACATGGCGCATCGCTTTGAGTCCATGACGATCACGCCGGACGACTCCGCGCGTGTTGACGGCGCGGCACGTGCTATGGACGTCGAGATTGACGAGTCGTATCTCGAGGGCGCCGCCGACGAGACGTTCGAGGACGTTGCGTGACGGGGGGAGGCGGACCGGAGGCGCCCGCGCCGGGCACTTCTCAGCACCGAGGAGGCGGGCCTCGACGGCACGGACGACATCGCGCTGCTCTTCACCGGCCACTCGCGTGGCGCCGCGACGGCCAACATCGCGGCCGCGTATGCCAACGAGATGTCCCAGGGGCTGCGTGTGCTCGCGCCGCTCGAGAGCATCTATTGCTACACCTTTGCCACGCCCGGGGTTACGCCGTCAGGAAATGCCAGCGACCCGCTCTACGGCAACATCTTTAACATCCTCAATCCCAGCGACATGGTTCCGCGCCTGCCGCTGGAGTCCTGGGGCTACGAGCGCTACGGGCACGACCTCTGGCTGCCCGGCTACGGTGACGAGGGCTTTGACGAGAAATACGAGGCCACGTGCGAGATCTTCAAGGCCAACACCGGTGTGGAGTGCCCCTATGTGCCCGAGGATCGTGAACGTGTGGACAAGCTGGTTGAGGACTTGGGTCGCGAGATTCCCACGGCCGACGATTTGGTAACGCTTGGCGGCGGAGCCACCGTCGTGAAGGATCTTCTCGCCGACGTGAACCCCATGCAGGTCCTCTACGGCCACTACCCGAGTGTCTACATCGCCTGGATGCAGTCGCTCGACTCTGTGACAATGGGGTCGTAGCCGACTGTCGCCAATTGAGGGGGAGAGGGCATGACGGACGTTCGAGAAGAGATCGCGCGCGTGCTGACGGATGCCTGCGACGAGGTGGACATGCGCCTGGAGGCGTTTCTCGCCAATCCGGACGACGTCGAGACCATCCACAAGCTGCGCATCTCCATCCGCACGCTGAGGAGCCTGCTGGCGTTTGCCTCCCCGTTCCTCAAGTGCCTCCGTCATCGCCTGCTCCAGGCGGACCTGCGGTCGGTGGTGATAGAGACCTCGCGCCTGCGCGAGTACGACGTGATGCTGAGGGACGTCCGCGCGCTGGGTGTGCCGTGCGGCGAGCTCCCTGAGAGAATCGGCGAGCTACGCGCCCTCGAGCGCAACCGCGTGGTTGGCGTCATGGGAGGCCGGCATACCCGCCAAGCGCTGGCCTGCGTCCGAAGGCGCGTGGGGGCGCTTCCCTGGAAGGATTCTGTGCGCGAGCGCGGCGTGACGAGAGACGATGTGCTCGCCGTCTTTGACGAGCTCGTGCGCACCGTGGACGAGGGGTATGCCGCCGTCGATCGCGCGGACGCAGACGCCGTGCACACGTTGCGCAAGCGCTCCAAGCGCGTTCGTTACGTGGGGGAGTCTTTTGGCGCGCTGCTCGGCGAGCATGCGGTTGCCGAGGGCGCCCGGATGAAGGGGGTTCAGGACGAGCTCGGAGACGTCTGCGACGCCCGCGTCAACGCGGGGATGGCGCGCGACCTTCTCGCCCTGGGGCTCTCCGACGAGGCGCGTGGCGCACTCGAGGTCCTTCTCGGCCGGAACGAGGGGTTCGTGGAGAAGTTTGTGGCGGGCACAGCGCCTGGTGACACGGATTAACACGCGCGACGTGTTTTGATTTCCTATATTCCCAGTTGAGATTTACGCGTATTGCAAACCGTGCGTGTTAATCGGCGCGGGACCCTTCGTGGCGCACGGGGATCCCGGCCGCGCGGGCGGCGTCGAGCAGCTCGGCGTTGCGCGCGTTCATGGTGCCAAACCCGCTCACGCAGCAGACGACCTCACGGCAGGCGAGAAGAACCTCACGGGCGCGCGTCACCGCCCCCGCGCTCACGGGCTCAAAGTCCCGCTCGAAGATCGCCCGTGCGGCAAGGCTTCGCGCGAGCAGGCCGTCCGCGTCGTGCTCGTGCAGCACGCCCGTGGCAAACGGCACGCCCTCGCGCGCGAGCCGCCTGAAGCACGCGGCTCCCGTGCCGCCGCCTGCGATGACAAAGACCTCCGGCTCACCCTCGGGTCTCGCGAGCTCCACGCTGCCGAAGGCCGGGTCATAGGCGCCCGGCGCCAGGTCGTAGAGCTCGGCGATGCGCTCGGCGGTGAAGACCTCGTCCGGCGAGCCCTGGCACATGACGCGCCCGTCCTTGATGCAGATCACGTGGTCGGCCGCCTTCTGGGCGAGGTCGACCTCGTGCAGGGACGCTACCACGGCGATGCCACGCTCGCGCGCCTCGTGGCGCAGGAGCTGAAGGACGTCCAGCTGGGAGCGGACGTCCAGGTAGGACGTGGGCTCGTCGAGCAGCAGCACGCGCGGCTCCTGGCAGAGCGCGCGGGCGAGAAGGACGCGCTGTCGCTGACCGTCGCTCACGTGCGCGAAGTCGCGCTCTGCGAGGCTGAGCACGCCCGTCGCGGACATCGCGGCGGTCACGGCGTCCTCGTCCTTCTCGTCCAGCACGCCGAGGCGCCCGGTGAACGGGTAGCGGCCCGCCTCCACAACGTCGCGGCAGGTGAGGAGCTCCGTCTGCGGGCGGCCCGTGAGCATGACGGACATGGTGCGGGCGCGCTCTGTGGCGGGGGTGCCGTCGAGCGCGCGGCCGAAGAGCTCCACGACGCCGCCGAGCGCGCGCAGCTGCCCGGCGACGGTGCGCAGGATTGTGGTCTTTCCTGAGCCGTTGGGGCCGATCAGTGCGACTACCTGCCCGGGCCTCACGGCAAGGCAGACGTCCCGCACGAGTGCCCGTTGCCCGTGCCCCACATCCAGCCCTCGCAGCTCCAGCACGAATGTGGAAAAGGGACTGTCCCTTTTCCACATCATCGTCCGGACCTCCGGTGGAGCATGAGGGCAATCACGACAGGTGCGCCAAAGACGGCGGTGACGGCGCTCACGGAGAGCTCGACCGGCGAGAAGAGCGTGCGCGCGATGAGGTCGCACCCGCAGCAGAACGCCGCACCCGTGAGCAGGCACGCGGGAGTCACATGGAGCGGCCGCGACGATCCCGCGCCGCGCTTGGCGAGGTGGGGCGCCGCGATGCCCACGAACGAGACGGGTCCCGCGAAGGCCGCGACGCACGCCGAGAGCAGGCTGGACACCAGCACGATGAGCATGCGCAGCGCGCCCACGTTGACGCCCACGCTCTGCGCGTAGGGCTCGCCGAGCTGGAAGGCGCCGAGCGGCTTGGAGAGTGCAAAGACCGCGGCGCCCGCAGCGAGAACCACGATGGCGATGACGCCCACGTCTGCCCATGTGGCGCCGGAGAAGCTTGCGCGCGACCAGTTGTCCAGGTTCACGATGGACTGGTCGTCCGCAAAGGCCACGAGGAAGTTCGTGGCGGCCGAGCAGATGTAGCCCACCATCACGCCGGCCACGATGAGCATGCTCTGGGAGCGCACACGCCGCGAGATGAGCAGCACAAAGCCCATCGTGACGAGCGAGCCGAGAAACGCCGCCCCCACGGACATCGCGGGACTCATGATCTGGCCCGCGCCCAGCACCACGATCATCACCACGGCCACCACGAGCTTGGCGCCGGATGAGACACCCAGAACAAAGGGGTCGGCGATGGGGTTGGCAAAGAACGTCTGCAGCAGAAAGCCAGAGAGCGAGAGCGCGCCGCCCAGAAGCACCGCCTCGATGGCGCGCGGCAGACGAATCTGCCAGATTACCTGCGCCGCGGTTGAGGCGTCACCGGGACCGGCAGCAAGGATGCGGGCCACCTCCACAGGAGACGTCTCAACGCTGCCAAGGCAGAGGCTCGCCACAAAGAGCGCGCCCAGGGCGAGAAGGACCGCCAGGTCAAACGTCATCGTCCGGCGCATCCGAGCGTTCTTGTCGCCCGTCGCGCGCGCCACTACTCCAGCCTCCAGACGAAGGTCGTTGGTTCCTCCGTGCCGCTGATGGCGGTTCGAAGGTCGCAGATGATGTCTGCCATGCTCGTCATCTGCTGGTACATGGTTGAGTCGCAGGTCCAGACGTCACCGTTGCGCACGGCGCGGAAGTCCGCGAGCAGCGCGTTCTTCTCGACAAGCTCGTCGAGGCTGGTCACGCCGTCGTCGATCGTGCCGTTATAGATGATGACGTCCGCGTCGCGCGCGCCCTCGTAGAAGCGCTCCATCTCCACGGTAACAGTAGTGGGGGAGGAGTCGGTGGCGCCCTCCTCCGCAAAGCTCACGTACTCGCCGCCCGCGGCCTCGATCATCTGGCAGAAGTAGTCGCCGTCGCGGCGCGTCACGGCGGCACCGTCCTCGTTGACGTAGAAGAAGGCCACGGTCTTGCCGAGCGGCCCCTCGGCGGAGGCCTCCTCCACGCGGGCGGCAACGTCGTCAAAGACCTCCGCGGCCTCGTCCTCGCGGCCGAAGACCGCGCCCATGAGCTTGATCCACTCCAGACGGCCCAGCATGTCCTCCTCGCGGCTGGACTGCTCCATGAGGACCGTCACGCCCAGCTCCTCGAGTTTGGCGCGGACCTCGGGCACGTGGTCGATGTTGGTGTTCTCGATGGCGAGCGAGCAGCCTTTGGCGGCGATGAGCTCGTAGTCGGGGGCGCGGTAGAGGCCGCCGTAGGTGATGCTCCCGTCCTCCAGACGCTCGGTGAAGGCGGGGACGGGGGAGTCCTCGGCGCGCACGGAGGAGATGCTGATCGCGTCCAGAGCTCCGATGGCGTCGACGAGGCAGATCATGCCGGTCGAGACCAGGTAGACGTTGGCGAGCGGCTGCCGTACCACGGCAACGTCTGCGGACAGGCCCGCCGGGGGCTCCGCGCCTTCGGGCACGACGAGCAGGCGGTCGCCGTTGGCAAGGCTTGCGAGCCGGCAGCCGTCTTCAAAGGCATCGAGCGTGAACTGTGTGGCGTGAGAGAGGGCCACGGGCGTGGCCGTGCCGAGCATGGTCCCCTCGGCCTGCTCCCCGCCCCCATCACGGGAGCACGCGGCGAGCAGGGGCGAAAGAAGTCCAAGACCAAGTGCGCTCCTGCGAGAAATGGGCGTCATGCGTGCTCCGGTTCGACGAGATTTGACCCTCTCATGATACGTCTGGTCGACGCGAGTGAGCACAGCCGTCATTTTCCGCCTGCCGGTGATGCAAAACAGACGGCTGTGTACACTCGCTACTTTTACTGCCCGCAGAGTGCCCGACGAATGAGCTGGGAAAACGCTACGGTCCCCGCGTCAGTGAGGTGCACCCCGTCGTCCACCAGATACTCGCTGTGCCCCTCGCTCTCCCCGCACCAGTCGATGATGCCCACGTTGGCGTTCTCACTGGCATAGCGCCGCAGGATTTCGTTGTTCAGGTCCTGCAGGGGATAGGGGCTGCGAATGGTGACGAAGAACATCGGCTTGCCGTCCACGGCGTCGATCAACGCCTGTACCGTGGACTCGTCACGGATGAGGCTGTTGCCGCCCAGCGCAAAGATGACGACGTCGGGCTCGTAGCCGCTGGCCACGTCAGCTGCATAGATGTCTTGGCCCACGTAGAGCTGTCGGCTCACCGCGCCGTCAACGAGCGCCTCGGGCAGCACCGCCTCGAGCGCGGGGGTGGCGCCCTCGGTCACGGAGTCGCCGATGATGAGGGCTCGGGCATCGCAGGTCCCGCTCGCCTCGTCATAGGTCCACGACTCCCAGGGGAGGTTGTCGGGGACCTTCTCTGCAACGGGGCCGCTGGGTTCGGGTTCGGCGGGCTCAGGCTCCTGCGCGGCATCGTTGCCCTCTGTCTCGCCGTCGGAGGGCACGTCCGTCGTGGGTTCCGCCTCGTCCCGCGTCGTCTCTCCCTGGGTCGCAGCGAGCTCTGGGCGCAGTGCCACGGCGCGCTCCTGCGACACCGCCTCCCAGTCAACGGGCGCAAAGGCAAGAAGCCCAACCGCCCCGGCAGCAAGCACGCCGAGGCAGGCAGGCACTGCCGCGGGCGCCGTGCCGCGAGCGCGCCGTCCTTCTCGGCGATCCTTGAGCAGGCGCTCGCACGGGGCCTCGACCAGTCGGTAGAAGATCTCGGCAGCGAGCAGGACCAGCGCGACCTGCAGCACTTGCTCCCACCAGGCGGGAGCCGTCGTGCGCGTTGCCGGATTCATGAGGATGAGCATCGGATAGTGAACGAGGTAGACCGAGAAGGACCTCGTACCGAGCCAGCGCAGCGGAGCCAGCGAGAGCGCCCGGCCGAGCGGGCTCCCGGGCACCTGGGCACAGGCGAGAAGGGTCGCCGTGCCGACCGCCGCCGCGAGGTATCCGCCGCGGTACATGAGCGGGTCCTCGCCGTTTGCGAGCACGAAGCCGCAGGCGAGCGCCGCGAGGCAGAGACAGCCAACAATGGTGGCTGCGGCTCGCGTGCCTGTGGCCTTCACGCGCCCCGCGTCCCTCTTGCCCCGGCTCGCCGGGAGAATCGCCGCCACGAGTGCGCCCGCCAGGAGCTCGGCGGCGCGTGCGTCGGTGCCGTAGTAGACGCGTGCCGTGTCTCCGAGCGGGTCGTAGAGCAGCGCCATGATCGCAAACGACGCAAGCGCGAGGGCGCAGGTGAGCGCCACGGTGCGCCGCCGCCTGTGCGTGCGGCTGCGCGCGGAGCGCCAGACGGCCATGAGGGCGAGCGGCCAGATGATGTAGAACTGCATGACCACACCGAGGTACCACAGGTGCGTGAGGGGCGAGGGAAGGCCTGCCGCCTGGAAGTACGAGACCTGGCGGAAGATGTAGGACCAGTTGCTGAAGAAGAGGGACCCGGGCAGGGCGTCCGCCTGGACCTTGGGCAGCAGGCTCGGGCTCGCGAGGTAGGTCGCGAGCGCCGTGAGCGCAACGACCACGAGCACCGGGGGCAGCAGGCGCACGACGCGTCGCAGCAGGTAGCTGCCATAGCTAAAGCTTCCGCGGTCAAGCGCTCCCATCACGCTGCGCGTGGCGAGAAACCCCGTGATGACGAGAAAAACCGTGACGCCGAGAAACCCGCCCGCGAGCACCGAGGGTCGCAGGTGGTAGAGCACGACGCCGGCAATGGCGAGCGCGCGCAGCCCGTCGATGGCGCCGATGCGGTGTGCGGACGCCGGACCTGTGGTCGCCGCCTGCGCGTTGACCTCGGTGGGCTTGTGGGATGAGCTGCCGGGAGTGGTGGTTGCGAAGTGCGCGGCCCTTCTCGGCGTGGCCGTCTTGGTGGCTTGCGTGTGAGTTGTCATGTGGCCCCCTTCCGGCCTTCCATTGTAGGGGGTCCACGACGGTGCGCCTGGTAGCGCGTGACGGTTATGCGCAGTGCCGACGGTTATGCGCAGTGCTAAAGCGCTTCGTTTTTCTCGCCAAGCCTTTGACGTTGGGATATAGAAAACGAATCTGTGTGCATAACCGACGCAAGTGCGCATAACCGACGGAGAAGAGCGCGCCTGCAACCGGCAACACGCTCAGAATCATGTAAGGTTTCATGTGTTGGCGAAGGAGGCGGGGTATCGACGTGACGTATGTCGCAAGCCGCCGAGAGGAGTTGCCATGCGCGTCGAGAAGATCGAGCTGCCGGGAGCTGGTTACGGGGCAAAGATTCCCACGCTCACAGCCTACGTGCAGGACAACATCGAGGATCAACCCGCGCGTCGGAGGCCGGTCGCGCTGATCTGCCCGGGTGGTGGCTACGCGTTTTGCTCCGACCGCGAGGGCGAGCCGATTGCCCTGGCTCTTCTCGCCCGTGGCTACCAGGCCTTTGTCCTTGACTATACGGTGACCGACGCCACCGAGACTGCGCCGCTGCTGCCCGCGCCACAGGTCGACCTCGCCCGCGCGCTTGCTCTCGTGCGCTCTCGTGCCGATGACTGGCGTGTGGACAGGGCGCGCATCGGGCTCGTCGGCTGCTCCGCCGGTGCGCACCTGTGCGCAACGTACGCGGCGCTCGCGAAAGACGACGCGTTTCTCGCCCGTGCCGGAGTTTCCGACACGGAGGCGTGCGTCGCATGGCAGGTGCTCTGCTATCCGGTTGTCGACCTCGATGCAGGCTGGCCGCCGGACCCCGCTTACGCTGCGCGAATCTGCGAGGAGGGCTCTCTGCTGCGGCACGCCCAGGACCTGGTGAGCAATGCCACGCCTCCGACCTTTCTCTGGCACACGGCAACGGACGAGACGGTGCCGGTGCGCAACGCCTATCTCCTTGCGGATGCCCTCGCCGCACGCGGAGTGGACCACGAGCTCCACGTCTTTCATGCGGGTCGCCACGGGCTCTCCCTGGCAACCGAACAGACCGCCCATTATCCAGGTGACGCCATCCCGCATGTGGCGCATTGGGTCGACCTTGCGGCGGAATGGCTGGGGGATATACGTCCCGACTGTGCACAGACGTCAAATTAGGTCCCGCCTGAGGGTAAAAACTACATCTGTGAACAGCCGGGAAAAGTGGACGGCCCCTAGTTGTCCGAGTCGCCGGACAGCCAGGGGCCGTGAGGGCGGGCGAGAAGGACTTACAGCTGCGGCTCGGGCTCCTTCGTGAGGTCGCGACCCAGGCGCTCGAGGCGCTTGACGTCGGTCTCCGCCTGTCCCTCGTGCCAGTTGCCGCGCTTGGTGTGGTCGGGGTCGGCGGGGTCGTTCCACAGGCGCTCGGCCACCGGCGCCCACGCCGCGGCAGCAGCCGCGGTCTTCTCCCGCAGCTGCTCGGGAGACTCCTGCTCCACAAGGTCCGTGCAGTGCGCGCCCGTCTGTGCCACCATGCGCGGCAGGTCGTCCGGGTTCTCCAGCATGGGGCAGGGACGCAGGTGGTTGGTGTTGAACGGCTGGCCCTCGTAGTACTTCATGAAGAGGGGCGAGCGCAGCGCGTCCAGCAGGCTCGCCTCGTGGATGTTGGCGTTGGCGTAGTGGATGAAGACGCACGGCTCAACGTCGCCTGCGGCGTTGATGTGCAGGTACCGGCGCCCACCGGCGATGCAGCCGCCAACGTACTCGCCGTCGTTCTGGAAGTCCATCGTGAAGAGGGGCTTCTCGCCGCGCATCCGGCGCACAAAACGGTACATGCGCTCGCGTTGCTCGGGCGTAGGCATGAGATCGGCGCTCGCCGCGCGGCCCACGGGCATGAAGTGGAAATACCAGCAGAAGAGCGCACCCTTCTCGATCATCCAGTCCATGTTCTCCTCGGTGGCGATGGCGTCCGCGTTGGCGCGCGTCCAGCACGCGGAGATGCCGAAGGGCAGGCCGTGTTCGCGCAACAGGTCCATCGCCTGCTCGATCTTGACGTAGGTGCCGTTGCCGCGGCGGGCGTCGGTGGTGTGCTCGTTGCCCTCGGCGCTGATGGCGGGCACAAAGTTGGCCACGCGGATCATCTCTTGGCAAAAGGCCTCGTCGATGAGGGTGGCGTTAGTGAAGCAGAGGAAGGCGCAGTCGGGGTAGCGCTCGCAGATGCGGATGAGGTCGTCCTTGCGCACGAGAGGCTCGCCGCCGGTGTAGATGTATACGTGCACGCCCAGCTCGCGACCCTGGTCGATGATCGAGCAGATGTCCTCGTAGCTGAGGTTGAGCGCGTGACCGTACTCGGCCGCCCAGCAGCCGGTGCAGCGCAGGTTGCATGCGCTCGTGGGGTCTAGGAGGATTGCCCACGGGATGTTGCACTGGTACTTCTCGCGAGCCTTTTCTTGCGTGGGCCAGGCAAGGACGTTGGCGTCCACGAGGAAGCTCTTGAGCAGGCGGCCGCGCACCTCGGGGTTGAGGCGGAAGATGCGCATCATGAGCTGGTACCAGTTGCTTTGGCTGTCGATGGCGTGACGAAACGCCGCGCGCTGCACCGGAAAGACGTCCGCGGGAACGTACTTGTCCACGGCATCCATGAGCTTGGGGATGCGGGTCTCGGGGCTTTCGTCGACATAGTCGATGAGCTTGTAGAGCGCGGCGCGCTCCGCCGCTTGGGTCAGCGACATCTTTGATCCTTTCACTGGGTGCGGTTGGCTTTCCGTTTATACCCAGTTATGTGTAAACCCACAAATGTGGAATAATAAGGATGTCTCTTCCGTGAAAGGGGAGAGGGCGATGCCTATTCCACAGACGGGCGGGGTGTGAGGAATATGTCCCAGGGCGAGAAGAACCAGCGGGCCGAGAGGGACGGCAAACGCGTTGACCGCCGCGTGCGCCGGAGTCGTCGGGCCATTATCGAGGCCTTTGACCGCCTGATCATGGACGAGCCCATCGACCAGATCTCCGTGAGCCTGATCGCGCGCGAGGCAGACGTCGACCGCAAGACCTTCTACCAGCATTTTGGCTCTATCGACGGGCTGCTCGACGCAATCGCCGAGGATGTGGTCTCCGAGCTGCTGGACAAGGTCGAGTGCGCCACGCGGGCAAGCTCGGACGGCTCCGAACAACGCCCCCTGCGCGCCTTCCTCGCGGCCCTCACCGAGCATCTGAGCAAGAACCTCCTGCTGGGGCAGCGCTACTGCGAGCACGTGCCTTCCGAGCTGCTGTTGGAGCACCTTGCGCGGCCGCTCGTTCGTCAGTGCGTGGACAGGGGGTTCGTGAGCGAGGACATCCCTGACGACGAGCTGGAGATGCTTCTTGCCTATGGGCTCGGCGGACTCTTCTCGTTGTATCGTTGGTGGCTGCTCTCGGGCAGAAGGCTGACGATTGCCGAGGTGACGCAACTGGCCTGTCAGCTTGTCGAAGATGGTGTGTCGTCGTTCTTGGAAGAGGGAGCGTGGGCGCTCCGATAGTCGGCGACGGTTATGTGCAACCTTGACGGTTATGCGCACCACCGGGGCACTTCGATTTTCTCGCCAAGCCTTTGACGTTGGAATATAGATAACGAATCCGTGCGCATAACCGTCGCGAATGCGCATAACCGTTGGCGGTGCGCATAGCCGTCGGCAAGAGGCCCGCCCGCCGGGGGTGAGCGGCGGGCGGCCTGTCTCGGCCGAGTCTGCGAGAAGGGCTACTTCACCGTGAGCACGGGTACGTCAACGGAGCGGAGCACGCCAAAGCTGACACTTCCGATCATGCCGCGTAGCGCTCCCAGGCCGCGCCGCCCCATTACCACGAGGTCGATGTCGTGGCTCTTCACGTAGTCCGCGATGCCCTCCACCGGGGAGTCGGCGATGATCGCGTCCGCCACGATCTTGCACTCCGCGTCGTCGCGCGCCTGTTCGATGACGGTCTGGGCGTCGGAGCTCGCTCGCTCGACGGTTGCCTCCATGATGCGCTCGTAGGTACTTGGGTTGCCGAGGGCGTAGGGCACGTCAAGGCTGCCGTCGCTCAGAAGCGTGGGGTTGGGAAGCGCTGCCGAGGGGATGACGGTTACCACGCTGACCTTTGCCTCGGGATAGGGGCCCGCCAGGCCGAGCGCGATGTGAAGGGCGCTCTTTGCGTGGTCGGACTCGTCGTAGGGGACCAGGATGTTTTTGAAGTACATGGTTACCTCCCTCAAGACGAAACCGGGACCTACCTGCGTTATACCCGTCGCGGGAACAAAGCCCCGCGAGGTCCGGCGAGCGTGGCCGAGAAGCCCGTGGGCGCGTGGCAAAGTTGCCTCGGCCGAGGGTCACCTATGATGTGACAAGAGGGTTGGGCCGGGTGTCACGTCTGCATGGGAGGCGCTCATGGTCGTCACGGTGCTTATGGAGAACAGCACGCCATCGAGCCGTCTTGCCGCGCGGCACGGGCTCAGTCTATGGCTCGAGCTCGCCGATGGCAGGCGCGTGCTCTTTGACATGGGACCTGACGAGGCATTTCTCGCCAACGCGCGCGTGCTCGGCGTTGATGCGACGTCGGCGGACCTGGCGGTTCTCAGCCACGGGCACTACGACCACGGCGGTGGCCTGCCCGCGTTTCTCGCCGCTTGTGCCGCCACGGGGCGCAACGTGCCCGTCTACGTGCGAGAGCACGCTTTCGAGAAGCACGTCTCCGGTACGGTCGCGCATCATCACGATATTGGTCTGGACCTGGCACTCGCTAGCGATCCCCGCGTGCACGTGGTGCGCGAGAAGCGCGATCTTGGCGGCGGGGTCATGCTCTTCTCGACTGCTCGCCGGGCCCATCCAACCGCCCGCTCAAACGCGCACCTGCTCATGCGAGGTGCGGACGGTGGCTTGGTGCCCGACGCCTTTGCGCATGAGCAAAGCCTGCTGGTGGATGACGATGGCCGGCGCATCCTGGTCTCCGGTTGCTCTCACGGGGGCATCCTCAACCTTATGGACGCCGCGGAGGAGCTTCTCGGTTCGCCGCTCGACGCGGTGGTCGCGGGCTTTCATCTCATGGACCCAAGCGGAGGCACGGTGGAGGACGCAGAGGCCACACGCGCTCTGGCGCGCGAGCTTGCCGCACGGCCCGCGCGCTACTTCACGTTCCACTGCACTGGGACAGACGCGTTTGCATTGCTGCGTGACGGGCTTGGCGAGCGCGTACGCTACCTGCACGTGGGGAGTTGCGCTACGATATAGCAACGATTCCCGATGAGGCGGTGGTTGCCATGCCGCGAGTTTGTCATCTGTGTGGGACGAGCGTTCCCGATGGGGCGGAATACTGTCCGACGTGTGGCGTGTCCTGCTCCGATGGCCCCTCAGGGTCTCAGGCTCATAATCGCCGCAGCCTCGTTGCGGTTATCGTATCCTGCGTCATGATCATCGTCTGTGCCTTGGTCGTTGGCTGCCTGTGGTTCTTCAAGGCGGGGCCGTTTGCGACCGCGGAGAGGGTCGTCGTGCTGCTGGATGACATTCCTGACGAGGCATTCCGCACGTACCTTGCGGAGAATGTAGACACCAACGAGACGGGCGCAATCTCCGAGGAGGAGGTTGCCGCTGCGGTTGCGTTTGGGGCTGCGGACGAGCCCGACGAGAAGGGCAACGGGCTCTGTGGGCTGGGAATCTCTGACCTCACGGGAATCGAGTACTTTACCAGTCTCGAGAGCATCGTCTGTTCTGACAATAGCATCGCGGAGCTTGACCTCTCAAAGAACACGCAGCTCACAGAGGTGATTTGCAACGACTGTGAACTCGGGGAGCTTGTTGTCCCGTCTACGGACGAGCTGAGAACCGTGCATGTCACGGGTAACCCGGAGCTGGGGCAGATCGATCTCTCGGGGTGCCCGTCGCTCGACGACGTTCTTCTCGACGAGAGCACCCAGGTTTTGGGAGCGGCTCCTGACGAAGACTTTGACGCGGTGCCCTTGGAGGATCTGGCACTCGTCTACTGCACGGCGGGCGGGACTCCCAGTGAGGGAAGCCTTGGGCTTGTGGGGCCGAGTGGACCTGGCGAGGATGCCGACTTTGATTATCAACTCGTCTTCCTCTTGGTCTACAACAAGCAGTTTGGTGACCGCGCGTCACTGGGCATTGGGACCAACGCGTATGGTCTTGACTACGAAGACGAGGATGGCGTGCACCTGGTCATTCCTGACGAGACCGTGCGGCAGATCATCATGTCTTTCTACGGGAGCTGTCCGGATGACCTGAGCTATCTTTCCGATTCTGGCCTTGAGCCAGTGCGCGGTGGCTGGCGCATGGGGGCTGCCGATGGCCCGTTCACGCGTACCATCGATACGCGCGACTGGCAGATCTTTGGCAACTACGTCTCGTTTGTTGCCGAGGTCACCTATGTTGACGGCATCGCAGATCACGTGGTTGCCACGTATCAGGTGACCGCGCGACGCAACACGGACAGCATCTTTGGCTACAGCCTGTGCGTGCGGCCGGGGCGCACGGCGATTGATGTACTGGAAGGGACGGGAACGGAGCCGGAGCTCGAGCCCGAGCCCGCGCCGGAGGAAATCGACTACTACGCCTACGCCGTCGAGAGGCTGGATGCGGCGGGAAAGATTCCTGATGGATACATCGTTGACGTGGACTCCGAGACGGCGGATGTGCTGCGGCTGCACGTGTTCGCAGACATGGGCACTCATGTTGCAACCGGCGGCTGGTACGAGCTCGACAAGAACACGCTTGTGATTACCGACATCATCTTTGGCGGAACAATCTAAGGGACGAGAAGATCATGGCTACTCCCGAGTTCATCCTGCGTTTGCGCGAGAAGATTGGTCACGACCTGCTGTGGCTTATCGGTGTGACTGCCTATGTGGAGGACGGCGAGGGTCGCGTGCTTCTGGGTCGGCGTGCCGATACGGGGGAGTGGGCGCTCGTCTACGGCATCAACGAGCCGGGTGAGGAGCCCGCGGACACCGTTGCGCGAGAGGTTTTGGAGGAGACGGGCGTGGATGTGGTGCCCACGGACCTGGTGCGCGTGAAGGCGGCGCATCACGAGACCGTCTATGCCAACGGGGACCGCACGCAGTACCTGGACCTCATGTTCGTGTGCCGGCTTGCTGAGGGAGGAGGCTCCGAGCCGCGCGTGGCCGACGACGAGAGCCTCGAGGTGGGCTGGTTCGCGCCGGATGCGCTGCCGGAGCCGCTCGCGGCGTCGACGGTTGAGCGCCTTGCCGCGCTCGCCGCATGGCGCGAGGCGGGCGCGAGCAGGGCGCTCTTCTCATTTGGGGAGTAGTCCGGGGACGTTACGCTACCAGCGGATCGTGTAGGGGTCCTTGGTGAACGAGCAAAACGTGGCGGTTACGTTCTCCAGCGCAAAGACCTCGCAGTTGCCGTCGTCCGCGGCGTACATCGACTGCAGCTCGGGATATTCTGCGAGCACGGCCTCGCGCGCCTCCAAGCGGTCGTCGAGCACGGCGTCGGCCTCGACGCGCAGCCACGAGCCGTCGGCGCCCGTCGCGCAGATTGCTACGCGCGGGTGAGCGAGCATCTGGTAGGAGACCGCCTTGACCTTGCCGGTCTGGATGTAGAGCTTGCCCTCGAACTTGGCGATGGTACCAAAGGGGCGCACCTGCGGGTCGCCCTTCTCATCGACGGTTGCAAGGAAGTACGTGGGATTGGCCTTGAGGTAGGCGAGGACCTCGTCCATGGTGGCTCCTTCCGCAGCGGCGGATGTGATCGTTGGCGCTACTTTACTCCGCCTCGGGAGCCGTACGGGCGGTTGTTTGGGGCTTGAGGCAGTAAATCGGACCTCCGGTGTCACTTTTCGCCCCGTTTGTGTGGATTGGTCCTCTCGGAGGCGTTTTGCGGGAAATAAAACCGCAGTTGAGAAGTACGGATACTTGTCCAACTCCGAAAAGTGGCCGAAAAACCCACACAAACGAGGCGAAAAGTGACACCGGAGGTCCGATTTACTGCCTCAAGGATTCTTCTATGTGGTCGCTTGAGGCGCGGGGCCTATTGGTGCTCGTAGTGAGCAAGGCACATGCTCACGAAATCGCGCATTTCGGCACGGAAGTCCGTCTCAGGGCGCTCGATCTCAAGGCGCCTTAGCGCCTCGGCGATGAGTGGGTTGCTCCAGCAGGAGCCAACGAGGCCCGTGGCATGGTAGTAGACGGCCAGCAGCAGCGTTTCCACGTGCTCAGGTGCGATACCTATGACCTGCGGGAGGTGCTCGCGCATCTCAGCCACGTGTGCGTAGTAGCCGCGCTTGAAGTCCATGAGGCGCTCGACTGTGACGTTAGTCTCCACGATGGTTGTGAGCAGGTCGCCCAGGCGGAAGTACTCCTGGTGCTCGGCGGCGACGTTCGCCCAGGCATCAGCGGCCTCGGCAGAGGTGAATTCGCGTCCCTCGGGGAGGGCAGCGAGAAGCGCCTCGAAGTAGGCGTCGCATTCGTCTGCCGTGAGCAGGAGGAAGATCTCCTCCTTGGTTGTCACGTACTTGTAGAGGTTGGCGCGCGACCAGCCGAGTTCCTCGGCGATCGTGGTGAGCGTGATCTCATGATAGGGACGCTTCGCGAACTGGCGGCGAACGGTACCCTTGATCTCGTCGAGACGCTGCTCCTTCTGCTCGGGCCTTCTCGCCCTTATGAACTCGGCCATGACTCCTCCGTACGGTTGTTGCGCAAAGTATACCTCAGCTAAACCGAAAATAAGCGAAACAGCGTCACTTATATCTTTACAAGCGACGTCACGTCACTTAGAATGGGGCCAACCTACGAGGAAGGGAGCTTATATGCTCGGCAATTTCACGTACCACAACCCCACCAAGCTCATCTTTGGCAAGGACGCCAGGGATGCCCTCGCAGCGGAGCTTGCGGCCTACGGTCCGACCGTCCAGCTCGTCTACGGCGGTGGGTCCATCAAGCGGAACGGAATCTACGACCAGGTAACGGAGGTGCTCGCGGCTGCGGGTAAGACCGTGGTAGAGGATGCGGGCGTTATGCCCAATCCCACGGTCGAAAAGCTCTACGAGGGCGTCGCGATTGCGCGAGAGAACCACGTGGACCTCATCTTGGCCGTGGGCGGCGGCTCGTGCATAGACTACGCCAAGGGCGTGGCCGTCTCGGCAAACCTGCCGGAGGACGTGGACCCCTGGCAGAAGTACTGGGTGGATTTTGACGAGCCGTCGTCCGACCTCGACGTCATTCCCGTGGGCTCCGTGCTCACCATGGTGGGCACCGGCTCCGAGATTAACTGCGGCTCGGTGATCACCAACCACGAGGCCAAGATGAAGGTCGGGCACGTCTTTGCCGACGCGCGCGTGTTCCCGCGCTTTGCCGTGCTCAACCCCGAGTTCACCTACACGCTGCCGCGCTACCAGATGGTCGCCGGGATCTTTGACATCATGAACCACATCACCGAGCAGTACTTCTCGGGCACCGACGACAACACCTCCGACTACCTGGCCGAGGGTCTCATGCGCAGCCTCGTCGCCGCGAGCCGCGCGGCCGTGCGCGACCCGCATGACTACGAGGCGCGCTCCAACATCATGTGGTGCGCCACCTGGGCGCTCAACACGCTGGTGGCCTGCGGAAAGGCCACGGACTGGGAGGTCCACATGCTCGGGCAGGCCGTGGGCGCCCACACCGACGCCACGCACGGCATGACGCTCTCGGCCGTGGCGCTGCCGTACTACCGCCTCGTCATGCCGTATGGCGTGGAGAAGTTCGCGCGCTTTGCGACCAACGTGTGGGGCGTATCGCCGGAGGGCAGGAGCGCCGAGGAGCTCGCCGCCGCGGGCCTCGACGCGATGGAGGCCTGGATGCGCGAGATCGGCTGCGTGATGAGCACGGGCGAGCTCGACGTCACCGAGGACATGATTGATGGCATTGCCGACTCCACGCTCATCATGCAGGGCGGCTACCACCCGCTCTCTCGCGACGAGGTTATCGAGGTCTTCCGCGCCAGCTTGTAGGCCTGGCCTCGCGTCCTTCTCGCCGTTGCGGCAAACCAATCAGGAAAGGACCATCATGCGAAGGAGCATCGGCAACGCGCTCGCGCTCTACCCCATGCCCGTTACGGTAATCGGAGCGATGAACGGCGACGAGCCCACCTGGACGCTCGTGGCGCACGTGGGCATCATCGGCCACGACCGCGTGACGGTGAGCCTGGCGTCGGCGCACTTCATCAACGACTGCATCAAGAAGGCCGGGCGCCTCTCGGTGAACCTGGCGAGCGAGCCCATGCTGCCGCAGGTGGCGGTGGCGGGCGCAGTCTCAGGTGCCAAGCAGAGAAAGGCGGGGCTCTTTGGCTGGGAGGCGGCGGAGAACGGCGCGCCGCTCGTCAGCGAGGCGCCGGTCTCTGTGGCATGCACGGTCGTGGACACCTACGAGACGCCGGGCTTCGAGACCTTCGTCTGCACGATCGACGGCACCTACGTGGACGAGGACGACCTCACCGAGGAGGGCAAGATCGACTACGCGCGCGTCAAGCCGGTCCTCTTTGAGTTCCCCACCTACAGCTACCTGCGCACCGGCGACGTCATCGGCCCGTGCGCGGACTTTGCCAGGGAGGTGCGGGCATGATGAGCCGTCGCAACTTTATCTCCGTGGCGGCCGCGCTGGGAGCCGGTGCGCTCCTGGGCGGCTGCGCGGGCGGGGAGAACGGTGCGGAGACGACGGACGCCGCGACCGGCGCCCCAGTGGAGGAGGATGCCATGGCCGACGGGAGAACCATGACCGTGGCCTGCGGGAACGCGACGGTTACCTACCAGCTCAACGACAGCGCGGCGGCAGACGTACTTCTCGCCCAGCTGCCGTTGACGCTGGAGGTCGAGGACTTCTCGGACAACGAGAAGGTCTTCTACCCGCCCGAGGAGCTCGACGTGACGGGTGCTCCGCTCGCCGAGTCCGGCGAGGCGGGGACGCTCGCGTACTACGCGCCGTGGGGCGACGTGGTGATGTTCTACGGGTCCTTCTCGCCCAACGGGGCGCTCTACGAGCTGGGGCGGGCCGTGGACGGCTCGGACGCGATCGCCGGGCTCAGCGGCGCGATCGAGGTCGCGCTGGCGGAGTAGGCGGCGGGCGGCGCGCGTGTAGGAGAGGAGCGAGGAGAAGGACATGCTGACGAGAAGGAACCTGCTTCACGCCG
>CASFQX010000044.1 GCA_949296375.1 uncultured Olsenella sp.
ATCGAGCGCTTTGTGCGCGCAGGACGGCGGCAGTCGTGACGATCCCACGCTGCGAATCGTGAACGAGACCTGGGAGCAATCGGGAGAGGGCGGAACTCACGAGTGCCGCCAGCGCATCTGCAAACTATAGCCGTTGGGTAGAATAAAGCTATCTGCGCAGCCCCTCTGAAGGGAGGTCTCACGTGCCCGTCATCTCAATCTTCCTGGGAATCAAGATTACGATGTACTACGATGACCACAACCCCCCTCACTTTCATGCGAGCTATGCTGGATATGACGCGCTTATCGACATTCGCCGCGGATGCGTCATGAGCGGGTCTCTTCCTGGCAGGCAGCTAAAGTTCGTGCTTGCCTGGGCAGAGCTCCACAAGGATGAGCTCATGCAAAACTGGGAGCTCGCCGCCACGGACCAGAAGCTCAATCAAATCGTTCCCCTTGCGTAAGGAGGCATGCCATGGAGTACGTTCCTGCGGTCGTACAAGCTGTTCCTGGCAACGACTTCACTGTCTATGCCTACTTTTCCGACGGGACGGTTCGTCTTGCGGACATCAGGCCGCTCATTGCGCGCGGTGGCGTGTTTGCTCCCCTCGCCGATGAGGGCGTTTTCCGCAGCAGGCTTACCGTACTCAACGATGCGGTCGCCTGGGACCTCGAAGGCAACCGAGACGAGACGACGTGCATCGACCTCGACCCTGTGAAGATGTATCGAGAGAGCCCCGTCGTCGACGATCCGCTCGAGGCGGTTGCCTAGCCTCTCTCACACATGATACGAAGGGACAGTCCCTTCGTATCATTATCTGGGTACTTTTTTGTCGATGCTTGAAATACGATCGATCTCACACAAGCTATCTACCAGTAATTATAAGAAATACAACTCGCCGAATACTCTTGCACTATCGAAAAAAGTACCCAGATAAAAGCTCTCCGACCGTCAGAGCCACAAAAGTCGTCTTTTTCAGCGCCTATGAAGGAGGCGTCCTTCATGGGCGGGCAACCTCGATGCGGCGGATGGCGGGAATTGCCCAGGTCACGCACGCGAGAAGAACCATCGCGGCGCCGGCACCCACAAACCATGCGGACGCGCCCACCGCATCCGCGAAGAGCGACGAGAACGCCAGCCCCAGCGGCATCGCCCAGGACATGATGGCACCGTAGAGGCCAAAGACGCGACCCAGATACTCGGGCGGGACCTTCTCCTGCATGAGGGCGGTCTGCGGTCCGGAGTAGAACGGCGAGCTCAAACCCATGAGGAAGCTCATGGCGAGAAACGCCATGAAGCCGCCCACCCCAAGCAGGCCCGCCGCGAGCGTGGCCACGCCGTAGAGCGCCGTCGCAGCCACGACGGTCAGCGCACGGTTTCTGAACCCGCCCGTCGCCGTGAGCAGCGCGGAGCCCGCGATCATGCCCACCGAGAACACGATCTCCGCCGTGGCGGCGTCGCCCGTGGTGCCGCCGAAGTGGTCGAGCGTCATGAGCGGGAAGAGCGCCGAGATGGGCGAGAAGACCAGCGTGAAGACAAAGCCGCACCAGAGCAGAGCGAAGAGACCGCGATAGCCGCGCAGGACACGGTAGCCGTCGGCGGTCTCGGCCGCGAGGGCTCGGGCCTGCGCCGCAAGGCCGAGGTTCTTCTCGCCCGCCGGCGCGACCTGGGCCGCACCGCCCACGTCGAGCCGCGCCGCAAGCACCGCCGCCGCGGCGAAGAGCGCGCCCACCACATCCAGCGCAATCATGGCCGTCAGACCCCAGAGCGGGTAGATCACCGCCGCGACGGCCGTGCCGAGGATGTAGCCGCCGGACTGCACCGCCTGCGTCACGCCCGCGAGGCGCGTGAGGTGCTCGGCCGGCGCCACAAGCGGCGTGAGCGCCTGGAAGGCGGGCGTGTGGAAGGCGCTGCCGATGGCCCGCACAAAGAGCGCCGCCATGACCACCCACACGGGGAGCACGCCCGTGAGCGAGACCACCGCGCAGGCGACGCTCACCGCCGCGATGAAGAGGTCTGCCCCGATGAGCGTGACCCTGAGCGGCAGGCGGTCCACGATGGTTCCCGCGAAGGTGCCAAAGAGCGCCAGCGGAAGGAAACCCGCGAGCGAGGCCAGCGAGAGCATGCTCGCCGAGTTCGTGGTGAGCGTGATGTGCCAGACAAAGCCCATCTGCAGGACGGAGCTCGTGAGCACCGAGACCAGCTCGCCGCCCCACACGCACGCGAGCTTGAGCTTCCATGAGGCGCTTGAGGCGCCCGCACCCCCTCGAGTCGTCATCTGAGAGCCCTCCAATAGGTAACGGCGATCTGCGTACGGTTGCGCAACCCCAGCTTGGCGAGGATGGAGCTGATGTGGTTGCGGACGGTGCCCTCGCCCATGTAGGCGGCGGCTGCCACCTCGCGGTTGTCGAGCCCCTCGGCGATGAGCTCAACCACCTCGCGCTCGCGGTCCGTGAGCTGAGGGAAGATGCTCGCGAGGTCCGGGCGATCGCCACCCGCGTAATCCGCGCCGAGAGCCACGGCCCGCTCGAGCACCTCGCCCTCGAGCACGCTGCGCCCCGCAACCACGGCGCGCAGCGCCGGCGCCACGCCCGCCACGTCATGCTTGATGAGATAGCCCGCCGCACCCAGCGAGAGAGCCCGGACGATGTACTCGTCATCAGAGAACGTGGTGAGAAAGACCACGCGCGGAGGAGAGGGCTCCGCGAGAATCGCCTCGGCGGCAGCGAGCCCGTCCGTGCCCGGCATCTGGATGTCGAGAAGAACCACGTCGGGTCGCAGCTCCCGCGCCAGGCGCACGGCCTCGGCGCCGTCCGTCCCACAGCCCGCGACCTCGATGTCGCCCTGCGCGTTTAGCACGGTACGAAGCGACGCCGCCACCACGGCGTCGTCGTCGGCGATGACGACCCTCATGAGGCTCCTCCCTCTTCCGCGCGGCGCGGCACGCTCGCAAAGACGACCCAGCCACCGTCCTCGCTAGGACCGGCCCGAAACGTCCCGCCGAGTGCGCGCACGCGCTCCTCCATCGAGGCGAGCCCCATTCCGGGCCCGTCGAACCCGCGCGAGGCGCCGCTCACCTCGTCCCGCGCCACCGGCGCGCCGTCATCTGCCACCGTGAGCCTCCAGAGGCCGGGGTGCTCCGCGAGCTGCACGCTCACATGGGCCGCGCCCGAGTGCCGCAGAACGTTCGAGACGGCCTCGCGCACCACGGCGAGCAGGCATGAGGCCACAGCGGCGGGCACCTCCCCCGCCTCGACCTCCACCAGGGGCGTGAGACTCGTCCCCTCGCAGGCGCGCTCCACGACCGCACGCACCTGCACCGAGAGGTCGGAGGCGTCGTCGCGCAGGTCGTGAACGCTCGTGCGGACCTCATCGAGGGCCTCGCGCACGGTGCTGCCGACCGCCTCGAGGTCACCCTCGACGGGCTCCCCCGCGTGCACCACGCGAAGCGCCTCCGTCTGAACCACGGCGCGCGTGAGCAGGTGCCCCACGTTGTCGTGAATATCGCGGGCGATGCGGGCGCGCTCCGAGAGCGTTGCCAGGCGAACCTCGTAGTCCTGCGCATCGAGGAGCTCGCGGTTCCTCGCCTCGAGCACGAGCTCGCGCTCGCGTAGCTCGTCGGCGTAGCGCAGGTTCCCCGCCCGGTCGGCAAGGGCCCTATCGGCGCGCAGCGAAAGGGCGGCCGCCGAGGCACAGACAAGCAGCGACGAGACGACGGCACCCGGCGCAAGCGCGCCCGACCACCCTGCGGCAAAGACGGGCAGGGCGGCGAGGGTCGACAGCGCCGGTGAGCTGCGGGCAAGGTCGTAGGCGGCTAGCGCCGTGAAGACCGAGCCCTCCGGCAGCGCAAGGGCGACGAGGCAGCATGCCGCCGCAGGAGCCACAGACACGCGCGCCGGCAGCAGCTCGGCAAGAAACGAGCAGGTCATCGCCAGGAGCATCATGCACACGCTCGCGCGCGACGTTCCCACGAGCGCGAGGGGGCCCGCGCAGCACGCGAGCACGATGAGCTTGTCGGCGATCCTCTCCATGCGGAGATTCTACCAAGGCGCCCTCAGCGGCAACCCGTGACAAAACTCACTTCCCGCCGCGCGGACCCTCCCGTAAGCTGGGGTCAGCATCGAAGGGAGGCTCCATGAGCAAGGGCATGACGGGGACGGCGAGGGAGCGAGCCGCGCGAGAGGTCGTCTCGGTGACGGGGCTCGTCAAGCGCTACGGAAAGACCTTGGCGCTCGACCACCTCGACCTGCACATCTCACGCGGCGAGATCTTTGGTCTCCTCGGCCCCAACGGCTGCGGAAAAACAACGGCGATCAACTGCATGCTCCAGCTGCTCACCTACGACCGCGGCAGCATCGAGCTCTTCGGGGAGCCCATGGCGCCCGGGCGCTACGACCTCAAGGCCCGTATCGGCGTGGTCCCGCAGCAGGTCGCCGTGATCGACGAGCTCACCGTCCGCGAGAACGTGGACGCCTTCTGCGCGCTCTACGTTGCCGACGCCCGGAGGCGCCGTCGGCTCGTGGACGAGGCGCTCGAGTTCACGGGCCTCGTCGACCACGCCCGTGAGCGGCCGCGTCGGCTCTCGGGCGGCCTCCTGCGCCGCCTCAACATCGCCTGCGGCGTTGCCCACCGGCCCGAGCTGCTCTTCCTCGACGAGCCCACCGTCGCCGTGGACCCGCAGAGCAGAAGCGCCATCCTGGACGGCATCTGCCGCCTGCGAGATGCCGGTGCCACGGTTGTCTACACGAGCCACTACATGGAGGAGGTCGAGCAGATCTGCGGGCGCGTCATGGTCATGGACGCGGGGCGCTCCGTCGCGGAGGGCACCCCCGACGAGCTCAAGCGCCTCATCGACGTGGGCGAGAAGATCGTGGTGGAGCTCGATCCTCCCTCGGCGGACCTGCTCGCGCGGCTGCGCGAGCTCGGTTGCGTGAGCCGCGCCTCCTACGCGGGCGGCGAGCTGCGCGTGGACTGCGCCCCGGCGCCCCACGCCCTTCTCGACGTGCTCGGGGTGCTCGATGCCGCGGGCGCCGCGCCCGGGCGCGTGTGGTCCGAGCCGCCCACGCTGAACGACGTGTTCCTCGAGCTCTGCGGCCGCGAGCTGCGCGACTAGGGGGTGCGAGATGTCGGCTCTTCTCAGGGCGGATCTCGCCCAGGCGCTGCGCAACCGCGGGATCGTCATCTGGGTCATGGCCTTCCCCATCATCCTGGCCTCCCTCTTCATGTTCGTCTTCGACGGCTACCGGTCCGGTGCGAGCGAGACGGTCGCGGTGGGCCTCGTCGAGCGGGACACGCCCGAGGCGGAGGCGCTCTCGCAGGCCCTGGACGCTCTCGCGGAGGGCGATGGCGCCCTGCTCTCCGTGACCCGCTACCCCAGCGAGCAGGCGGCGAGCGACGCCGCACTCGATGGCGACGTGTGCGCCTACGTCCTCGTGGGCGAAGACGGAGCGCCGCGCATGATGGTGCCCCCGCAGGACTCAGGAACCGTGCAGCAGGCCATCGTCCAGCTCGTGCTCGACCGCTACGAGCAGGTTGGCGCCACCCTCGCCACGGTCGCCGAGGAGGACCCTGCGGCGCTCGCCTCCCCGGGGGCCACGACCGCGCTCGCAGACGCCCTCGCAGGCGACGACGTCACCACCGAGCGCCTCTCCGTCCTGCGTGAGGAGTCCAGCGAGTTCCAGCGCTACTACTACGCGATGCTCGGCTTCTCGAGCCTCATGGGCGCCCAGGTGGCCCTCATGCTCGTCACCTCCAAGCGCGCCGACGGCTCCGAGGTGGGCGCGCGGCGACAGGTCAGCGCCACGCGACCGAGCCGCCAGCTCGCCTCCTCGTTTCTCGCCTCGTGGCTCGTGTGCCTCGGCTGCCAGCTCGTGGCCCTCGCGTTCATCCGCCTCGTGGTGGGGGTCTCCCTCGGCGGGCGCGAGGGGCTCGCGGTGCTGGCCTGCGCGGCGTGCGCCCTCGTGAGCTGCGCCGTCGGCGCCGCGATGGGATCTCTCCCCGGCATTGCCACGCACACCAAGGACACCCTGCTCACCATCCTCACGATGGGCCTCTCGGTGCCAGCGGGCCTCTTCGGCACGCCCTCGCTCGCGCTCGCCGACTGGCTGTGGGCCCACGCGCCCTGGGTGCAGGAGATCAACCCGGCGTCCCAGGCGGCCGAGGCGTTCTACCGCCTCACCTTCTACGACTCGCTCGCGCCCTTCGCCGCGTCGGTCGCGTCCCTGATCGCCATCGCCGCCGTCCTGCTCGGCGTTGCGGCGCTCTTCATGAGGAGGCAGCGCTATGCGCGTCTTTAGGGTCGTCGGGCGCATGGTCCTGCGCCACCGCTACCTTGTGCTGCTCTACGTTGTCATGCTCGCGTGCTTTGGGTTTCTCATGGCCGGCTCCGTTGGCGGCACGGCAGGGGGCTACGTGGAGGCGCGACCCACCGTGGCCGTGATCGACCGGGACGGCTCCGCGGTCTCGCGCGCCGTCGCCGAGGTGGCGCTCTCGGGCGGCGAGCAGGTCGAGCTCCCCGACACCGCCTACGCCCTCCAGGACGCGGCCGCCAAGGACCTCGCGAGCTACGTGCTCGTCATCCCCGAGGGCTACGGCGACGCGCTCGTCGCCGCGGCGCGGGAGGGGGGCGAGCCGCCCGCGCTCGAGACCGTGACGAGCTACCAGGAGACCTCCGCCGTCCTCATGGACGAGCGCGTGCGCGGCTGCGCGCAGCAGAACTTTGCCCTGCTCTCCGAGACGGACGCGAGCGTCGAGGAGGCCGTGGTGTGGTCCGGGGAGGCGCGGACCTCGGGTGCCGAGGTCTCCCTCATCGAGACCGAGGCGACGGGGATTCCCGCCTCCTACCTCGTGTTCATGCAGTTCTCCACCTACGCGCTCTTTGGCGGCGTGGGAATCCTCGTGGCGAGCGGCCTGCGCTCGCTCGGGCGCGACCAGGCCGCGCGGCAGCGCCTGCTCGTGGCGCCCGTAGGAACCGGCGCGTGGGGCGCGCAGGTTGTGCTCGCGTGCCTTGCCGTGGGCGTCTTCGTGTGGGCGGCGCTCGGGGCGCTCGGGATGCTCTGGTGCTGGGACGACCTTGCGGGCGTCGACGCGAACCTGGTGCTCCTCGCACAGCTTCCGCTCCTCGCGCTCGCCCTCGTGGGGGCCGCCTTTGGCTACCTGCTCTGGGAGCTCGGCGCGAGCTCCGACGCCACCCACGCGGCGGGCAACATCGGCTCGATGGTGCTCACCTTCCTGGGCGGCACCTGGGTCCAGCAGGCCAGCATGGGCGCTGCCGTGGCCGCAGTGGGACGCGCGACGCCCGTCTGGTGGGTCGTGAGCGCGCTGGCTCGCGTGTACGAGGCCACCGCCCTGACCACGGACCTCATGACAGAGGTAGCTGCGTCATGCGGCGTCGTCCTTCTCTTCGCCGCGGCGATCGCCGTCGCCGGCGCCGCCGTTGGCCGAGCGCGCTCGCGGACGTGACGCGACGAAGCGCGCAGACACCTAGCTGTTGTGTGCCAATACCTCGACCACTGAAACTTAACGTTGCTCTACGCCTGTCCGACCCTTGGGCATGACCTACACCAATGCCTGTGAAAGGCCTGGCGGGCCCGGACTCTCTGAAGGATGAACTTGTGGCCCTTCTCAATCATGGCCAGCAGCCACTCATCGATGTCCTCAGGCCTTCCCACCAAGGCGTCATGTGCCCAGAGTTCGCGCTCGAGGTTGATCGTCCCCGTGATACGCAGGCCTTTGACCTGATAGGGCAACTGAAACGTCACCAGAAGAAACGGCAGCGGATTGTATGTCTTGACTTCCATGGGAATCGATATCCAGAGGTAGTCGGCCCCTTCGGAGAAGATAATCTCGTTGTCTTCGACGCGAATCTCCCCGCCATCGCCGCAGCGCTCTCTGACGCCAAGTTCGAGCAGGCGATAGAGCGGAAGGAGGTCCTTTTGTATTCCGAGGAACGTAGTCAGCTTCTTTGAGCTCAGTCTCATACGACACTCCAAAACAGCTAGTTCAACTGTTAGGAGTTACGTTAGCAGATTAATCAATTTAGTGACTCAGTTGCTTTCTTGTATTTCTAACCCTATATCTTACTACTAACGATACCGCAGCCCATCTTTCCAATCGGTACGATCCGGAATCTCGATACCGCTACGATTGCGATTTGCCAACCTATATGCAGCGGCTTCGCAACGCCATATGTCTCTCTTCGCCAACGATAAGGGCGCGCCCGCTCGTAGCCCGACTGCAGACGATTGACGTACGCTGTTACGTACGCTATATTCAACGTACGTAACAGCGTACGCAGGGAGCAAATCATGACCTCGATCAGCGCAACCGCTCTGCGCAAGGATCTCTACAACATCATCGCCCAGACCAACGAGAATTGTGAGCCCATCGCCATCACCAATACCAGGGGAAAGGGGGCGGTGCTCGTGGGCGAGGACGAATGGGCCGCCATCGAGGAGACCCTCTACCTCATGGGCATCCCCGGCATGGCACAGTCGCTCATCGACGACCGCGACACCCCCATCGAGGAATGCGTTGACGAGACCGCCCTGGAGTGGTGAGCATGTGGCATGTGGTCTTCACCAAACAGGCAGCCAAAGAAGCGATAAAGCTCAAGGCGGCGGGGCTAGAGAAAAAGGGCAGGCAGCTCGCTGAGGTCGTACGCGCCAATCCATTTGCAACGCCTCCCACCTTTGAGGGCCTTGTCGGCAGCCTCGAGGGGCTCTACTCGCGACGCATCTCCCTGCAGCATCGCTTTGTCTACACCGTCGATTCCACACCTGTCACCGTTGACGGCAAGCAGTTCCAAGGCACAGTCAAGGTCGTTCGCATGTGGACGCATAACGAGGGAGTCCGATAAGGCGATAGCCGCCAATTCACGAGGCAACGGGGCGGGGCGCCTCCTTCGTGTTCTCCTGAATTACGGAACGGGGACGTAGTCGCACAAAACGTGGCGCTACTCCTCCCGGCCAAACGCCTCCCAGAGCAGCGTCACGATGCCACAGACGAGGCCGCCCACCGGCCAGGCAACCCAGAACCACATGGCAGAGGTGCCCTCCGGGGTCCAGGAGTCCATGTCGGGAGCCGAGAGCACGGGCGCAAAGAGCAGTGCCAGGCCCACGATGGTGGCGACGATCATGATGGCGCCGCAGACCGCACCGAGCTTCTTGCCGCGCCGCTTCTGGGCGAGAAGAGCCTCGCGCCGCGCCTCGTCCAGAGTCGCAGACACGATGTCCTCCACCTCGAGGTCCTCCCCGACGGAGCGGTTGTACTCCTCTACGTTGACGCGCCCGAGCAGCATGCCGCCGCGCACGATCCACCACACGCCCAGGGCGATGAACAGCATGAGCAGGAAGAGACCCCAGTTCTCCGCCGTCTTCTCGAGCATGAGCAGGCAGCCGATGCCCGCGAAGATGAGCGCGAGGCCGGCGATGAGCGCCGCCGAGAACTGCCGGCGCGCTGCGGCGCGGTCCTCGTCGGTGTAGAAGTCCTCCACGTACGGGTGCGCCTTCTGGAACGCCGTGTGCTCCATGCCCGCGGGAACGAGAAACGCGAGGCCCGCGAGTATGCCCGCGAGCACGATGATCACGAAGAGGCCGTCGCGCCCGTTCCAGGACGCCAGCTCGACGGAACCCTCAAGAAGCAGGCCAAGCGCGATGCCCAGAAGGATGAGCGCCACGCCGGTGGGGACCTTGAGCGCCATCATGCGCTGGTGCTCCTCGTAGCCGCAGACGTCGGTGGGCGGGCCGGCGGGGACGGGGGCCGCCGTCACCGGCGCGGCGCGGCAGGTGAGGTCTCCGCACACGAGATCGTCGAGCGTGCAGTCGAAGATCTCGCACATCTTGAGGAGCTTGTCCATCTCCGGCTGGCTCTTCTCGGCCTCCCACTTGGTGACGCTCTGTCGGGAGACGCCGAGCAGCATGGCCAGCTGCTCCTGGGTCATGTTGCGCTCCGCGCGCAGGTGCTGAAGGTTGTCGCGAAAGCTCATGGTCTGCCCTTCGTCGGGGTGTGCGCTGTCTGCCGGCACCCTTAGTCTGCGGGCGCGCACAGCGCAATTCTACCAACCGACGGTAAGCAATTTGGCAGATTACTCGGCAACCAGAAGGCGCCCGCCAGTTGCGCGCCGCAGGTAGATGGGTTTGTCGCCCGCATTTCCCTCTCGGCCGCACGAACTTCTCGCCAAAACCGCCGAGACGGAGCAACTACGGAAAATGGCACTCGCTGAGGCCAGCTTTTCCGTAGTTCCTCCGTCTCGGCGACGGGAATGGCGGCGCGCCCGCAGCTACGCGTGGCGGAGCTGGCGCCGGCAGGCCAGGTACACGACAAGCACGGCCGGAACGCAGAGCATGAGCACAGGGTAGAAGAGCTCCGCGTCGAGCGAGCCAAAGAGCACGCCGCCCAGCATGGGACCGAGCGACATCCCCAGGTCGAGCCCGATGTAGTAGGTGCCGTTGGCAAGTCCCTCGGCACCCGGGCGCGCGAGCTTCAAAGCCGTGGACTGGCAGACCGAGCTCATGACGCCGTAGCCGCCGGCAAGGCCGAGCGCCGCCACCATGAGCAGGGCGTCATTGGCGGCCAGGGCGAGCGCGCCGATGCCCACCGCAGCCGAGACCGACGCCACGCCCACAAAGAACGAGAAGGGCTTCGTGTCAAAGAGGTCGCGCAGGGCCACGCGCAGCACGAGCAGGATGACGGCATAGGCCGGGAAGAACAGGCCCACGCTCACCGCAAGCCCGCGCGCGGCCACGTAATTCACGAGAAACGACTGCGTGGCGCAGTAGGGAATTGCAAAGAGCATGATGATGAGCGCCACCGGAACCACGCGCGGCTCCACGAGGCGCGGGCGGGCAGCGGAAGCGCGGCCCTTCTCGGCCTCCGCCCCCTTCTCGCCCGACGCAGCGCGCGACGGCAGGCCCCGGTCGCCCACAAACTGCACGAGCACCATGATCGCGGTCGAGAAGAGAGCTGCCACCACAAAGGCCGGTCGGTATCCCACGCTCCCCAGAAGCGCCACGCCGAGCGCCGGCGCCACCGCCATGCCGAGCGCGTTCATGGTGCCGTAGATGCCCATGCCCGAGCCCACGCGCCCGGGTGGCAGGAGGCTGCAGAACCACGTGGACATGGAAACCGAGCAGCACGAGAACCCCACGCCGTTGACCACGCGCGCGACCACGACCACGGCCGGATTCGGTGCCATCACGTATAGCGCGCAGGCGAACGCCATGCAGGCTGCGCCCGCGAGGGAGAGTCGGTAGCGGCTCACGCGGTCCGCCAGCCCGCCGAGCAGCGGGCGGCACACGAGCGAGACCACGTTCATGAGGCCACCCACGACGCCCATGAGCGCTGCGCTCCCGCCGAGGCTGCCGGTGAACCCCGTGATGAGCGGCGTCACGAGCATGGGGCTCGAGAAGTAGCAGAAGCCCGCCGCCAGAAGCAGCAGCGTGTCGCGAGAGAGGATCGACTCGCGCGCACCCGCAGGCACCGCAGCCCGCCCGGTCCTTCTCGCCATCGCGATCGCCCCCTAGAACGTGACGTTGCCAATACGTTGTTTACATCCGACGGATGACAGGCATGGAGGGCTCCACAAAGCCGTGGGGACTGCCTGGATATGCAGCCGAGGGAGACCTCCCCGCCACAGCATCCTAACGCAAGGCTCACACCCAGCGGCCGCGAGACGCCCGCCTCCCGGGCCGAGGGGACGGACGTGACTGAGCGCGACGAGCGCGCGGCTGCCTCCGCGCAGACAAACAAGACGCCCCGTCCTTCTCGCCGAACTCAGGACCGGGCACCTGCTGGATGGCGTGATAGGCGCCCGCCACGTCCACGCGGTAGCGCCCGACGAGAAGGTCGGCGTTCTTCTCGCCCTCCGAAAGGGCAGAGTCGGGCGCGGTGATGCCCACGTTGTAGAAGAGCACGACAGGCGTGCCAAAGCGTTCCTTGGCGGCGGCAATCGCCTCGATCACGGTCTCAGGGGGCGCGACGTCAGCCACCTGCGTGTGGACCTCGATGCCCTTGGAAGGGACCGTCCCCTTCTTGCTCGTCTACAAACTCAGAGCTGCTTGTCCGCAAAATGGCGCTTCTCGGTTTTTTCTGAGTTTCGCGTCCGAGAATCGGCGCTTCTCGGCATCTGGCGAGAAGGGCGGCTGGGGTGGCGTCTCGGAATGGCGCGAGTTCGGCGGAAGCGCCCGGGAACCCGCGCTTCTCGGCTCCCCGCGACGTGCCCGGCGGCCCGGCCCCGGGCCCTAGCCGCCGAGAAGCCTGTATTCCGGGACGGGAATTATGCCGATTGCCGAGAAGCGCCGAATCCCGGAACCGTGGCGGTTGACGTCCGCAAAATGGCGCTTCCCGGGAAATCGCTGGGTTTGCTGCGGTGATTCAAAAGGGGTCTGCCCCCTTTTGGATCACTAGAACGTGACGTTGCCAAACTCGGAGAGGTGCAGGCCCTCGTTGTGCTCCTCGGCCCAGTTGAGGTTCCACGGGCTCGTGAAGAGCAGCAGCTTGCCGCCGCGCATGTCCTCCACACGCAGGGTCTCTCGCGTGAGGTTGAGGCTGCGCATGTCGACCTCGCCGTCCTTCTCGTCAATCCAGCGGATGAGGTTGTACGGCAGAGGCGAGCGGTACACCTCCACGTGGTACTCACTCTTGAGGCGCTGCTCGAGCACCTCAAACTGCAGCGTGCCCACCACGCCCACGATAGCGCGCTCCATGCCGGCGCCGTACTCGCGGAAGATCTGGATGGCACCCTCCTGGGCGAGCTCCTCCATACCCTTCACGAACTGCTTGCGCTTGAGGGTGTCCACCTGCTCGATGCGCGCAAAGTGCTCCGGCGCAAAGGTGGGGATGCCCGCAAACTGCACGCGGCGGCCCACCTTGCAGAGCGTGTCTCCGATCGAGAAGATCCCGGGGTCGAAGAGGCCCACGATGTCTCCGGCGCATGCCTCGTCCACCGTGGCGCGGTCGTCCGCCATCATGGCCGTACCCGTGGCCAGCTTGATCTTGCGGTCGCCCTGCACGTGAAAGGCATCCATGCCGCGCACGAACTTGCCCGAGCAGATGCGCAGGAAGGCGATGCGGTCGCGGTGGTTCTTGTCCATGTTGGCCTGGATCTTGAAGACAAAGCCCGAGAAGTCCGGGTCCGTTGCCTCCACGGGGTCGCCCGTGAGGGAGTCCGTGTGCGGGCCGGGCGCGGGCGAGAGACGCAGGAAGTCACGCAGGAACGGCTCCACGCCAAAGTTGGTGAGCGCCGAGCCAAAAAAGACCGGCGTGAGCTTGCCCGTGCGCACGGCCTCGAGGTCAAACTCGTGGTCCGCACCGTCCAAGAGCTCGATGTCGTCCATGAGGGTGCGGTGGTTCTCCTCACCGATCAGCTCGTCGAGGGCGGCGTCGCCGAGCTCCGCCTCCACCTCGGCCACGCGCTTGGTGGCGTTGGCGCGGCCGTCGCCCTCAAAGGCGAGCACGTGGCGGCTCGCGCGGTCAAAGACGCCGCGGAACGTGCGCCCGTTGCCGATGGGCCAGTTCATGGGGTACGTCCCGATGCCCAGGACGTTCTCGATCTCCTCCATGAGGTCAAAGGGGTCGCGTGTCTCGTGGTCGAGCTTGTTCACAAAGGTGAAGATGGGGATGCCGCGCAGCGCGCACACCTTGAAGAGCTTGACGGTCTGGGCCTCCACGCCCTTGGCGCCGTCGATCACCATGACGGCGGAGTCCGCGGCCATGAGCGTG
>CASFQX010000045.1 GCA_949296375.1 uncultured Olsenella sp.
CCAAGCCCTCCGCGCACGTATCGTCGAGCATCACGAAGAGGCCAAAGCGCTCGCAGCCCGTGACCGTGCCGCTCGCGCGCTCGCCGATGCGCCCCTCGTAGAGCTCGGCCATCTTGATCTTCTGCGACGCGCGCCCCGCGGCGTCCGCCGCCCGCTCGCGCTCCGAGCAGGTGCGGCAGAGCTGGGGCAATACCGTTGCCTGGGCGCGCATCTCCGGGCCCTGCACGCGCCCGGCCATGATCGCCTTGAGTGCGCGGTGAACGAGCACGTCCGGATAACGGCGAATCGGCGAGGTGAAGTGGCAGTACGCCGGGGCGCCAAGGGCGTAGTGGCCCTCGTTGACCGGCAGGTAGACCGCGCGTCGCTGGGCACGCAGGAGCAGCGCGTTTGCCAGGTACTCCCCGCCCGTCCCATGCGCGGCGTCCAGAATCGCCTGAATGGCAAACGGGTCGCCGGCGAGAAGCCCCGAGGCGCTCTCCGCCTCCACAATGCCCAGCTCGCGCAGGGGCTGGAGCGTGGCGCGCAGGTCCTCGGGGATGGGGCGCTCATGCACGCGGTATGCCGCCGGGGCCTCGACGTCTGCCAGGCGCTTTGCCACGCACTCGTTGGCGAGCAGCATGGCCTCCTCGATGAGGCCAGTTGCGCGGGTGCGGCGGCGCACGGAGACGCCCGTGGGCGTGCCGCCCTCGTCGAGCAGCACCTTTGCCTCCACGGTCTCGAAGTCAATGGCGCCGCGTTCGCGGCGGATGCGCTCGCGCAGGGTCCTGACCTCGTCAAGCGTGGCGAGAAGACCGGCGATCTCCTCGGCCCTTTCGGGCGCGCACGGCAGGCCATCCGGCGTGACGCGTCCCTCGAGCAGCGCGTCAACCGTGTCGTAGTCGAGCCGCGCCGCGGAGCGGATCGCGCTTGTCGCCATGCGGGCGTCCCTCACGTTGCCGCGAGCGTCCAAGCGCATGGTCACGCTCATGGCAAGTCGGTCCTCGCCGGGGCGCAGAGAGCAGACGTCGTTGCAGATTCGCTCCGGCAACATGGGAATCACCCGGTCCACGAGGTATGCCGAGCAGGTGCGCCGCTTGGCCTCGTTGTCGATGGGCGTGTCCGGGGCCACGTAGTGGGTGACGTCCGCGATGTGGACGCTCACCTCGTAGCCGCCGCCCGACAGGCGCCGGGCGCCCACGGCGTCGTCGAAGTCGCGCGCGTCCGTGGGGTCAACGGTCACGCAGAGCTCGTCTCGCAGGTCACGCCGCCGCGGGTCGCGGGAGAGCTCGCCCGCCACGTCTGCCACGATCGCCTCGGCCTGCTGCGTCACGGACGCGGAGAAGTCGCCCGGAAGCCCGTAGGTCGCAACGACGGCCTCGACGTTGAGGTCCAGCTCGTCAGCCGAACCCACGCGCCGCTCGAGGGTAACTACCGGGGCGCTCGCACGCGTGGGGTACTCCGTTATTCTCGCCACGACGATGTCTCCGTCACCCACGCCAAGGCGCTCCGGGGTGGGGTCCTCCGGCACCACAAAGAAGTCGTGCCCAATGCGCGCGTCCAGCGGCACAACCGCCCCGAGCGGCCCGGCAGGCGAGAAGCGGCCGAGGAAGGTCTCAACCGCGCGCGTGATCACCGAGCGCACAACGGCACGCGGCTGACGCCCGCGCTGCTCTACGAGTGCGACCTCGACCTCGTCTCCGTTCATCGCCTCGCGCTGCCCGTGGTGGGCAAGCTCAAAGCTGCCCTCGGCAGTCTCCACGTGCGCCGCCCCGGGACGAGAGACCACAAGCGTCCCCATGAGCGTGCGGGCCCTGTTGCGCGGCCCGCCCGAGCGCCCGCGCCTCCTGTTCCCCCGATGCGACCTCCCGCGCCCCATGGCTTCCTCCCTTGGACCCAGCACCCCAATTTTCTTTGTATCTGTCTGCCCACCCTTCCATCATAGAAAGATGGCCGGAAAGTTCGACGGGAATCCTCGGCCGCCGCGCGAAACACGGCTCGTCTCAGGGCGGCGGGCCGTTTGCCTTGACGAAAGGTACCTCGTCTCAGCCCGCGCAACGTTTTGCCTTGACGGTTCGGGCCTCGTCTCAGGGTGGCGGGGCGTTTGCCTTGACGAAAGGGGCCTCGTCTCAGCCCGCGCGGCGTTTTGGCTTGACGGCTCGGGCCTCGTCTCAGCCCGCGCGGCGTTTTGGACTGAGACAAGCCCGTTTTCGTCAAGCGAGAAGCCCGTCACCCTGAGACGAGCCCCCCTTCGTCAAGCCACAGACCAGTACGGCGACAAGAACGAGCCTGAGCGCGCACTCCATGAAGGGAGCCCCCGGATTTCCGGAGAGAAGTTTCGCGCAGCGCACTTCTCGTAGGAAATCCGGGGGCTCCCGGTCAGGTGGTGAGGCTCAGGCTCTTAGAACTTGGCGCCGCACTTCTTGCACACGCGGACCTTGTTGCCCTTGTCGTCGACGTCGTGGCCAACGCGGGTGGGCTTGCCGCACTTGGGGCAGACCAGCATGACGTTGGAAGCGTCGATGGCAGCCTCGTGCTCGAGGAAGCCACCCTGCTGGTTCTGGGCGTTGGGGCGAACAGCCTTCTTGACGATGGCAACGCCCTCGACCATAACCTTGCCCTCAGAGGGCATGGCGCGGAGGATCTGGCCCTCCTTGCCCTTGTCCTTACCGGAGAGGACGACGACCTTGTCGCCCTTCTTCACATGCATCTTCGCCATATTCACTCACTCCCTAGAGCGTCTCAGGCGCGAG
>CASFQX010000046.1 GCA_949296375.1 uncultured Olsenella sp.
CCCAAGTGGACCGACACGCGCGTGGGCGCCGTCCGTCCCGAGCAGGGGCTTCTCGCCATCCGCAAGGAGCTGGGCCTCTACCTCAACCTGCGCCCGGTGCGCATGTTTGACGCGCTGATCGACGCCTCCACGCTCAAGCGCGAGGTGCTCACGGGCGTTGACCTGCTCATCGTTCGCGAGCTCACGGGCGGCCTCTACTTTGGTGGCCACGAGCGCACGATGGGCGTCGAGGGCGCCGGCGTGGGCGGCACCCGCGGCGAGTACGCGCGCGACATCCTGGAGTACTCCGAGTACGAGGTCGACCGCGTGGTGCGCTGGGCCTTTGACGCGGCGCGTCGCCGCAGGGGCGTGGTGCACTCCGTGGACAAGGCCAACGTGCTCGACACCTCCCGCATGTGGCGCGAGGTGGCGCACAACATCGCCGCCGAGTATCCCGACGTCACGCTCGAGGACATGTACGTGGACAACGCCGCGATGCAGCTCATCGCCAACCCGGCGCAGTTTGACGTGCTCGTGACCGAGAACACCTTCGGTGACATCCTCTCCGACGAGGCCTCCATGCTCACCGGTTCTCTCGGCATGCTCGCCTCCGCGAGCCTGGGCGACGGCACGGCCCTCTACGAGCCGAGCCACGGCTCCGCGCCGGACATCGCCGGCCAGGGCATCGCCAACCCGATCGCGCAGATTCTCTCGGTGGAGCTCATGCTGCGTTACAGCTTTGGCATGGACGACGCCGCCGACGAGCTGGCCGCCGCGGTCACGCGCGTGCTGGACGAGGGCTGGCGCACCGTAGACATCGCCGACGAGAGCACGCCGGCCGAGAAGGTCCTCGGCACCGCCGCGATGGGCGACAAGATCGTGGAGGCCTTGGGCTAAGCCCGCTGCGACCCGTGGCCCTTCTCGCCCGCTCCGATTAACACGCACAGTTTGCCTTGCGTGTTAATCGGAGCGGGCGGTGTGGGTGGATGGGACGGCGCGGGCGAGAAGAACGGCGTATGCTGTTGGGGAGCAACGACGAAGGGACTCCCCATGACCTACGACTTCACCACCGTTCTGGACCGCGCGGGGCATGATGCGCTTGCACTCGATGCCATCGGGGCGCCGGGCTCGGGCTACCCCGCGCCGGATGCCGGCTTTGACCCCATCCCGATGTGGGTCGCGGACATGAGCTTTCCCGTGGCGCCCTCGATCACACGTGCCATCGAGGAGCGCCTCCAGTACCCGACCTTTGGGTACTTCCAGCCGAGCGACGACTACCACCAGGCCATCATCGACTGGCACCGTGACCGCAAGGGCGTCACGGACCTGCTTCCGGAGCACATCGGCTACGAGAACGGCGTGCTCGGCGGCGTGGTCTCGGCTGTGAGCTCCTTTGCGGCACCCGGGGACCCGGTGCTCGTGCACAGCCCTACCTACGTGGGCTTCACGCACGCGCTCGAGGACAATGGCTTTGACATCGTGCACTCTCCTCTCGTTCTGGACGCGGACGGCGTCTGGCGCATGGACTTCGAAGACATGGAGCGCAGGCTTGCCGAGAAGCACATCCACGTGGCGATCTTCTGCTCCCCGCACAACCCCTGCGGACGCGTCTGGGAGCGCTGGGAGATCGAGCGCGCCATGGAGCTCTTCCGCGCCTACGACTGCGTCGTCATCTCAGACGAGATCTGGTCGGACATCGTGCGGCCGGGCGTGACGCATATCCCCACGCAGTCCGTCTCGGAGGATGCCCACGAGCGCACGATTGCCCTCTACGCGCCGAGCAAGACTTTCAACCTAGCCGGGCTTATCGGCAGCTACCACGTCATCTACAACGACTACCTGCGCGACCGCGTGTCCTCCAAGGGCAAGAAGACCCACTACAACCACATGAACGTGCTCTCGCAGCACGCGCTCGTCGGTGCGTACTCCGCCGAGGGCCGCGCATGGGCGGACGAGCTCAACCGGGTCATCGCGGGTAACGTGGACTGGGCGTGCGAATGCATCGAGAAGAACCTCGACGGTGTGAGCGTGTTCCGTCCGCAGGGCACCTACATGCTCTTCCTCGACTGCGGGGCATGGTGCGAGAAGAACGGCCGCACGATCGACGAGTTGCTTCAGGCCGGCTGGCGCGTGGGCGTCTACTGGCAGGACGGCCGCGCCTTCCACGGCCCCTGCCACATCCGCATGAACCTCGCCCTCCCGCTCTCCCGCGTCCAAGAGGCCTTCGCGCGCCTCTCCGAGCACGTCTTCCTCTAGTCGCTAGCCTGCGACTAGCTCTCTGCCGGCGGTCAAGATAGTCCAGCGCTCAAACAGTCCTCGCCGCAAAGGGCGCGGCTGCGGAACTCGCGGTGGACCATCTTGACCGCCGGCGTGGCGCGTCAACCTCTCGAGAGGTGTCGCGGGGAGGTCTCGCCGCGAGTTTTTGCCGCGCCCTTTGCGGCAAGCTGTCTGAGCGCCGAGGCCTCACCGCGACACCCTGACGAGTGACTGATGATGAGGCTAGACCGTGATCTCGATCAGGTTATTCTCGGGACCGAGGACGCAGCTCTCGTAGTAGCCGTCGCCGGTGGTGCGCGGTCCGCTCACGATCTCGTAGCCGGCCTGCGCGAGCTCGAACGTGAGGCGGTTTACCTCGGCCTCGGAGCCCACGGAGAACGCCACGTGGGCCCAGCCCGTTCGCGTGGGACTCTTCTCGACGTCGCTCATGTCTGGTCTGGTCATGATCTCGAGTCGTGCTCCGTCGTCAAAAGTCAGGAAGTAGGAGCGAAAGTGCGTGACCGGGTTGAGGTAGCCCTTGCCCGAGGTTGCCCCAAAGAAGCGCTCGAAGAACTCGCGCGTTCCCTCGAGGTCGCTGACATACAGCGCGATGTGCTCGACTCTCATGTGGATCCCTTTCCGGTCAGACGCGGCAACTGCAGGCTATCACAGAGGCCCGCCCCCGTGCTCGTGACCCTCACGCGATCTCCCCGGATGCGAAGGCCCGGTCGATGATTCGCTGGTAGCGCTCGCTGACGCGGTTCTCGTTGTCGGGGATATCGCGCGCGTAGACCTCGAGCTGATGGGCCGTGGCGATTGGTCGGTGCGCCGCGAGCCGGGCGATCTCCTCGCCGATCAGGGGGATTGCCCAGGATGCCGGCTTGGGGGAGAGATGGAGCGTCTTGCCGTCAGTGAGGATGCCGCCCTTGAAGGGCACAAGCGTGAGCAGCATGAGCGAGGGGATGTGGTGGACGTGGGCGTCTGCCGGGTCCTGCGCCGCGCCCACAACAAAGATCCGGTCTTGGTTCATGTAGAGGGTCCGGTCCTCGTCCGCGTCGATGACGGTGAACATGTCGCGCAGTGCGTGTCGCCAGGGGCGCGCGGTCTCGATCTGCGCTGGGCTGAGCCCGAGGGGGTTGTCGCGCACAAAATCGTCGATGATCGCGCGGTTGCGCCAGAGGGCGTCCGAGACGCGACCACCGTTCACGTAGAGCATGTCGGGACATCCGGGGCGCGGCCTCAGGCTGCTCGGCTTGACCACGTGCAGGCGCTGGTTCGCATAGACGAGAAGGGCGTTCATCGTCCCGTAGAACAGACGGGCATCCTCGTCGCTCATGTGCGAGTACGGCGCCTTCGCGCTCTCAAACACGTCTCCGACGGTCTTGGGCAGGCTCATGGCTCCTCCTTTGTCGCGGTGTGCACAGGAGGCTACCAAGTTGCGCCAGCCCGAAACTGACGGCTGGCTGCGTCCAGCTTTCACGCCGAGGTCAGAGGGGGAGACCCATGCTGAGAAAAACTGCGACGAGTTCGCAGACGGCTGCCAAGGGGCTGCGAACGTCATAAGAACTCAAATTGTGGTCAATCCGACCCAAACCACGGGCCACGAAGGCTCGGCGGGGCGCTACTCCATGGTGTGCGTGGAGAAGATCGGCTCGTCCTCCCACCAGACAACGTTGTCACCCGGCGCCTCGAGCGTGGCTCGGACGTCGATGAGGCGCTGGTTTGAGGAGCCGCGGAAGCGCAGCGTGATGTCATGAAGATCCTGCACGAAGGGGCCGTCCACAAGCACGTCCAGCGTGTCGAGCAGCCGGTCGGTCGCGTCTCCAAGGTTCCAGGCGCCGCCGGGGGCTAGCTGGTCCCACGTATGGCCCGAGAAGAGCCAGATGGACTTCTCGCTGCCAAAGCGCTCGCGCACCGTCTCGAGAAAGCCCACGAGCCCCTGCTGGTTCTCGGGCTCCATCGGCTCGCCGCCGAGGATGGTGAGGCCGCCCACGTAAGGTACGTCCATCGAGTCCATGATCTGGGCGGCAACCTCATCCGTGAAGGGCTCGCCGGCCTCAAAGTCCCACGCCTCCTCGTTGAAGCAGTTGGGGCAGTGCAGGCGGCACCCGGAGACAAAGAGCGTGGTGCGCACGCCCGGTCCGTTTGCGATGTCGCAGTACTTGATGTTCGCGTAGTTCATGGGTGCTAGCCTTCCGAATCAAAGGGGCGGCGCTGGTTGTGGTCCGCCCGATATTCTTTCACGTGATCGATGCGTCCGTCCGAATCAAAGTGGATTCGAGAGATTCCGTCAAAGACGTAGCTTTCTTCCTCTGCGGCGGAAAACGTCCACGACACAAAGAAAGTCTCTCCATCGGGGTCGGACTCGACTGAGTGGATGTTCCACGCCGTGACCGTCTGGCGAGCAAGCATATGGTCAATCCAGCGGTGCAGCTCGTTGGTACCCACGTATACCGGACCGTAGCACTCCTCGTACACACAGCCCAACGAGAAGAGTTTGTCAAAGCGCGAGAAGTCACGCCGCACCCACATGGCGAAGTACTCGGCGATGGCCTGCTCGAACGCATTGGCATTCAAAGACTTCAGATCGCCTGGCATGGGGTGTTCTTCCAGGAACCGGTCTACCGGAGTGGGGGCGCCAGGCGAGAAGAGCGTGTTCTCGGGAACGAGCTGACAGAAGAGCTCAACGATGCTGCGGTCTACGCGAGTTGGAAGAAGGCTATCATCTTTGGGATCGAAGAGATGCTCGTGATGGGCAATTCGATTTCGACAGATGCCTATGGAACGAATCGCGGAGTCGAGCGTGGCCCGGTTTGTGCCAGCTGGCCAAGCATGGTGCAGATAGGGAATCCAGAGCGCTCGCTCATGGGCCTTGTCAGTCAGGTGCGCCCAAAACCCAAAGGATAGGTTCGCAATCGTTGAGTCAGGGCCGAGCCTGCCTCTTGATCCACAGCCTGCCTCCGCAATCAGACTTCGGTTAAGAGCGTTTGCATCAAACGGAACGCCCGCTCGCGTGCGTCGAGGTATGCTGACGTTGACGGGGGAGGATGAATCAAAAAGCCAGTGGTCCTCGCCGTTCCAGCGCTCGCCTATAACACGGTCATAGGCGTTGCGAAGAGCGATCTCGAAGTAGCCGATGTCCTTCAGGAGGACGAGGCCAAGGTCGCTGTTCCATTCATAGAGGCGCATCGCCTCGTCTCTGTTGCCATGGCACCGGCTAAGATATGTTTCCAGCCGAGGTTCGGAGAGCCACTTTTCGATCCATGCGCTGCTGTCAGGGTTGTCGACCGTCGATTGATTCATGGCCCTCCCTCCTGGTCAATAGATACGAAAATGCCCCGGTGACATGGAAACCAGCGGTCATCACGGGGCTTGCGAGCTCAGTATAGCACCTTGCCTACCGAGAAGAACCGAAGGGACGCAGCCGTGCCAAACCCCGTGCGCCGCACCGAGAGATAACATGCGGCGGACCCCGGGAACGAGGTCCGCCGCGAGTTCTTGTCGCGTTCCGTGCGGCAAGCTGTCTGAGCGCCGGACCTCATCGCCTGGGGTCCGCGCGAAAGCTCCTACAGGTGCAGCACGCGGTCCTTGATCTCCTCGGTGCGGCCCTGGTTCCAGAACTGGGTGCCGATGTAGCCGCAGGTGCGACGCGCCACGTTCATCTTGGACTGGTCGCGGTTGTGGCAGTGCGGGCACTCCCAGACGAGCTTGCCGTCGTCCTCCACAATCTGGATCTCACCGTCGTAGCCGCACACCTGGCAGTAGTCGCTCTTGGTGTTGAGCTCGGCGTACATGATGTGGTCGTAGATGTACTGCATGACGGAGATGACGGCCTCGAGGTTGTCCTGCATGTCCGGGACCTCCACGTAGGAGATGGCCCCGCCGGGGGAGAGGCGCTGGAACTCGGACTCGAAGCGCAGCTTGGTGAAGGCGTCGATGGGCTCGGTCACGTGGACGTGGTAGCTGTTGGTGATGTAGCCCTTGTCCGTGATGCCCGGGACGATGCCAAAGCGGCGCTGGAGGCACTTGGCAAACTTGTAGGTGGTGGACTCGATCGGCGTGCCGTAGAGCGAGTAGTCGATGTTCTCGGCGGCCTTCCACTCGGCGCACTTGTCGTTCATGTGCTGCATGACGGCGAGGGCGAACGGCGTGGCCTCCTTGTCCGTGTGGCTGTGGCCGGTCATGGCCTTGACGCACTCGTAGAGGCCCGCGTAGCCGAGGGAGATCGTGGAGTAGCCGCCGTAGAGGAGCTTGTCGATGGTCTCACCCTTCTTGAGGCGCGCGAGGGCGCCGTACTGCCAGAGGATCGGCGCGGCGTCGGAGGTGGTGCCGAGCAGACGCTCGTGGCGGCAGCGCAGACCGCGGTGGCAGAGCTCCAGGCGCTCGTCGAAGATCTCCCAGAACTTGTCCATCTCGCGGTTGGCGGAGAGCGCAACGTCAACGAGGTTGATCGTCACGACGCCCTGGTTGAAGCGGCCGTAGTACTTGGGCTTGCCCGGCTCCCAGTTGCCGGCGTTGGCCACGTTGTCATAGCCGTTGCCGGAGCGGTCGGGCGTGAGGAAGGAGCGGCAGCCCATGCAGGTGTAGCAGTCGCCGTTGCCCTCGGTCTCGCCCTTGGAGAGCTTGAACTCGCGCATCTTCTTCTCGGAGATGTAGTCGGGCACCATGCGCTTGGCGGTGCACTTGGCGGCGAGCTTGGTGAGGTAGAAGTACGGGGTGCCCTCGCGGACGTTGTCCTCCTCGAGCACGTAGATGAGCTTGGGGAAGGCGGGCGTGATCCAGACGCCCTCCTCGTTCTTGACGCCCTGGTAGCGCTGCTTGAGCATCTCCTCGATGCACATGGCGAGGTCGGCCTTCTCGCGCTCGTTCTTGGCCTCGTTGAGGTACATGAAGACCGTGATGAACGGCGCCTGGCCGTTGGTGGTCATGAGGGTGACCACCTGGTACTGGATGGTCTGGACGCCGCGGGCGATCTCCTCGCGGACGCGACCCTCCACGATCTGGGAGATCTTCTCCTCGCCGGGGTGAGCGTCGATGGCCTCCATCTCGGCCTCCACCTGGCGGCGGATCTTCTGACGGGAGACGTCAACGAAGGGCGCGAGGTGCGTGAGCGAGATGGACTGGCCGCCGTACTGGCAGGAGGCCACCTGGGCGATGATCTGCGTGGCGATGTTGCAGGCGGTGGAGAAGCTGTGCGGGCGCTCGATGAGGGTGCCGGAGATCACCGTGCCGTTCTGCAGCATGTCCTCGAGGTTGACGAGGTCGCAGTTGTGCATGTGCTGGGCAAAGTAGTCCGAGTCGTGGAAGTGGATGATGCCCTCGTTGTGGGCCTCCACGATGTCCGCGGGAAGAAGCTCGCGCATCGTGAGGTCCTTGGAGACCTCGCCGGCCATGTAGTCGCGCTGGACGGAGACGACCGTGGGGTTCTTGTTGGAGTTCTCCTGCTTGACCTCCTCGTTGTTGCACTCGATGAGGGCAAGGATCTTGTCGTCCGTCGTGTTCTTGTGACGCTTCTGGTTCTGCACGTAACGATAGATGATGTAGCGGCGCGCAACCTCAAAGTGGTGGAGACCCATGAGCTGGTCCTCGACGAGGTCCTGGACCTCCTCGACGGTGACGGTGTGGCCGGCCTCCATGCACTCGTCGGTGACGTTGAGAGACGCGAACTTCACCTCGCGCTCCGTGAGGCGCTCGCTCTGGGGAACCTCGGCGTTGGCCGCGCGGATGGCGTTCTCGATCTTGGAGATGTCGAAGGCGACCTCTGAGCCATTGCGCTTGATGATCTTCATTCTGGGCCTCTCCTCTGTGGCTTTGTGCCCGTATCTGCGGGTTTCATATTGAATTGTGCAGGAACAACTATGCCACAACGAGTTGTGGTCAGAGGCGACAAAAACACAACATATTGTTAGTTGAGTCCAAAAGTAATGCTGATATGTTGTTGATAAGTGCCGTCTGCGCAGGTACGAAAAATGCGTCTGGAAAAAGCATTTTCTTAACCTAGAGTAGGGTCTTCCGTGAACGCTCCGAAACAGCGGTGAGCGGCTTGTGCCACGACGCTGCGCGTTGGGCTAGAGTGGAGGGGCAACGCGACGAGAGGGGTGTCATGGAGTTCTCCAGAAGGCTCGATCTGTTTGGCGACGAGGTTTTTGCCGCGCTCAACGCGAGGCGCAGGGAGCTGGAGGCCGAGGGCCGCAAGGTCTTTGACCTCTCGGTGGGCACACCCGACTTCGAGCCGCCCGCGCACGTCGTCGAGGCCCTGCGCACGAGCGCCGCGGACCCGGCAAACTGGAAGTACTCGCTGCACGACACCGACGAGCTTCTCGATGCCGTCTGCGCCTACTACGAGAGCCGCTACGGCGTGTCCGGGATCACGCACGACATGGTGATGAGCTGCCGCGGCACGCAGGAGGGCCTCGTCCACGTGTGCTCCGCGCTCGTGAACCCCGGCGACGTGGCACTTGTGCCCGACCCCTGCTACCCGGTCTTCCAGAACGCCACGCTGCTTGCCGGCGCCCAGCCGGTCTACTACCGCCTCACGGCCGAGCACGACTTCCTGCCGCACCTGGCGGACGTGCCCGCTGAGGTGGCGGACGCGGCCAAGTACCTCATCGTCTCGCTTCCTGCCAACCCCGTGGGCTCGGTGGGCACGCCGGAGGTCTACGAGGAGGTCATCGCCTTCGCGCGCGAGCACGACCTCATCGTCATCCACGACAACGCCTACTCCGACATCGTCTTCGACGGGCCGGCAGGCGGCTCGTTCCTCTCGTACCCGGGCGCGCTTGACGTGGGCGTGGAGTTTCTCTCGCTCTCCAAGTCCTTCAACGTGACGGGCGCGCGCCTGTCTTTCCTCGTGGGCCGCCCCGACGTGGTGGCCGCCGCGCGCAAGCTGCGCAGCCAGATCGACTTTGGCATGTTCTATCCCGAGCAGGCAGCGGCGGTGGCGGCGCTCACCGGCCCGCGCGAGCAGGTGGAGCGCCAGCGCCTGCTCTACCAGGAGCGTCGCGACGCCCTCTGTGACGGCCTCGAGGCCATTGGCTGGGAGCGCCCCAACGCGCACGGCTCGATGTTCGTGTGGGCCAAGCTGCCCGGCGGCCGTACCGACTCGGCGGCTTTCGTGCTTGAGCTCATGGAGCGCGCGGGCGTCATCGTGACTCCGGGCGCGAGCTTTGGGCCGTCCGGCGAGGGCTACGTGCGCATGGCTCTGGTGCTCCCGCCCGAGCAGCTGCGCGAGGTCGTGGAGGCCATCGCCGGGGCGGGAATCTAGAGGATGGGCGAGAAGGACTTGTCCGGCCGTGGCCCGTGGGCGACACCCGCTCCCGTGCGCGCCGCCTTCTTCGACGTGGACGGGACGCTGCTCAGCCTTGCGCAGAACCGCGTGCCGGACTCCGCGCTCGCCGCGCTCTCGAGGCTCCGGGAGTCGGGTGTCACGCCGGTCCTGGCAACGGGGCGCACGCACTACCTCCTGAGCATGGTGGATCTCTCCGTCTTTGACGCCATGGTGACCTTCAACGGGCAGCTCGTGGAGGTGGGGGAGCGCGTGGTTCACTCCAATCCGCTCGACCCCGCGGATGTGGCATCCGTCGTGCGCCAGGTGCGCGGCGGGGCCTTCGAGTGCCTGTTCATGGAGCGCGACCGCATGTACCTGAGCGGGGTCAACGGGCTCACCCGCGCCATGGAGGAGCTCACGCACAACCACTTCGAGCTCGCCCCCGTCGAGCAGGCCCTTCAGAGTGACGTCTACCAGCTCAACGTGTTTCTCGCCCCGGGGGAGGAGCACCTGCTGCTGGACCAGACCTCCCACCTCAAGACCACGCGCTGGAGCGACCTCTTTGTGGACGGCATGCCGGACGCCGGCGGCAAGGACACGGGCGTGCGGATCGTGATGGACGAGCTGGGACTGGCGCCCGAGGAGTGCGTGGCCTTTGGCGACGGCGGCAACGACGTGGACATGTTCGGCGCGGTGGGGACCTCCGTGGCCATGGGAAACGGCGGGGCAGGCGCCCGCGCCGCGGCCACGTACGTGACCGACCACGTGGACGAGAACGGCATCTGGAACGCCTGCGTGCGCCTCGGGCTTATCGACGCGCCGCTCTGGGGCGACGTCCGACGCTAGCCGCTCTGCCGCGTGCAGCTGACGGTTATGCGCATCTCAGACGGTTGTGCGCACTTCCGACGGGTGTGCGCACAGCTTCATTTTCTATAACCGCAGCTAGACCACGTGGCGAGAAGAACCTCGGCACGCGGCGGTGTACATAACCGCTGCGGTTGTACATAACCGACGGCCGGTGTGGGCAGCAGCGCCGCCGCCCTTCTCGGCATCTAGCAGAGCTCGGTCACGGAGTCGAACGCCACCTCGCACGCCTCGATGGCGTCGCGCCCGCCAAAGACGCAGATGCCCCGGGCCGCCTTGGTGTCCGCGAGGGCAGCGGCAAGCTCGCGCGTGCCTTCAGCCGTGGCGGAGAGCTCCTGCTGCCTCACCTCGTCGCGCCAGGTTGCCGGACGGGCGTTGAAGCGGGAGACGTCCTGGCGTCGCGCGAGCTGGCGGGGCTTGACCGGAGCGTCGTGCGCGGCGACCGTGGCCACAATGTAACCCTCGAGGTCCTCGCACGTGCCGTCCCACTCGGAGAGCCAGGCTGCCGCGGCGTCGTAGCGCGCGAGCGTGGCGTCAACGGACGGGTCGCGGAACGACCAGAACTGCCGCAGGCCCTCGGTGGAGCGCTTGAAGCCCACGCCGTAGGCGCCGCCCTTCACGCGGACCTCGTTCCAGAGGTAGTCGTAGGAGAGCACGCGCGTGGCAACCTGCCAGGCGCCCATGCTTCCGGCGTCCACGGGCGAGGGTGCCGCCGCAGAGCAGACGTAGGCCACGTCGGAGGGGATGACAAAGGCCTCGCGTCGCGGCGTGCGCTGGGGGAGCTCCAGGTGGTTCCCCTGCTCCTCCAGCTGCTCGAGCCCAAGGCTGCCGCCCTCGGCCCAGAAACGCTTGCAATCGGCGGCGGGGCCGGTGAAGCTCACCGTGACGTTGCCCGCCGTAAAGACGCGTCGAGCGAGGTTGGCGAGAAGCCCGGGCAGCTCGGACGCGCGCTCGTCCCAGTGCTCGAGGAGGTCACGCAGGAAGAGGTAGTAGTCCAGCCCGCCCATCGCTCCGGACGCGAGGGCTGCGGCAGAGAAGTACGTGCTCGTGCGGCCGAGCGCCGCGGCGTGGCCAGAGCCCACGTAGTACTGCTCGAGTGCGACGCGGCGCTGTGTGAGGATGTCGCGGATGCGGGCTAGGTCGGAGAAGTCAGTCTCGCCCCAGACCTCGCGCGGGAGCTTGTGGAGCGCGGCGGCCTTCTCGCTGAGCGCCGAGGCGCCCACCACGAGCGTGGGGGCAGCGAAGGAGAGGTCGTCGTCGCGCGTGTAGGTCTCCACGAAGAAGTCCAGCCCGCCGAGGTTGGTCTCCACGAGCGTGTCCAGGTCGGAGGCGCTGTGGCGCGCGGTGGCAAGCCTGCCGAGAAGATCGGTGAGCATGCCGGCGTACGCGAGCTCCCCAAACTCGAGGTGGCGCAGGTCGAAGTAGTGGTAGACGTAGTCGATGCCGTGGGTGTCCAGCTCGTGGGAAAGGCAGGGGAGCGGAGCCGGCACCTCGAGGGCGGCGGGCTCCTCGGGCGCGGGGCCGATGTCCGCCACCCCGAGCGTGGGCAGCGTGGCGAGCGCCTCCGGGGAGTCGGGCGCCTCCTGCTCGGCGCGCAGGGCCTTCACCTCGGCGCGCACGGCGTCGAGGTCCTTCTCGCTCATGCCCGCGCGCAGGCGGGCGAGCTCCTCGGCCTCCTCGCTCGCGCTGCCCTCGGCCGTGGGCACGAGCTCCACCTCGGCGCAGTGGGCGCTCTCGCAGATGACCTCGCGCAGCAGCCGCTCGAAGTAGCCCTCGGAAATGCCGCGCTTGAGCTCGGCGAGCGCGTCCTCGTAGCGCAGGTAGTCCACCGGGTGCTCGTCGTCGTAGAGCCAGCTCGACATCGCCTGCATGGCGAGGGCGACCCCGTCGGGATAGCCGCCCCAGTCGCCCTCGCGCAGGTTGAACTCCGCTTGGGCGAGCGACGCCTCGAGCTTGTCGCGGGGGATGCCGCCCTCGGCGAGCTCGGCGCAGGTGGACTCCACGAGCGCACGGAACTTCTCGCCGGCACCCGGCTTGAGGCCGCGGAGCGTGAACATGACCTGCGGCTGGAGGACGCCGTCCACGAGCATGGCGGAGAAGTCGTCCGCCAGGCCGGCGTCCAGTACGCGGCGCTTGAGGGGCGCCTCGTTGGAGCCGCAGAGGGCGTCGAGGAGCACGTCCGCCGCGAGCACGCGGGTGCGGTCTGCCGCGGTACCGATGACGTAGGAGAGGCCCGCCTCGGCGTTGCTCGGCGCCGTTGCCATGTGCACCTCGGTGCGGGGCGCGCGCACGGGCGCCTGGAGCTCGAGCGGGTTGGGGGCGCCCGCCCCGCGCTCCGCCGCGCCGCTCAGGTGCTCGTCCACGAGGGCGAGCTCGCGGTCCACGTCCAGGTCTCCGTAAAGGATGACGTAGGCGTTGGAGGGGGCGTAGTGGCGCGCGTGCGTGTTGAGGAAGCCCTCGTAGGTGAGCTCGGGGATGGCGCGCGGGTTGCCGCCGGACTCAAAGCCGTAGCAGGTATCGGGGAAGAGCTGGTGCGTGAGTGCCTGGTAGAGCACGTCATCCGGGTCGGAGAGGGCGCCCTTCATCTCGTTCAGCACCACGCCGTTGTAGCTGAGGGTACCGTCCTCGGCAGCCTCCAGGTGCCAGCCCTCCTGCTCGAAGATGCGGCGGCGGTGCCAGATGGCGGGGTGCAGCACCGCGTCAAGGTAGACGCTCATCAGGTTCTCGAGGTCAGCCGCGTTGGTGGAGGCCACCGGGTACATGGTCTTGTCGGGGAAGGTGAGCGCGTTCAGAAACGTCTGCATGCTCGTCTTGAGCAGGTTGACGAAGGGCTCCTTCACCGGGTAGCGGTCAGAGCCGCAGAGCACCGAGTGCTCCAGGATGTGGAAGACGCCCGTGTCGTCCGCCGGCGGCGTCTTGAAGCTGATGGCAAAGGCCTTGTTGGTGTCTGCGCAGGCCAGCCACAGGGCGCGGGCGCCGGTGGCGTCGTGGCGCATGACGTAGGCGCAGCCGGAGATCTCCGGGATCTGCTCGACGGAGGTGACGGTGAAGCCCGCATGGGTGGAGCCTACGGAAAGGCAGGCGCACGGCTCTGCGAAGTTCTTCTCGGACATGCTCTTCTCCCTTGGGTACGGTTTTCTCACTGATGAGAATAGCGCAGCTTCGAGCTTGGGGCGTGGCTGCGCACAGCCTGGCTTGGGCGCCCGATTTCCCAGGGTGCGCGCAGGCCCGCTGAGGTTGTGTACGCGCTACGACTTTTGATGTTTTTCTCGCCAGGCTATCTAGCTGCGGAAACGCAAATCTCAAGTGAATATCAGAGATCAAAGTGTGCGCACAACCTGATCGGGTACGCACACAACTTGCCGGATTTGGCCAAAACGAGGGGCTACGGGCACGCGCGGCGTGGTAGGCTATCGACCGTTGTGCGAGCGAGGAGGGCGTGTGTCCGAGAAGAGCGTTGCTGCCGAGAAGAACGATGCCGTTGTGGGGGAAGCCACAGACGCGCCGGTGCACCGAGACGCCGACCGTCGCCGCATCGTGCGCCGCGGCATCATCGCGACGCTCGTGGGCGGTACGTTCTGGGGCCTCAACGGCACCGTCTCCAAGTGGCTGATGGACGCCTACGCGATCGATCCGCTCTGGCTCGTCTGCCTCCGCGAGCTCACGGCATGCTGGCTCTTCCTCGGTGCCGCCGCCCTCACCGCGCGAGGGCGCGAGCAGCTGACGGGGGTGTGGAGAAGCCCGCGCGACCTTCTCGCCATCCTGGGCGTGAGCTTTGCGGCGATTCTCTTCTCGCAGGTCTCCTACCTCGAGGCCATCGACTGGACCAACTCCGCCACGGCCACGATCATGCAGAGTCTGGGCATGGTGCTCGTGCTCGTCTACGTGTGCCTCAGGATGCGCCGGAGCCCGCGCAGGCGTGAGATCCTGGGCGTGGCCCTCGCCCTCGTGGGCACCTACCTCGTTGCCACCGGCGGCAACCCCGGCCAGCTCAATCTGCCGCTCGAGGGCCTCGTGTGGGGCCTGGGGTGCGCCCTCGCCTCGGCGTGCCTCTCCATCCTGCCCGCGGGGCCGATGGCTCGCTGGGGTAACTTCACGGTCAACGGACTGGCGTTTCTCTTCTCTGGCATCGCGCTCGCGCTGTGGTATAGGCCCTGGGAGCACATGCCCGCGCTGGACGGCGTGGCCATCGTCGTCCTCGCACTCTGCGTGGTGGTGGGGACCTTTGGCGCGTATGCGCTCTACCTGCAGGGCGTGAAGGACGCCGGCTCCATGAGGGCGAGCCTGCTGGGCACGATCGAGCCCGTCACGGCGACGATCGCCTCCATCGTGTGGCTCGCCACGCCCTTCTCGTTTGCCGAGATCGTGGGCTTTGTCCTCATCATCGTGATGGTCTACCTCACGGCGTGACGGCGCCACCTCTCGGCAGATGTAAATCGACTGTTGCCTAATCTGGTTTTATGGAGAATCTGTAGCATTCTTTTCTGTATGATTAGGCGGCATCGATTTGGATAGTCATGAATCCCGCGGGGAGACGTGACCGAGCAGAAAGAGGAATCTCATGGTTTGTCCCCAGTGCGGCTCTCAGGTTCCTGACGGCAGCGGCTTCTGCCCAAGCTGCGGTGCCTCGGTTTCGTCGGGTCAGGCTCAGCAGGCCGGTCCGTTTGGCGGCCAGCAGCCCAACTACGGCCAGCAGCCCAACTACGGCCAGCCTCCCGTCCCGTACGGTTCTGCTCCGCAGACCCCGATAAAGGCGGATCGCAGCCTTGCCACCTACATCCTCCTTTCGATCGTTACCTGCGGCATCTATGGACTCTACTTCCTCTACCGGCTCGCCAAGGACGTCAACGTCATGTGCGAGGGCGACGGCGAGAGCACGCCCGGGCTTGCCGCGCTCATCCTGCTCACGTACATCACCTGCGGCTTCTATAGCTACTACTGGTACTACAAGCTCGGCGACCGTCTGCAGGCAAACGCTCCTCGCTACGGCCTCGCCTTCAAGGAGAGCGGCACGACGGTGCTCATGTGGGACATCGTGGGCTATCTCACGTGTGCCATCGGTACCTTCGTGGCCATGAACATCATCATCAAGAACACCAACGCTCTGGCTACGGCATACAACTCCCGCCTCTATACCCGCTAGGGACTGGTGTGAGCTCGCCTAAGAAAGGCCCTTTTCTGGAGGGCGTCCCGGGCTTTGTCCGTGACGCCCTCTCGCTGTGCCTGTTCATCGCGGGCATGGCGATCGCCTTGTACCTTCTGGACCTGGGGTGCATCTTCAAGACGATGACGGGCCTCTCGTGCCCGGGATGCGGCATGACGCGCGCGTGGCTCTCGGCGCTGAGACTCGACTTCTCCGCCGCCCTTGCGTATCACCCGCTCTTCTGGGCGGTCCCCATCGCGATCGCACTCGTCTATGTCCAGGCACCCTGTGGCGAGCTCGTTCGCAGGGCCGAGAAGGAGCCCGGGTCCGTGGGAAAGGCCGCCCTCGGGGTCTGCTCGTTTGTCACCAAGCATGGCACGAAGCTGCTCTCCGCGTTTCTCGCCGCGTTTCTCGCCCTCTGGGTGATTCGGCTGATCGACCCCTGCGACGCCGGGATGCTCTTTGGCGGCGTCCCGCCCGCAGGCGTTGCCCCCGACGTCGTGGGCTGGACAGCGCCGGTCTGGATGCAGTGGCTTGGCATGTGAGAGGGGCTCCCCTCGTTGAGAGAGACGCCCCCTGCGATTGATGTGTTCCGGGACCGGTTGGTCCTCCCTGGCTTCGTCCCTAGATGCGCTCCATGTTCGCGAGGACCGAGGCGTACCAGAAGTCCGCGTTGGGCGGGCAGTATTTGAGGGCGCCGGCATAGGTGAGCTGGCCGCCGTAGCCGATCGCGAGGCCCTCGACGTGGTCCCAGATGGCCTCCTCCCAGCTGCTCCAGCTCGAGGCGCCCCAGCCCCACGCGTTGTGGGGGAGGAAGCAGTGGCGGCCCGTTGAGCTCTCAACCGTGGAGATGGCGGGCGAGAGACGCGGGTCAACGCCGTACTCCCACGCGGCCTCGGCGAAGGTCTTGCCCTGGCCGGCGAGCGGCGAGCCGGCGAGATAGGCGTCGATTCGCTGCGTCCACTCGCTGATGAACTGCTGCTTGTCACTGCCCATGTCAATGGCTCCGGGGTCTCCGGTGATGGGGACCTGAATCTCGGACTGGTTGCCGGACTCCGTGGTGAAGGAGTTGTCCTGGCTCCCTCCCTGCTGCTGTTGCTGCTGCAGCTCCTGCTCGCGCTTCGCCGCCTCGATCGCGGCGCGGCGCTGGGCAGCCTCCTCTTCTGCCTGCCTGCGAATCTCCTCGTAGAGCTCCTCGCGCGCGGCGTTGGCGGCGTCGAGGGCCTCCTGAGCCTCGGTCTGGGCCTCCTCGGCCTCCTGCATCTGGGAGTTGAGGCTGACGCGCGTGGCCTCGAGCTCGTCGGCCATGGCGAGGAGCTCGTCAACGGCCTCGTTGTTGTGCTCCTGAATCACGTCGAGGTACTGGATCGTGGTGAGGAGCTCGTAGAAGTCCTCGGAGGAGAGGAGCAGGCTCAGCACGCCGCTGGAGGACTGCTGGAGCTTGTAGCTGGTTCGCATCGAGGTCGCGGCCTGCGCGCGGACGTCTGGAAGCTCCGCCTCCAGCTCCGCGATGCGGGTCTCGTTGGCGTCGATGTCCTCCTGGATGTCGCTGACCCGGGCGCTTGCCTCCTCGTAATCCTCGTTGCCCTGCTGGATCTTCTCCTGGATGGCCTGCAGCTCCTCCACGGGTCCTGCCATGGCTACGGTGGGCTGGGCGACAACCTGCAGGAGAGCGCAGGAGAGCGACCCTGCGATGAGCAGGGCGCCGCAGGTCTTAGCCCCGGTGCGTGTACCGACGGTCACGAAAAACCTCCATGTCAGTGCGCCGTTGGCGCAGATGAGCATGCGAACAATCTTTCATAGTTTAACGTTGCTATAAGGTGCTCACCGTTCCTTCACGATTTGCGCCGCTGAAGACGCCCGCGAGGCGGACCTCGATGGCGGGTTCGGGCCCTTTGTCACGGGGCGCGGCCCCGTCTCGAGGAGGCGGGGCCGCGCCGGAGGGTGCCGAGAGGGGCGGGCTACTTGATGATCAGGGTGTCGCAGTCGGTGTTGCGCGTGAGGAACGTGGAGATGGAGCCGAGGATGGCGTACTTGATCGAGGACAGGCCACGGGCTCCGCAGATCACGAGGTCGGGCTGGATGACGTCGAGCATCTCGTCCTTCAGGGTCTCGCGAATGCGACCAGAGCGAACGATGACCTCGACCTTCTTGATCCCGGGCATCGCCTCCGCCGCGGCCACCTTCTCGGCGATGGACTCCCGGAAGGTCTTCTCGAGCGAGGGCACGATGTCAACGGGGAAGGTCCCTGCCGCCTCGAGCGCCGTCGAGTCGATCACGTGTCCGATGTAGAGCTCGGCGTTGTCGTTCGCCGCCATGACGATGGCGCGGTCGAGCACCTTGTACTGCTCGTCCGAACCGTCCAGGGAGACGAAGATCTTGTCGTAGCCGAGGTCTTGGTAGGAGGTTGTGGTTTCGGCCATGATTACTCCCTTCAGATGCCGCGAGCCGATTCTGCGGACTTGGCTCACTTATGCCCCAAGTTTGGCTTTCTTGCGAAGTGACTCGCCAAACGGCATAGTTTTTCGGTGGCGGGGGAAACGCGCCCTCCTTCTTGAGCGATTATGAGAGGGCTGTCTGCCGAAAGAGAGAGAAATGAATCCCATTGAGCTCATAAAAGCGGCGGTGTTTGGCGTCGTGGAGGGCGTGACCGAGTGGCTGCCCATCTCCTCGACGGGTCACATGCTGCTCCTTGAACAGTTTATGAGCCTGGACGTCTCCGAGGACTTCTGGAACATGTTCCTCGTCGTCATCCAGCTCGGAGCCATCCTAGCCGTGTGCGTCATCTTCTTCCACCAGCTCAATCCCTTCTCGCCCAAGAAGGACGCGGGCGAGAAGCGCGGCACCTGGTCGCTCTGGGGCAAGACGATCGTGGCCTGCATTCCCGCCGCCGTAATCGGCATCCCCATCGACGACTGGATGGAGGCCAACCTCGGCAGCCCCTTCGTGATCGCCGCGGCGCTCATCGTCTACGGCATCGCGTTCATCGTGATCGAGACCGTCCGCAGCCGTCGCGCGCGCGACCTGGCGGCGTCCGCCCCGCGTCATCTCGCAGTTGAGGGAACGCCGTCCGCCTCCGAGCTCGCGGACTCCGAGGCGCGCGTGAGGACGCTCGAGGACCTCGACTGGAAGACGGCCATGGGCATCGGTCTCTTCCAGGTCCTCTCGATCGTCCCCGGCACGTCTCGCTCCGGCTCGACGATCATCGGAGGCCTGCTCCTCGGCTGCTCCCGCACCGTTGCCGCGGAGTTCACGTTCTTTCTCGCCATCCCGGTGATGGTGGGCGCGAGCGCTCTGCGTCTCGTGAAGTACTTCCTCGCCGGCAACATGTTCAGCGGCACCGAGGCGGCCATCCTCGTCACGGGGTGCGCCGTCGCATTCGTCGTCTCGCTTCTGGCTATCCGCTTCCTGATGGCCTTCGTGCGTCGCCACGACTTCAAGCCGTTCGGCTGGTATCGCATCGTGCTCGGCGTTGCCGTCATCGCCTGGTTTGCCCTGATGGGTTAGGAGAGCCCCCGTGAACACTTCCTCGTCCCGCTCCCGCCTGCGCATCCTGTCCGCCCTGCTCGTGGCGGCCGCCCTATTGGCGGGCGGTTCCTTCCTGCTGCCCCAGACGGCGTTCGCGGAGGGGGCGAGCGAGGAGGGGGAGACCTACTCCGTTGACGCGCCGCCCGCGCTCTCCTCGACTCGAGCCCTGCTCGTGGACAGGACCTCTGGGATGGAGCTGTACGAGAAGGGTGCGGGTGAGCGCTGCTACCCCGCCTCCGTCACCAAGGTCATGACCGCCCTTCTCGTGCTTGAGAACGGGGACCTCGACGAGATGGTCACGGTGACCGAGGAAGACCTTGCCGAGGTCACCTGGGACAGCTCGGTCGCCGACATCAAGGCCGGGGACACGCTCTCTGTCCGCGACCTCCTCGCCGGTCTTCTCATCCCCTCCGGAAACGACGCCTCGTACGTGCTCGCACGCTACGTCGCGGGTGACTGGCAGAGCTTCGTGGACATGATGAACGAGCGTGCCGTGGAGCTCGGCTGCGCCGACACGCACTTCGTGAACCCCTGCGGCCTCCACGACGACAACCACTACACGACTGCCCGCGACCTCGTGCTGATCTTCGAGGAGGCCCTCAAGCACCCCGAGTTCATCGAGATAAGCCACAACGCCACCTGGGAGCTCCCCGCCACCTCCGCCAGCCCCGCTCGCGAGCTGGAGACCACGGACCGCCTGCTGGACCCCGAGAGCCCGGTGTACATGGGCGACGTGGTGGTTGCCGGAAAGACGGGTTCAACCTGGGAGGCCGGACGCTGCCTCATCACCCTCGCCGAGAAGGACGGGATGTCGCTCATCGGCGTGGTGCTGGGCGCTCCTATGGAGGAGGACGAGGACGAGGTCGCTCCCAGCTTCTACGACATGCGATCGCTCCTGGAATGGGGCTTCGGCGCCTGGAGGACGGGTGCCGTCGTGAGTGAGGGCGACATCATCGGGGAGATTGACGTTGAGCTCTCCTCCGACGGTGACGAGGTCGAGGTCAGAGCCACATCCGAGATCTCTGCCACGATCCCGCGGAGCCTGACGCTCGAGGACCTCACGCTGACGCCCTCCTGGAGTGGCACGTTCCGCGCTCCGCTCAACTCGTCACAGTCGATCGGTGAGGTCTCCGTTGCGTATGGGGACCGCGAGCTCGGAACCGTTACCGCGGCGCCCGCTCGCACCATGGCCCTCTCCATCCCCAGCTTCCTCGTCTGGTGGGTCACCTCGGACATCTCTCACGCGATCATCGTCTTTGTGGTCCTGGCCGCCCTGTTCGTGGGAATCGGCCTGCTGTGCAACGCAAGGGCGAGGGCGCGCCGCCGCGAGGAGCAGCGGCTCAAGATAAGCGCCGGACGCTCCTTTGCGACCTCTCCCGCGTCGTCGCGTGACAAGAGGGCGAGTCGCTCTCACGGCGCTCCCTCCCGGGCGAATGGCTCGGCTCGGGGTGGCGGGCGCCACATGCGCCAGTAGCGGACCCCAAGGGGAGAGATGACACGCATTTTGTTCGTCTGCCACGGCAACATCTGCCGCTCCACGATGGCGCAGTTCGTGATGGAGGAGCTCGTGCGGCAAGCGGGCCGCGAGGGCGAGTTCCTCGTCGACTCCGCCGCGACGAGCTCCGAGGAGCTGGGCAACCCGCCGCACCGCGGCACCGTTGCCAAGCTGCGGGCGGAGGGCGTTCCGGTGGGCAGCCACCGTGCCCGTCGCGTGAGGCGAGACGAGTACGGGAGCTGGGACCACATCGTCTACATGGACGCGGAGAACGCGTGGGGGCTGGGACGGATCTTTGGGGCGGACCCGGATGGCAAGGTGAGCCGCCTGCTCGACTGGACCGCCCGGCCAGGTGACGTGGCAGACCCCTGGTACACCGGCGACTTTGATGCCACGTATCGCGACGTCCTGGAGGGCTGCGAGGCGCTGCTGGCGGCGCTGTAGATTGGGCGATTGTACACAGGCGGCGTTTTGGCGCCTTGAGACGCCGGA
>CASFQX010000047.1 GCA_949296375.1 uncultured Olsenella sp.
AGGCCACCGTCGTGGCAAGCGTCACCGAGGAGCCCCGCCTGCGCATGAGCTGGCGCGGCAAGACCATCGTGGACGTGAGCCGCGAGTTCCTCTCCTCCAACGGCGCTCCCAAGTCCACCTCCGTGCGCGTGGAGGCCCCCGCCGAGTATGAGCGCACCTGGGCCGGCAACACGCTCGCTGAGAAGATGCGCTCCCTCGTGACCGACCTCAACGTGGCCTCCAACAAGGGCCTCTCCGAGCGCTTTGACTCCACGATCGGCGCCGCCACCGTGCTCATGCCCTTTGGCGGCCGCACGCAGCTCACCCCTCCCATGGCCATGGTCGCCAAGCTTCCCGTTGACGGCGAGACCACCACGTGCTCCGGCATGGCCTGGGGCTTCAACCCCTACCTCATGAGCGCCAACTGCTTCTCCGGCGCCTACCTCTCCGTGGTTGAGTCCGTAAGCCGCATGGTGGCGGCGGGCTTTGAGCACGAGAGCCTCTACCTCACGTTCCAGGAGTACTTCGAGCGCCTGCGCGACGTGCCCAGCCGCTGGGGCAAGCCCACGGCCGCCCTTCTCGGCGCCCTCATGGCGCAGGTGGACCTGGGCATCGCCTCCATCGGCGGCAAGGACTCCATGTCCGGCAGCTTTGAGGACCTGGACGTGCCGCCCACGCTCGTCTCGTTTGCCACGGGCCTCGGCCACGTGGACCGCGTGGTCTCCCCCGAGTTCAAGGGCGCTGGCCACCGCGTCGTGGTGATCGTCCCGAGCTACGGCGAGGACGGCCTAACCCCCGACCCCACCGCGCTTCTCGACTGCTACAAGCTCGTCGAGGGCATGGTCGAGCGTGGCGAGGTGCTCGCCGCCTCCACGATGGGCTACGGCGGGGTTGCCGAGTCCGTCTTCAAGATGTGCGTCGGCAACGGCATCGGCCTCGAGGTCGTCTCCGCCTTTGGCGCCGACGCCCTCTTCTGCCCCTCCTACGGCAGCTTCCTCGTTGAGGTCACCGACGAGGCGGTCCAGCCCGAGCTCCCCGAGAACGTCACCGCGTGCCTCTTTGGCACCACGACCGAGTCCTACGAGCTCGTCGTTGGCGAGGAGCGCATCGATCTTGCCGAGCTGCAGGAGGCCTGGGAGGGCGCGCTCGAGGGCGTCTTCCCGTACCGCGCAGAGGGCGAGAAGGTCGAGGCCGTCTCGTTTGACGTTGCGAGCGCAGGGGTTTCTCGCCCCGCACCGCAGATCCACGTTGCCCGCCCGCGCGTCATCATCCCAGTCTTCCCGGGCACCAACTGCGAGTACGACACCGCCCACGCCTTTGAGCGCGCCGGCGCCGTGGCGGATGTCTTTGTTATCAACAACCTCACACCCGAGGCGGTTGCCGAGAGCACCCACGAGCTGGCGCGCCGCATCCGCGAGAGCCAGATCGTCATGATCCCCGGCGGCTTCTCCGGCGGCGACGAGCCTGAGGGCTCGGCCAAGTTCATCACCGCGTTCTTCCGCGCCCCCGAGGTCACCGAGGCGGTGCGCGACCTGCTGCAGGCCCGCGACGGCCTCATGCTGGGCATCTGCAACGGCTTCCAGGCACTGGTGAAGCTGGGTCTTGTGCCCTACGGCGACATCCGCGAGATGGACGATACCTGCCCCACGCTCACGTTCAACACGATCGGCCGTCACCAGAGCCGTCTGGTGCGCACGCGCGTGGCGTCCAACCTGAGCCCCTGGCTCTCCAAGTGCGAGGTCGGAGACGTCCACAACATCGCGATCTCCCACGGCGAGGGCCGCTTCGTGGCCTCGCCGGAGATGGTCGACAAGCTCGTTGCCGCCGGCCAGGTGGCCACGCAGTACGTGGACGAGAACGGCGTGCCGGGTATGAGCCTCGACGTCAACCCCAACGGCTCCGTGCTGGCCATCGAGGGCATCACCTCGCCGGACGGCCGCGTGCTGGGCAAGATGGGCCACACCGAGCGCTCTGGCGCGGGCCTCTACAAGAACGTTCCGGGCAACGCGTACCAGCCGCTGATCGAGGGCGGCGTGGGATACTTCACCGAGTAGCCCTCCGAAAGCCCCGCAAACCAATACCTCCCCTCCCGCTCACTGGGCTCGCCCAGAAATCGCGGGAGGGGAGGTATTTATTTTGCGGGGCCGACGAGACTCGAGAAGAGGCAACTAGGGCTTGGGGTTCGGAGTAGGCATATTGGGGTCGAAATGGGCTAAATTGTGGCTGATTTGCAGGCAATCTTAAGGGAGTCCTGCTAGGCTTTCTTCTTGAACGAGAAGTCGGGAGAATCGAGAAGAGCGTGTCTTCGTCGTCGATTGAGCCCACCAAGAGCAAGTCGTTTCTCGCCACCACGCCGGGGCTCGTGCTGGCGTGCCTGGCCAGCTGCTTTCTGTGGGGGTCGGCGTTTCCCTGCGTGAAGCTCGGCTACGAGCTCTATGCCATCGACTCGACCGACCCTGCCTCCATCCTCACTTTTGCCGGAACGCGCTTCGTGATTGCCGGCCTCATGGTTGCCGTGGGAATGAGCGTCGTGAAGCGGCGGCCTTTTGTCCCTTCGCCGCGTGACGTTCCGCCCATCATCACTCTCGCGGCGTTTCAGACGGTCCTGCAGTACGTACTCTTCTACGTCGGCCTTGCCAACTGCATGGGCGTGACGAGCTCCATCCTCGAGGCCAGCAACTCCTTTGTCTGCGTGCTTCTCGCGGCGCTGTTCTTCCGCTTTGAGCGCCTCACCGTTCGCAAGGTCGTAGGGTGCGTCGTTGGTTTTGGTGGCGTGCTCCTCGTCAACCTCTGGGGCGGCAAGGGCGGACTCTCGTTCACGCTCATGGGCGAGGGCATGGTGCTGGCCTCCACCTTAGCCGCCGCGACCTCGAGCAACCTGGCAAAGCACTTCTCGGCAGACCACGACCCCGTGCTGCTCTCGGGGTGGCAGTTTGTTGCCGGCGGCGCCTTCATGCTCGTCTTTGGCCTGGCGTTTGGCGGCCACATCGCACCGGCTGACGCCGCTAACCCGGCACCGGCGATCCTGCTTCTTGCTTATCTCGGCTTCATCTCGGCGGCCGCCTACTCCCTATGGTCGCTCGCGCTCGCCGCGAACCCCGTCTCGCGCGTGGCGGTCTTCGGCTTCATGAACCCGGTCTTTGGCGTGCTGCTCTCCGCCGTCCTTCTCGGCGAGGCCAGCGCAGTCAACCCGCTGGTGGCCGTTGCGGCGCTCGCGCTCGTGAGTGTGGGCATCATTATCGTCAACCGGCCGGATTCGACTCGGTGATTCACTTTTTAGCATAAGGGGCTGGGCATCGTTTCCCCGCTTTGAACGTGGAAAAGGGACAGTCCCTTTTCCACCTAGAGGCGGGCGACGCCGGACTTGCGGGCGGCCTCGGCCACGGCGGCGGCGACGGCGGGCGCCACGCGCTCGTCGAAGGCGCCGGGGATGATGTAGTCGGCGGCGCGGTGCTCGTCGTCCACGAGGCCGGCGATCGCGTAGGCCGCCGCCTCCATCATGTCGTCGTTGATGTCGGACGCGCGCACGTCGAGGGCGCCGCGGAAGATGCCCGGGAACGCGAGCACGTTGTTGATCTGGTTGGGGAAGTCGGAGCGGCCCGTGGCGGCCACGGCGGCCCCTGCCGCGAGTGCCTCGTCCGGCATGATCTCCGGCACGGGGTTCGCGCAGGCGAAAATGATCGGGTCGGCGGCCATCGTGCGCACCATGTCCTGGGTGAGCACGCCGGGAGCGGACACGCCCACGAAGACGTCGGCTCCCTTGACGGCGTCGGCGAGGCTGCCCCTCACGCCCTCGCGGTTGGTCCAGGTGGCGATCTCGGCCTTCTCGGGGTTGAGGCCCTCGCGGCCTTCGTAGATGGCGCCCGTGCGGTCGCAGATGATGACGTCCTTGACGCCCATGCGCTGCATGAGCTTGGCGATGGAGATGCCCGCGGCGCCGGCGCCGGAGAAGACCACGCGCACGTCGGAGAGCTCGCGGCCGGTGAGACGGCAGGCGTTGATGAGCGCGGCGCAGGTCACGACGGCGGTGCCGTGCTGGTCGTCATGGAAGACGGGGATGTCGCAGACCTCCTTGAGGCGGCGCTCGATCTCAAAGCAGCGCGGCGCGGAGATGTCCTCGAGGTTGATGCCGCCAAAGCTGCCGGCGATAAGCTCGACGGTGCGGACGATCTCGTCCACGTCCTTGGAGCGCACGCAGAGCGGGAACGCGTCCACGTCCGCGAAGGTCTTGAACAGGGCGCACTTGCCCTCCATGACCGGCATGCCCGCCTCGGGGCCGATGTCGCCGAGACCCAGCACCGCAGTGCCGTCCGTGACCACGGCTACGAGGTTGCCGCGACGGGTGTAGGTGTAGGAGTCCTCCACGTTCTCGGAGATCTTGAGGCACGGCTCGGCGACGCCCGGCGTGTAGGCCACGGCCAGCTCCTCCGGCGTGGTAATGGGGGCGCGGGTGATCACCTCGATCTTGCCCTGCCACTCCTTGTGCTTGTCCAGCGCGTACTGCTTGGCGTCCTCGGCCATGGATGCTCCTATCTCACGGGGCCGGACAGAAGCCGGCCACATTCACACCGTGGAACAGTGTAGCCCCACGAGGCACCCGCGTGCGGGACAAATGGGGACGAGAAGGGCCGCGGCTTGACGGTCCTCCTCGCCAAGGCGCAAAGCGCCTCGCCAGGCACGCCCTGCCAGGCCTCAACCAAAGTTTCCTCTCGCCCCAATTCAAACGAAGCGGGCGATTCCCAACCGTCCGCCGCCGCGTGAGCGCGGTGAGCCCCGGAGCGACGTATACTAAAGTTTGGCGGAAACCGGAGCGTAGAAGCTCGTCACGACGAAAGGATCTCCTATGAGCGAGAAGATCGCACCTGCCGATACCTGCGTGCTCGTGACCGGAGGTGCCGGCTTCATCGGAAGCCACACGGTCGTCGAGCTTCTGAGCGGCGGCTACAAGGTGGTCG
>CASFQX010000048.1 GCA_949296375.1 uncultured Olsenella sp.
GAACGTTTGGTAGCCCGTACCAGATTCGAACTGGTGATCTCCGCCTTGAGAGGGCGGCGTCCTGAACCGCTAGACGAACGGGCCATTTGGTAGCCCGTACCAGATTCGAACTGGTGATCTCCGCCTTGAGAGGGCGGCGTCCTGAACCGCTAGACGAACGGGCCACATATGCGATTGTGAGGCAAGCGGCAAATGGCTGGGACTGAGAGAGTCGAACTCCCGTTGACGGAACCAGAATCCGCTGTCCTACCACTAGACGAAGTCCCAATTTGCCACTTCGTGCGCCTCTCAGCGCGAGGAAATACTATACGGGAATCCTCCCACTTGCGCAACTGAGAATTCTGAAGAAGTTGTGCGCAATCCCCCGCAAACGAACAACGCGCTTGGCGCGACAGTCCCCTACCAACGCAGCCAGGCGAGAAGGGCCTCGCGGTCGTTGGGAACCTCCCCCGCCTTGACGGCCTCGAGCAGCTGGGCGAGCACCATGCCCACGCCGGGCCCGGGCTCGATCCCGCGCTCACGAATCACATCCGCCCCGCGGACGGCAAGGTCGCGCACGCGCCACACGCCCCCGTTCGCCAGCTCGCGCCGAAGCACTCCGCTCATGGCGTCCAGCTCCACGGCATACCCCATGCACGTGGGCGCCTTTGCCACAGCATCGGCGCGCTTGAGGTCGAGAAGCGCAAAGGCCAACGGCCTCGCGTGCCCCGGAGCCGCCTCCTCGATCTCAGACAGCATCCGCCGCATGGACGGCGCCGTCGCGCGGATCTCAAAGTCATGGAGCAGCACGAGCGCCGAAGCCGCACGCGTCACGTCGCCGGGAATTGCAAGGCGTCCCATCACACGACGCGCCACGCGGGCACCCTCCTCCGGATGCCCGAAGAAGTGCCCGCGACCAGACACGTCCTCGCTCCAGCACGCAGGCTTCGCAACGTCGTGCAGAAGCGCGGCCCAGCGCAGAGCGGGCAGCGCATCGCCACCTGTGAACTCCTCCACACCCGCACAGACGCGCGCCGTGTGCTCGAGCACGTCATGGGCGTGGTAGGGACTCTTCTGGTCAAAGCCCCTCATCGCGGCGAGCTCCGGCACGGCAGCCGCGAGCACGGAGAACTCGTGTCTCAACGCCCATGCCGCGCGTCCCGTTGCGAGAATCCCGTCCATCTCCTGGCCAATACGCTCCTGAGCAATGGCAGAGAGTTCCGGAGCGCACGCCACGAGAGAGTCCTGCGTCGCCGACTCAATCGCCGCGTCCAGGCGGCACGCAAAGCGCACCGCCCGCAGCACGCGCAGGGCGTCCTCCTCAAAGCGACGCCGGGGCTCCCCCACCGCGCGGATGACATGCGTCGCGAGGTCCTTCTCGCCACCAAAAGGGTCGAGCAGGCCACGCGTGGGATGAAAGGCCATCGCGTTGACGGTGAAGTCGCGGCGGGCGAGGTCCTCGCGCACGTCCTTGACAAAGCGCACCTCGTCAGGATGGCGACGGTCGGAATAGGTGCCCTCCACGCGATAGGTAGTGGTCTCCACCGGACGGCCGTCCACGACCGCCGTCACCGTGCCGTGAGCCGTACCGGTCTCGTGCACCTCTATGCCACGGGCCCGTAGCACGCGAGCCGTCTCCTGCCAGGGAGCCGAGGTCGTTACGTCAACGTCATGCCCCGGTCTGCCGAGAAGGGCGTCGCGCACCCAGCCGCCCACGACCCACGCCTCATAGCCCGCCGTCTCGAGCGCGTCAAGGACAGCTCGTGCGTAGTCGGGCAGTTCGCGCGCCAGGCGCCTCTCGATGTCCGTGATCACGCGCACCCCCTCGGCTTCTTCCTTATCGACAGATTCTAGCAGGGAACGCGCAGGTGAGCGCCACAAGGAGATGACCCGCGCGGAACGACGTCGGCAAAGAACCGACTTATGCACGAGCAATCCGGGAATCTTGATGCGAACCCTGCGGCGAGCAAAGCATCTAGCTGCGGCCATGTGTTCTCAAATTACTTTCGCTCCGATGCTGCTCGTGCAAAAGTCGGGGTATCGAGACTGGGGGCGGGAGGTCCGCGAAAAAATGCCGACAAGAACGGGGCGGCCCGAGCCTTGGCTCGAACCGCCCCGTCTGGAAAGGGCTCTCTAGATGAGAGGTGCTACCCGTTGCGACGGCGCAGGGTCAGCGCGCCAGCGCCGAGGGAGACGAGGCCAGCAAAGGCGCTCGCGACGAGCGGGTAGACAAGCGCCGCGTCGCCGGTCTGGGCCAGGCTGCCGCCGGTGGAGCCGGAGCCGGGCTTGCCCGGGTCGGGCGTGGTGGGCTGGCCGGGCCTCTGGTCGTCACTCGGCTTCTGGTCGCCGCCGGGCTGCTCGCCGGTGCCGGGCTCGTCGCCGCCGGGCTGCTCGCCCGTCGTCTCGGGCAGCCAGCCGGCGTAGATGGTGAGGTCGCCGGTGACGGGCGCCGAGAAGTCGTACTCGTCGGAGAGCTCGCCGGTCTCCGGGTCGACGGTGGTGAACCAGCCGGCGAACTTGAAGCCGTCGCGCGTGGGCTCCGCGGGCTCGGGGGCGGCCTTCCCGTCCTCGACCTCGATGACGAGGTTGGCCTCGCCGTTGCCGAGGACCACCGTCACGGTGTGGGTCTCGGGCTGCGGCTCGGGACCAGGGCCGGGCTCCTCAGCCTTCACGAGGGCAGCGATAGCGCCGCTCAGCGCAGCTGCCGCGTCGTCGACAACCTTCTGCTCGACGGCGTCCAGCGCGTCCCTCGCGGCCTCGAGGGCGGTGGTCAGGGCGTCCCAGGTCTCGGGGGTATACTCGGACTCATCAAGCTCCCCTGCCTTGGCGATGAGGTCCTCGAGCGCGGAGGTATCGGGCTTCTCGGGCTCGGGGCCGGGCTCCTCCACCTTCTCGAAGGAGGCCTCGATCGTATGGTCGGCGTCGACGCCCTCGAACTCGTAGGTCCCGACCGCGCCGACGGACTCGCCGTCGACGACGACGTCGGCAATCTCGTAGCCCTCGTCGGCATCGATCGCGAAGGTCTGGCTCTTGCCCTCGGTCACCTCGACCTCGCCGGACGGAGTGATGGTGCCGCCCTCGCCGGCGGTTGCGGTGATGACGAACGTGTTGGGCACGGGCTCGGGCTCCTCGCCACTCAGGCCCTCGGTCGCGACCTTGAGCGCGTTGCTCACGCGGGCGACGTCGTCGTTCAGCGCCAGCGGGCTCTCGAGCTGGGCACGAGCCTCGATGAGGGCCTTCCAGAACGCAGACTCGGCGTCGCCGGTGCTCGCGACCGTGATGCCCTTCTCGGCAGCCAGTGCCTCGGCGGCCTCGACCTGCTCGGCCAGGGCGTCCTTGTCGACGGACTCCATGACCTTGAACTCCTGGATGAAGTAGGTGCCGGAGCCGGAGTTGGAGGCGATGCCCTGGAACTTGACGAAGCGCGCGGTCACGGGCTCGTCGAGGGTGATGGTCTCGAAGAAGTCCTGGTTGCCGGAGACGCTCTTTGCCTCGGTCCAGGACGCGCCGTCATCGGACGCAAGGATCTTGAAGTCACGACCCTTGCCGCCGTTGCGCCACTGGATCTGGATCTCGGAGAACGTGCGCTCCTCGCCGAGGTCGATCGTCAGCGTGCTGTCGGGGTGGTTGCCCTTCCAGTAGGAGTAGATCTCGGAGCCGGACTCGTCCGGAGCCGTGGTGGTGTTCTCGGAAACCGGGAACGCCTCGCCGTCGATGGCCTTGAAGGCAACGCGGACGCGGGAGTCGGCGTTGTCAAAGCCGTCGCCCGTGTGGCGGGACATGCCGCCGGCGTAGGCGTTCTGGGCCACGTTGACCATGCCGTCGTCCTCGGCGCCGGCCACCAGCGCGGCGATCTCCTCAGCGGAGAGCGCCTTGTTGTAGACGTTGATGTTGGCGATGTCGCCGTTGAAGTCCTGGCCGATCTTCTCGAGCGGCAGAAGCACGGAGGAGTACAGCGTGGAGATGGCGCCGCTGCCCAGACCGTCCTGGTCCTGCTTCTGGGAGAGGAAGGTCACCAGCTCGCCGTCAACGTAGAGGCGCGTGGCCTGCATCGTGCCCACGATGGTCACCGTGTGCTCGGAACCGTCCGCGGGAACCTTGTAGCCAAGGTCGCGCGTGAAGTAGTTGACGTCAGCGCTCATGTTGCCGTTGTGGCCGGCAACCTGGATGCGGCCGTCATAGCCCGAGAAGAGCGAGCTCTCCTTGGTGTTGGCCTCGCCGTCGTCCGCGGAGAGGCGCAGGTCAAAGCTCACCGTGTACGGATAGGAGACGGTCTTGACCTCGGTGGTCATGAGGCCCTGGCCGTCGAAGGAGGCCCAGCCGTCCTTCACGGTCACGCCCTCGAGCGCGGCCGTGTAGCCGTTGCCGGAGGCGTCGAGAACCGCGGTGCCCTCGGCGGTCACGTTGTCAAAGTCGTAGCTGGCGACGAGCGAGCTCTCGCTCTCCACGTCCATGGCGATGCTCGTGCCGGGACCCTCGGCCAGGCGGCTCGCGCGGAGCTCGTAGGCGTCGAAGGTGTCGCTCTCCTCGGTGCCGCCCCAGCTCTTCTCGCTCACGATAGCGATGGCGCGGAGCACGCGCTGGTGGACGTCGCGCTCGGTCATGCCCTCCTGGCTCTGGTCGCCCCAGATGACGGCCTTGGCTCCCAGCAGGTGCGGGTCGCCCACGAGGGTGTTGGTGTTCTCGCCGGGCTGGCCGGAGTCAAAGATCGCGGGGTTCCACTCGTTGAAGAGGTACTCAGCGGCGGGCACGTCGCGGAAGGTGCGGCCCGGGTTGCCGTAGAGGTAGGCGTCGCGGCAGTTCACGACGTCATAGCCCTCGGCCACGCGCTGCTTGGCGTTGTCGTACCCGGGGTACCAGATGTCGAGCTGGAAGTGCTCGGCAAGCTCCTCGCTCGTCATGTCGAGTGCGGTCTCAGCAGTCGAGAAGGACGCGGTGCCGGCGCCCCACATGCGGACCTTGACGTCCTTGCCGAGGTTGCCCTGGATGACCTTGCGCATCTCGTTGGCGAAGTTGGCGAAGGCGTTGTAGGTGTCGTTGTTGTGGACCCAGTACTCGTCCGAGCCGATGCCGATCACGTCGCCGTAGATCGTGGGGCTCTCGGGATCGGTGTACTCGTCCCAGAGCTCGGTGGCAAACTGCAGCGCACGGTCCTTGTTCTCGCCGGTGAGGTCGAGAAGCTCAAGGTAGCCGGAGTTGCCCGTGGCGCTGGAGGAGAGCATGGTGCCGCCCTCAAGCCAGCTGATGTTGTCAGGGTTCTCCTCGGCGTACTTGTTGTAGAGCAGGGAGTGGCCGGGGAGGTCGATCTCGGTGAGGAGGTTCATGCCGTAGCTCTTGGAGAGCTCGGTGAGGGCGCGCCACTGGTCCTTGGTGTAGGTGGGGTTGCCCTGGTAGTCCTCGTTGTTGTTGTAGTAGTCGGCGTTCACCAGGTCCTGCGGGATGCCGGCGTGCTTGGTGCCGGACATCTTGGCGAGGCTCGGGTAGGTGTCGCTCTCGAGGCGGTGGAAACCGGAGTGCGTGTCGAACGTGGCTCCGTTGACGTTGGCGTTGTCGTTGTCGTTGATGTGCAGGTCGTACTCGCTCATCTTGTACCAGAGCATGATCTTGGCGTAGTCCTCGAGCTGCTCGTAGCGGTACGGCGTGCGGGCGATGTCAAGCTTGACGCCACGGACCTCGTAGGCCGGGTAGTCGCGGGCAAGGCCGCACGGCACGGAGGCGTGGTCCTCTGCCTGCCAGAGGATCTGCTCGACGGTGATGGTGCCGTAGATGGCGCCGGTGTAGGTGTTGGCGTAGATCTGGATGCCGTCCTCGGAGACCTTGAGGAGGTAGCCCTCGTCGCCAAGGGCGTAGGGGTCGGACCCGTCCGCGAGCGTCTCGATGTAGACGCCGCCGGAGACGGGCGCGGAGCCTTTCGTCGAGGTGAGCTCGATGTCGGAGATCTCCGCCACGTCGGCGATCATGTTGTCGGCAACGCCGGAGAGGCCAACGCCTGCGGCGTCGTTCAGCACGATCTGCGCGCCGTCGGCGAGGACGAACGAGCCGCTGCCGCCCGCCCACTCCTGGATGGTCGGGACGACCTCGGGCTTCTCGTTGGAGCCGGAGGGGATCATGCTCGCATAGGCCACGGAGTCGCTGTTGTCGGGCACGGTCACGACGAGGTTCTTCTGGGCGTAGTCGTCCGGGGCGCCGGAGCGAGAGGCGCGCACGATGATCGTGACGTCACGCGAGCCCATGTTCTGGCCGGTTACGGTGCCGTCGTTGGTGATGACGTTCTCGAGTTCGCTGCCGTAGACGCTGTACTCCACGCTGTCGGAGGCCTCGGGGAAGACGACCTTGCCGCCCTCCACGCGCACGGAGTCGGTGGTGAGCGCGTCAAGCTCCTCGGAGAGCGGGCGCAGGTCATTCACGCCGTAAATCGCAAACTCGGCGATGTTCACGTTGTGCCCACCCGGCGCCTGCCAGTTGGTCTTCGTGATGTAGAGACGCACGTAGCGGCCGAGCGTGGTCTCCTGCAGCGAGGGCTTGGAGGTCGCGGTGATGGTATCGGTGTAGGTGGAGGGATTGGCGATGTCCTGCCCCTCGCCCTGAGTGAGGGAGGCGTTGGCGGAGGAGCGGCTCACGCTCGCAACCGTAGTCCACTGGGCGTCAGAGTCGGACGGGTCATCGTTGGTCGTCTGGACCTCATACTCCTGCGCCCACACCTTGTTGCTCATGTACGTGATCTGGATGCGGTCGAGCGTCGTTTCGCTCGCGCCAAGGTCGACGTAGGCCCACTGAGGTGTCTGGGCGGCGTCGTCACCATCGGTGCTCGTGTGGATGCCGTCTTTGAGGTTGGGAGAGTTCCACTGGGTCGAGGTGCTTCCGTCGACCAGGTTCTCGGGCGCGGTGCCATCGGAGGAACCCGACACCGTGACCGGACGGTTAAGCGCCACGTTCCACGGGTCGACGACGGGCTCGGTGGCGTCGGCAGTCCCAAAGATTCGAAGCTCCTGGACGTTCACATTGTTGCCAGGGGCGAGCGTATTGACCTTCTCGATATAGAGGCGCACGTAGCGCTGAAGCGCGGTCGACTCAATGCCAGGAGTAGACGAAGCCGTGACGGAGTCAACGTTGCCAGAGGCGATATCCTGACCGCTTGCGTTCTGCGGCCCAGCAGCGTCCTTGGGGTCTCGCGCCACGGAGACGACGTCGGTCCACGTGGTGGCATCCGCATTATCCTTGTCGTAGGACGAGGCGGTCTGCACGGCGTAAACCTGGCCCCAGACCTTGTTGGGCTGCCACTCGACCTCAACGCGAGAAACCGTGGCAGAGGAGAAGTCCTCGCCGAGGTCAAAGACCACCCACTGGGGAGTCTGCACCTGGTCGGCGGAGGTTCCGTCCTTCATGTTCTGGGAAATCCAGTAGTTGTCGGCACCGTCAACGATGCCATCAGGCGTCCGTGTGGGGTTCGTCTCATCCTGAGACGAGAAAGCGACGACATCTGCCCCCTGGATGAGGTTGGTGTCCTCGGCCACGGCCGTGCGCGGCGCGACGATCGCCATGAACGTGACGAGCACGAGGGCAAGAGCCGCTCCGCCCGCCAGCAGCGTGCGCCGCTTCAGGTGCCTTAGCTTCTGCATAGCATCTCCTCCGACAAAGTCCACAGCGAACCGCATTCTCTTGATTGTGGAGGAGCCAACAGCATCAGCCAACGTCAAAACAGCTGAAAGCTACCTTTGGTTTCGTGGGCGGCAGCGAGAACCATCTCACCCGCTCTCGCACTTTCCCTTGTGAGGCCAAGAGGCCTACGTTCCGCGCACGCGACACGCTTTGCGCCCCTCGAGCGTGCTATCCTCACCTCGAATCCCCAACACAAGGAGGCAGCCATGGAAGCAGCAACGCCCGTAACCGCAGAAGCCCTCGCCGCCGCCCGCGAGGGCTTCTTCTCCGAGCGCGCCAACGTCGTCGCCAAGAACGCCGTCACCGCGAGCGGCATCCGCGCCGCGGCGCGCGTCCCCGAGGCCGTGGGCGCCAATGCCATGATCTTCGACGTCGAGGTGCGCCAGGGAGAGCGCTGCAACCAGCAGCACTCCGGGCGCTGCTGGATGTTCGCGAGCCTCAACACCATGCGCTACCGCGTCATCCACCGCTACAACCTCAAGACCTTCGAGCTCTCCCAGACCTATCCCCTCTTCTGGGACAAGCTCGAGAAGTGCAACTGGTTCCTCGCCAACATCCTGGACACGCTGGACGAGCCGCTTGACGGGCGTCTCGTCTCCTATCTGCTGTCGGACCCGATCTGCGACGGCGGCCAGTGGGACATGTTCCGCAGCCTGGTGAAGAAGTACGGCGTTGTCCCTAAGGACGCGATGCCGGAGACCGCCTGCTCGCGCAACACGCGCGAGATGGACAAGTACCTGACGCGCTACCTGCGCGGATGCGCGCGTCGCCTGCGCGAGAGCGCGGCGGCCGGCGTGAGCGCCGACGACCTTCTCGCCATGCGCGCCGAGATGGTCGACGACGTCTATCGCTTCCTCGTGACCTGCCTGGGCGAGCCTCCCGCACGCTTTGGGGTGCGCCTTCGCGACAAGGACGACAACCTCGCCCTCTCCGGAACCTACACGCCCCAGGAGTTCTTCGCCGAGGCTGTTGACATGAACGTCGACGACTACGTGAGCCTCATCTCCGCCCCCACCGAGGACAAGCCCTTCGGCCACGTCTACACCGTGAGCCGCCTGGGCAACGTCGTGGAGGACGGGGGCGTGCGCTATCTCAACCTCCCGATCGAGCGCCTGAAGGAGGTTGCCGTGGCCCAGCTCCAAGACGACCTCCCCGTGTGGTTTGGCTGCGACGTGGACCAGAGCTACCTGAACGACGAGGGCATCATGGACACCGCCGTACTCGACGTTGACGGCCTCTTCGGCTTCCCCGTGGAGAGCTGCCTCGACCGCGCCGAGCGCCTTGACTACGGTGAGTCCCTCATGACGCATGCGATGGTCTTCGAGGGCGTGAACCTTGCCGCTGACGGGCGCCCTACGCTCTGGAAGGTCGAGAACAGCTGGGGCAAGGAGCACGGTCGCGACGGCTTTGACACGCTCAGCGACGCGTGGTTTGACCAGTACGTCTACCAGGTCGTCGTTGACCGCCGCTACCTCACGGACGAGGAGCGCGACGCCTACGATACCGAGGACGCCAAGGTGCTCGCGCCCTGGGACCCGATGGGTTCGCTCGCCCGCGCGAGGTAGGCGCCCTAGAACTCCGCGAAGCGGGGCTCGCCGGC
>CASFQX010000049.1 GCA_949296375.1 uncultured Olsenella sp.
CGCTGAAGCTGAGCGAGGAACTCCTGCGCGAGCTCGTTGAAGACCTCGTTCTGATAGGCCTCGGGAACGGTCTCGAGCTTGAGGACCTTGCCCAGGGCCTCGACGACGCGGTCCTCCTTGAGGTTGGGAAGCGTCGTCTTCTTGTCGGCCTCGATCTCCTCCTTGACGGCGGCGCGGAAGGCGGCAACGTCGTCGTAGCCGTACTTCTTGGCGACCTCGTCGTCGAGCTCGGGGGTGACGGCCTTCTTGATGGCGTTGAGGGTCACCTTGACGGAGAAGGTGTGGGAGTGCTCCTCGCCCTCGTGAACGTGGGTGTGGGTCCAGGCGATGGCCTTCTCCTCGCCCTTCTTCATCCCGACGATGCCCTCCTGGAGCTGCTCGGGGACCTGCTGGCCGTCGAGGGCGAGCAGGCGGTTCTTGCCAGCGAGGTGGCCGGCACCGTCAACGTTCTCGATGTCGACGGAAACGACGTCGCCGGGCTCGGCGCCGCGATCCTCCTCGACGTCCTCGTAGGTGACCTGGTAGCTGAGGAGCTGGTTGATCTGCCAGTCGATCTCGGCCTCGGTGGCCTCCTCGGGCGGCATGTTGATCTTGGGAGCGTCATAGCTCTCGAGCTCGCAGGAGGGACGAACGCCAATGACGGCGGTCACGACGTAGTCGGTGCCCTCGACGACGAGCTCGGGATCGGCGTCCTCGGCACCAAAGCTCACGCGACCGACGGGGGTGACATCGAGCTCCTCGAGCATCAGAGGCTCGGCGGCGTTGAGGAGGTCGTTGGTGGCCTGCGCGAGCACGGACTCACGGCCAACGATGCCATCGATGACGGGACGCGGCGCGTGACCACGACGGAAGCCCTGGAAGTTGTACTTCTTGGCAATCTCCTTGTAGGCGCTCTTGACGGCGGCGTCGACCTCAGCGGCGGGAATGGTGAGCGTGGCGCCCATCTTCTCGTCGGTCGGCTTCTCAGCGGTGACGGTGATGTTCAACGTTCCTCCAGTGTCTCGTGCCCGGCGGGCCTGCCCCGCCATGGTTTTACGTTCGTGTGGTGCGGGCGAAAGGACTCGAACCTTCACGGGGTCTCCCCCACTGGAACCTAAATCCAGCGTGTCTACCAGTTCCACCACGCCCGCATTCTACACAGCCTTATGAATATACCAAACTTTTGTCTTATACCCAGCGCGGGAGGGACATTACCGTCTCTTCACGTTCTTCTCGCGGGACGCCCTGGCGCGGAGCTGCAACCGACTCGCGAAGTGCGCCGACATCGCTAGGCAACGCCGAATGTGCACCAATCGAGAAAACAGTCTTGTCGGAGCGCGTTTTTCTCGACTCATGCACATTCAACGCGATCAGAGACGGCGAGGAGCAGAGCGTGTAATGCGTGAGCCAAAACGAGACGCTTCTCTTGGCTCATGGTCGCGACAATCGTCTCTGCCCTCAAATCGATGATACGAAGGGACTGCCCCTTCGTATCATAGCGGCATGGAGTCCCAGGTACCGTCAGCACGCGGGACCTCGACCGAGCGATAGCCCACGCCCCATGCGTGGGCGTAGGCCTCGCGGATGCCGTCGCAGATGCCCGCGGGAACGTGCGCGTCCGAGCCCACGGTGATGGGCACGCCAGCCTTGCAGAAGCGTTCGAGCAGGCCGCGCGAGGGGTAGTAGTCCCCCACCCCCTTGCGCCATCCTGCCGTGGAGAGCTCCACGCGACGCCCAGTGTCATGCGCAC
>CASFQX010000050.1 GCA_949296375.1 uncultured Olsenella sp.
AGCGCGTGCGCCACGTCGATGCGGAAGCCGTCCGCCCCGCGGTCGCTCCAGAAGCGCAGCGTCTTCTTGAAGTCCTCGCGCACCTCGGGGTTCTTCCAGTTGAGGTCCGCCTGCTCCACAGCAAAGAGGTGCAGGTACCACTCGCCGTCGCCCACCGGCTCCCAGCCGGGTCCGCCAAAGGTGGACTTCCAGCCGTTGGGGGGCAGCTCGCCGTTCTCTCCGCGACCGGGACGGAAGATGTAGCGGTCGCGCTCCGGGGAGCCGGGGCCCGCCGCCAGCGCCGCCTTGAACCACTCGTGCTCGGTGGAGGTGTGGTTGGGGACGATGTCCACGATCACCTTGATGTCCGCGGCGTGCGCGGCGGCGGCCATCTCGTCAAAGTCCTCGAGCGTCCCCAGGCGCGGGTCCACGTTGCGATAGTCCGCCACGTCGTAGCCGCCGTCGGCGAGCGGGGAGGGGTAGAACGGGGAGAGCCAGATCGCGTTGATACCCAGGGCGCGCAGGTAGTCCATGTGGGCGGTGATGCCCTTGATGTCGCCGAGGCCGTCGCCGTTGGCGTCGTAGAAGCTTCGCGGGTACACCTGGTAGACCACCGCCTGCTTCCACCACTCCTCGTTTCCGTTGATGAGCGTCATGTCATTCTCCTTTCTAGCGTGGAAAAGGGACAGTCCCTTTTCCATATCAGCTGAGGTGCCAGATGTCGCGGTCGTACTCGCGGATGGTGCGGTCGGACGAGAAGAACCCGGACCTCGCCACGTTCACGAGGGCCTTCTCGCCCCAGGCGGCGCGGTCCTCGAAGTCCGCGAGGCAGCGCTCCTTCACCGCCACGTAGTCGCGTGCGTCGAGCAGTGCCATGAAGTAGTCTTTGGCAACAAAGTCCCGGTAGACGCGCGTGATGCAGCCCGCGTCGCCGCGCGCGAGCAGCTCGGGCGAGCAGATGAAGTCGAGGACCTCGGCAAGCTCGCCGTCCGCCTCCCAGATGTCCCACGGGTGGTAGTCGCCCCGGTCGTAGAGGCCGATGACGTCCTCGGAGGAGCGGCCGAAGAGGTAGATGTTCTCGCGCCCCACGAGCTCCGCGATCTCTACGTTGGCGCCGTCGAGCGTTCCCAGCGTGAGGGCGCCGTTTGCCATGAACTTCATGTTGGAGGTGCCGCTCGCCTCCTTGGAGGCAAGAGAGATTTGCTCGGAGACGTCCGCGGCGGGGATGAGGTGCTCTGCCGCCGTGACGTTGTAGTTCTCCACAAAGACGAGGCGCAGCCACGGCGAAACCTCCGGGTCCTCGGCGATGAGGCGCCCAAGGGCCAGGAGCAGCGCGATCGTGTCCTTGGCAAGGGTATAGGCCGGCGCCGCCTTGGCGCCAAAGACCATCGTCAGCGGTCTATTGGGAACGTTTCCACGCTTGATCTGCAGATACTTCCAGATGGCGTAGAGGGCGTTCATCTGCTGGCGCTTGTACTGGTGCATGCGCTTGACCTGAATGTCAAAGACCGAGTGCGGGTCAACCTCCACGCTCTTCTCGGCGCGCAGCCACGCGGCAAGGCGCTCCTTGTTGGCCTCTTTGACCTCCAGGAGCCGCTGGACAAATCCGGCATCCCCGCGCAGGGCGAGAAGGCCCTCAAGCTTGGAGGCGTCACGCTTCCAGCCGTCGCCGATGGCGTCGGTCAAGAGCGTGGACAGCGCCGGGTTGCAGCCCATGAGCCAGCGGCGGAAGGTGATGCCGTTGGTCTTGTTGGAGAACTTCTCGGGGTAGAGCTCGGCAAAGGGTCGCATCTCGGACTCCACGAGGATCTGGGTGTGGAGTGCGGCCACGCCGTTTACCGCATGCGAGAAGTGCACGTCCATGTTGGCCATGTGCACCACGTCGTCGCCGTCGATCACGGCCACGCGCGCGTCGCTCGTGCGCCGGCGGGCGAGCTCGTCCAGCTGGCGGATCACGGGAACGATCCCGGGCGCCACCTGCTCGAGGTAGGCCATGGGCCAGGTCTCGAGCGCCTCGGCGAGGATCGTGTGGTTGGTGTATCCGCAGGTGCGCTCCACGATGCCCGCGGCATCCTCGAAGGTAGCGCCGCGCTCCATGAGCAGGCGCACGAGCTCGGGGATCACCATCGAGGGGTGGGTGTCGTTGATGTGTACGGCCACGTGCTCGGAGAGCTCCTCGGGAGCGAAGCCGCGCTCCTCGAGCTCCGCGAGGATGAGCTGCGCGCCCGCGGACACCATGAAGTACTGCTGGTAGACGCGCAGGAGCCTGCCCTCCTCGTCGGAGTCGTCGGGGTAGAGGAAGCTCGTGAGGCCGTGCCGGACGTCTCCCTTGTCAAAGGTGATGCCGCGCGCGGGCGCCGGCGACGGCTCCTCCACGTCAAAGAGGTGCAGGCGGTTGACCACGCCGTTCTCGTAGCCGGGAACCTCGATGTCGTACATGCGCGCCGTGAGCGGTCCAAAGCCAAAGGGCACCGAGAAGGACGTGCCCGTGTCAATCAGCCAGGACTCGGGTGCGATCCAGGGGTTGGGCTCCTCGCGCTGCACGCCCTCGGAGAGGTCCTGCCGGAAGAGGCCGTAGTGGTAGTTCAGGCCCACGCCGTCTCCGGGAAGCCCCAGCGAGGCGATGGAGTCAAGGAGGCATGCGGCGAGCCGCCCCAGGCCGCCGTTGCCGAGCGAGGGCTCGGGCTCGCAGTCCTCCACCGCGGCGAGCGTGGTGCCGTGGGCGGAAAGGACGCGCTCGACCTCGTCCGCCAGGCCGAGGTTCACGAGGTTGGAGCGCAGGAGCCGCCCCACCAGGAACTCGGCGGAGAAGTAGTACAGCTTGCGCTCTCCCGCCGCCGGCCGCATGTCCGTCTCCAGATCGCGCACCATGCGCAGCAGGGCGCAGAAGATCTGCGCGTTCGTGGCGTCTCCGAGGGCGGTGCCCATGTCGGCGAGCGCCTGGTTCAGGCACTTCTCGATGTCCATCTCAGTTCTCCTCGCTCTTCTCGAAGGCATCTTGGGACTGGCCTCCCGCCTTGGGGGCAAGCCGGTGGTAGAGGGTCATCTGGTGGCGGAGGCGTGCGGCGAGCTCGTCGCTCGCAAAGCCGCGGGGCGCGCGCCAGCACCAGTTGCTGCCGAGCGTAGAGGGCGTGTTCATGCGGGCCTCGCTGCCAAGGCCAAGAAGGTCCTGCATCTGCACGATCGCCAGGTCGGACGCGCTCGCCCAGATGCCGCGCATCATGCCCCAGTTCTCGCCCTCTCGCGGGTCGAGGTGGAGGTACTCGCGCGCGACCTCCGCGTCCTTCTCGGGCGCCGTCTGGAGCCACCCGAGCGCGGTGTCGTTGTCGTGGGTTCCCACGTAGGCAACGCTGTTCACGGGGTAGGCATAGGGAAGGTAGGTGTCGTCCCCGGCCTCAGAGTCGCGCGTGTCGAAGGCAAACTCCAGGACCTTCATCCCCGGGAAGCCCGAGTCTGCGAGCATCTGGCGCACCGAGTCGGTCAGATACCCCAGGTCCTCCGCGACGATTTCGCACGAGCCGAGGCGACTCTCCAGGGAGCGGAACACCTCGATCCCGGGCCCGTTGCGCCAGCGCCCGTCTGCCGCCGTCACCGCCTCGGAGGGGATCGCGAAGTACGAGTCAAAGCCGCGGAAGTGGTCGATGCGCAGGATGTCGTACATCCTCAGCTGGGCGGCGATGCGGTCTCCCCACCATTCGTAGCCGTCGGCCTTCATGCGGTCCCAGGCAAAGAGGGGGTTTCCCCAGAGCTGGCCGATGGCGGAGAACCCGTCGGGCGGAACGCCCGCGATCTCGCGCGGCATGAGGTTCTCGTCCAGCTGGAACTGCTCGGGGTGCGACCACACGTCGGCGCTGTCCAGCGCAACGTAGAAGGGCAGGTCGCCCATGATGCTCACGCCCGCCTCCTCGGCGTACGCGTGCAGCCGCTCCCATTGGTGGAAGAAGAGGCTCTGCACTGCCTTCCAGAAGACGATCTCGCTGGCAAGCCGGTCGCGGGCCTCGTCGAGCGCGGCGCCCTCGCGCCGCCGCAGCGGCGTCTCCCACGTGATCCACGAGGCACCGCCGTGGGCGTCCTTGAGCGCCATGAAGAGGGCGTAGTCGTCGAGCCATGCCGCCTCGCGCTCGCAGAATGCGGCGTAGTCCGTCGCATGGTCGCGGACGAGGCGGCCGGTGGCGTGCGCCAGGACGTCAAAGCGCTCGCGGTAGAGTGCGCCGTAGTCCACCCGCCCCGGGTTCTCCCCCCAGGGGCGCCCGGCGTACTCGCATCGGCGCAGGAGTCCCTCCTCGGCCAGGTCGTCCAGGTCGATGAGGTAGGGGTTGCCCGCGAAGGTGGAGAAGGACTGGTAGGGGGAGTCTCCGTAGCTCGTGGGAACCACGGGCAGAACCTGCCAGACGGCCGTGCCCGACCTTGCGAGGAAGTCCACGAAGGCGCGCGCCTCCGCTCCCAGGGTGCCCACGCCCCACGGGGAGGGGAGTGAGGTGATGGGCATAAGAACACCGGCTCTTCTCACGTGTCTCATCTCCAAGGCTGTTCACGACTCGCGCTGCGAGTCAATTGACCTGCAAACATCAATTGCATCTGAAAAAGGGCTCTGGCCCCTTTGGCACACCCGGCTACAAGTCCCTGACGCTCTCGCGTTCTACGAGCTCAAAGGGGACGAGCTCATGCGTGGCCTCGGTTGCCCCGCGCATTCCGGCAAGAAGCGCCTCGGCCGCGCGCTCGGCGAGGAGCACGGAGCTCTGGCGGACCGTGGTGATGCGCGGCACCGAGAACTGCGAGAAGGACGTGTCGTCAAAGCCAACGAGCGAGATGTCGCCGGGCACGCTCATGCCGCGATCGGCGATGGCCCGCAGCGCGCCGAAGGCGACGACATCGCCGAGGGCAAAGACCGCGGTGAGGTCGCCCGTGCGGTCGAGGAGGCGCTGCGCGGCGTCGTAGCCGCCCCTCTCGAGGAAGCTGCAAGGCTCGTAGTCCCGCTCGTAGTCAAAGGAGACGCCGCGCTCGCGAAGGGCCGCCTCGGCGCCGCTCAGGCGCTGGGCGCTCACGTTGTTCTCGGTCCTGCTCCCGCCGACGATGCCGATGCGCCGGTGGCCTCGCTCCCACAGGTGCTCTATGGCGCGCGCGGCAGCCGCCTCGTTGTCTATGGTCACGCTCGAGAGGTTGGCAAAGCCGAGTCCCGCGGCGGAGTTGGTGACGAGCACGCTGGGGACCTCGATCTCATGGAACGACTCGGCAAAGTAGCGGGGCTCGCCGCCGAGAAACGCCATGGCCTTGGGGTGGCGTGCCTGCTGGTACTCGATGGCGGAGCGGACCTCGGTGGCGTCGTCGTCGAGATAGGTGACGACGATGTCCTCGTCCTCCTCGGCGAGACGAGCCTGGAGGGGGCCGATGATGTCGTCGAAGAGCCGGTTGCCCACGCCCATCACGAAGACGGCTACGGGGGTCTGCGAGCGCATCTTGAGGTAGCGCGCGTTGGAGTTGGGCTCGTAGCCGCACTCCGCCATGACCGCGAGGATGCGCTTGCGCGCCTTTTCGCTTACGTTGGGCTGGCCGTTGATGACGCGGGAGACCGTGCCCACGCCGTATCCGGCCTGCGCGGCGATGTCCCTGATGTCCATGGGGCCTCCTCGTGGTTGGCGGGCGCCTTGCGCACCGGCGGCTCGGAGCTTGTTGGTAACGTTTCCAATCATAGGGGAAAGCGGGGAAGGGAGGTGCTTTCTCTGTCGGATGGGCGTGATTGGAAACGTTTCCAACTCGCTGAGACAGATATACCACGAACGCGTCGAAAAGGGAGCGAGATCTAAGAAAAACCGTTGGCGGTCAAAAGGTGACCGTTCGCCGTCTTGAGCAACGGGTCCTCGTCTGCAGAACGGGGCGACGCTCGCCCCACGCAACAACCGACGCTCAAGGCTCTTCTCGCCCGCGCACGAGACGGCGCCGTTTGCCGCAACCGCCCGCTCGTTCTTCTCGCCATGCGCTATCGTTTTTTCGAATGGACAACCGTGGGGGACTCCGGGACCCCGAGGAAGGGAGCGTTCAATGGCAGATACTCAGTCCAGCGCCGCAGAGAGGGGCATTGCCGAGCTCGTGGCCTATGCCCTTGACAAGGGCCTGATCGGCGAGGAGGACGTGACCTACGCGGCCAACCTCATGCTCGACGCGCTCAGCTACGAGCCCACGGGCGCCTTCGTTCCCAAGGACGCCGTCGCGGAGGCCCGCGCCGCCGCCGAGCGCCCCGAGCTCGAGGCTATTCTCGCCGGCCTGCTCGACGACGCCGTTGCCCGCGGCGTGTGCGACCCCGGCATCGCGAGCCGCGACCTCCTGGACACGCGCCTCATGGGTTGCGTGACCCCGCGCCCGAGCGAGGTCGTCCGCACCTTCTGGCAGCGCTACGAGGAGTCCCCCGAGCGCGCCACCAACTACTTCTACCACCTTGCGCTGGACTCTGACTACATCCGTACCTATCGCATCGCCCGCGACCGCAAGTGGGTCACCTCCACGCGCTACGGCGACCTCGACGTCACGATCAACCTCTCCAAGCCCGAGAAGGACCCCAAGGCCATCGCCGCCGCCCTGGAGAAGCAGAAGGCCGGCGGCGCCGAGCCTTACCCGCGCTGCCAGCTCTGCCCCGAGAACCTGGGCTACGCCGGGCGCCTCGACCACCCCGCCCGCGAGACCATCCGCCTCATCCCGCTCACGCTGGCGGGCGAGCAGTGGTACATGCAGTACAGCCCCTACGTCTACTACAACGAGCACTGCATCGTGCTCTCCGAGAAGCACGTCCCCATGCAGATCAGCCGCACCACGTTCCAGCGCCTGTTTGAGTTTGTGGGCAAGTTCCCGCACTACACCGTGGGCTCCAACGCCGACCTGCCCATCGTTGGCGGCTCCATCCTCACGCACGAGCACTACCAGGGCGGCCGCTACGAGTTTGCCATGGCACGCGCCGGAGCCCGCGAGCAGATCAGCTTTGCCGGCTACGAGGACGTCCGCGCCGCGATCGTGGACTGGCCGATGTCCGTGATTCGCCTCGACGGCACCGACCCGATGCGCATCGTCGAGCTCGCCGACAAGATCCTCTCCGCGTGGCGCGGCTACTCCGACGAGGCCGTGGGCGTGCTTGCCGAGACCGACGGCACCCCGCATAACACCATCACCCCGATCGCCCGCCGTCGCGGCGAGGACTTTGAGCTCGACCTCGTTCTGCGCAACAACCGCACCACGGACGAGTACCCGCTTGGCATCTTCCACCCGCACCAGGAGCTGCACCACATCAAGAAGGAGAACATCGGCCTCATCGAGGTCATGGGCCTCGCGGTGCTCCCGGCGCGTCTGCTCGGCGAGATGGACCAGCTCGAGAAGGTCATCCTTGCGGGCGAGGACCCGGCATCCGTGCCCGAGATCGCGAGCCATGCGCCCTGGGCCGCTCAGGTACTCACGCGTCACCCGGAGTTTGCCCCGGAGAACGTGGCGAGCGCGGATCCGGCGGCGCTCCACGCCGTCATCGAGGACGAGATCGGCCAGGTCTTTGCGCAGGTGCTCGAGTGCTGCGCGGTCTTTGCCGACGACGAAGAGGGTAGGGCGGCGTTTGCGCGCTTCGTTGCGAGCGTCTGCTAAGAGAGGAGATTCATCATGGGAGTTCCCAGCCAGGACGTTCTGAACAAGGTCTACGGCGAGGACGCCGAGCGCGCCGCTGAGCGCCTCTCCGCGCTCGCCGCCCGCTACGACGAGACCTTCGGCACCGGCGACCCCGAGTTCTTCACGGCCTCCGGCCGCACGGAGATCATCGGCAACCACACCGACCACAATGGCGGCAAGATTCTCTGCGCCTCCATCACGATGGACAGCATCGGTGCCGCCCAGCGCACGGACGACGGCGTCGTCACCATCTGGAGCGAGGGCTACCCCGAGGCCATCGTCGTCGACACCAACGCGATCGACCAGATCCCGCACGGCGGCGGCTCCACCACGCTCGTCGCCGGCATGCTCGAGGCCACGGCCAAGCGCGGCTTCAAGATCGGCGGCTTCAACGCCGTGTGCTCCTCCGAGGTCATCCCGTCCGCCGGCGTGAGCTCCTCGGCCTCCTTCGAG
>CASFQX010000051.1 GCA_949296375.1 uncultured Olsenella sp.
CTCGAGCGCGGCGCGCAGGTGGGGCCGCACCGCCTCGCACATGGCGAGCGAGAGCCGGTCGTGCAGGGCGCCGTGCCCCTCGGCGTGGAAGTACGCCTCGTGCGGGAAGGACGCGTGGCCCGCCGCGAGGGAGACGGCGCGGTCGAGCCTCTCGTCCAGCGAGGGGCCCTCCTCGTCCAGGATGGCGTTTATCCCCTCGGCGCAGCGGCGGGCGTAGTCCCCGATGGCCTCGGCGAACATCCTCTCCTTGGAGTCGAAGTAGTGGTAGGCGAGCCCCGGCGCCACGCCGGCGGCGCGCGCCACGGCCCGCACGGACACGTTGTCGTAGCCCTCCTCGGCGAAGAGCCTCATGGCGCAGGCCAGCAGCTCGCGCCGGCGCTCCCCGGGGTCCATCACGGTTCTGGTCACGGCGGCCACCTCCTCGTGACGGATGGTACACCTCGATTGAACATTGGTCAACACTGAGGCCTGCGCGACGGGCGCCCGTGGGGACTGTCTTTTGGGCGGCCCGCCCGGGGAGGCGCCGCGCGGGCGCCCCTCCGGGCGGGGGCTCCCCGCGGGAAGCCTCACGCCCCGCCGCTACCGCTCGCGGACGAGCCTGCCGCGCTTGAGGCGGAGCACCCGGTCCGCGCGGCGGGCGAGGTCGCGCGAGTGCGTGACCGCGACCACGCAGCGGCCCTCCTCGTGGGCGGCCCGCACGAGCAGGTCCGCGATCTCCTCCGCGGTGTCCTCGTCGAGGCTGCCCGTCGGCTCGTCGCACAGCAGCGCCCGCGCGTCGCTGCCCAGGGCCCGGGCGATGGCCACGCGCTGCTGCTGGCCGCCCGAGAGCGCGAGCACGCTGCGCCGCGCGTCCTCGGCGGAGATCCCCACCTTCTCGAGGAGCGGCAGCGCGGGCAGGCGCGTGGCGAGCGCCACGTTCTCCGCCGGCGTCAGGTAGTCGACGAGGTTGTAGCCCTGGAACACGAAGGCGACGTTCTCGCGGCGGTGCCGGGCGAGGTCGCCCCGCCCGAGCGGCGCGCCGGCGGCCGCGACCTCGCCGGACACGGGCACGTCGAGGCCGCCCAGGAGCGAGAGCAGCGTGGACTTGCCGCAGCCCGACGGGCCCACGACCGCGTACATCACCCCCTCCTCGAACGATGCGCTGACGCCGTTGAGGATCTTGAGCCGCGGGCGCGACGCATAGGCGTAGGTCACATCGCGCAGCTCGAGCGCGGGGGCGCCGCGCCTCAGGGTCTCCGGGTTCTTCTCCATGGTCTTCCTCCCTAGCTGAGCGTTGACAGGATCTCGCGGGGCCCCATGCGCCTGAGCGGCAGGCTCGCGAGCAGCACCGCGGCGGCCGAGACGGCGAGCCCCACGCCGAAGAGCGCCGCGACGGACGTCGGCCCCACCTCGACCTCGATGTCGGTGAACGAGGCGCCGTCGACCTCGAAGGTCGGCGCGAAGGGGTCGCCCGAGACGGTGGACACTCCGTCGGCGGTGCTGACCCCTCCGTCGCCGCCGCCCGTCTGGACGCTCTCGGACGCCGAGCCTAGGAGGGCGTCCCCCATCGTGCGCGCCGCGAGCGAGCTCGCCGGCACGGCGAGGGCGAAGGCGACCGCCGCGACGAGCAGCACCTCGCAGAGGTACTGGCCCACCACCGAGGCGCGCGTGAGGCCGAGCGAGAGCAGCACGCCGCTCTCGTGCAGGCGGTCGCGCACGCGCCCGGAGAGCACGAGGTAGAGGACCACGGCGCCCACGGCCACCGACGCCGCCGCGAGCGCGGTAACGAGGCGGTCCATGTTCTCGAGCGGGGCGCTCACCGCGTCGACGTCGGAGGTGTCGGCCGAGACGACGTAGCCCTTGCCCGCGAGGGCGTCGAGCCCCTCGACCTCCCCGGTGATGCGCCCGAGCTCGGCGGGGTCGTCCACCTGGAAGGTCACGCGGTCGTAGCCCTGCTCGGCGGTGCCCTCGCGGGCGTGGTCGAGCGTGGAGATGGTGCCGAAGATGGCGTTGTCCATCGACCAGCTGGCGAGGTCGGCCTGGGACTTGGCCGTGGGCTCGAAGACGCCGGCGACGCGCACCCGCGTGCGGGTGTCCTCCACGTCGATGCCGGCCATCTGCGCGTGGACGGTCGCGCGGCGCACGCTGAACTCGTCGCCGACGGCGAGCCCGTTCTTCTCGGCGAACTCCCGGCTCACGAGCACGCCGTCGCCGGAGTCCTCGGTGACGGGCTCGCCGTCGACGAGGCGCAGGTAGCCGTTGGCGAAGTAGGAGTCGAAGGCGCTGTCGCTCACGGCGTAGAACTGCACCGTGCGCCCGAAGTCGTCGCCCGCGTAGGCCGCGGCGAGCGAGGAGTCCCCGTCGGCGCCCTCCACGAGCTCGAGGGCCGCGGACCCGTCCGTCGTCTCGGGGATGAGGACGTTGGACACGCTGCCGGAGCCTCCGCGCACGCCGTCGACCCCCTCCACGACCTCGCGCACGAAGTCGGCCGTGAGCGGGTCGCCCTGGAACGTGACCTGCGAGCCCGTGCCTACGCTCGTGGAGCCCCAGTTGGCGGCGTTGGAGGAGTCGGGCTCGACGGTGAACGTGCCGCCGAGCGCCTGGCGGACGTTCAGCTGCGCCGTCTGGGCGGCGCCCCTGATCGACCAGCTCGTGAGGGCGAGGACGGCGACGACGAAGAGCAGTGCGAGGAGCGTGAGGGTCTTGCCCCTCTTGCGCGCGAGGTAGAGGAGCGCGCGTCTGGGAAACGGCATGGTGCCACCTTTCCGTCGGGTTCGGCGGCCGGGGCCGCCCGTGTGACCCCGATGGTGGCGCGCGACCGTTCGCGCGCGGTCCTCGTTCGGTTAGCCTTCCGTTCGCGCGGGGGCGGCGAGCGCGGAGAGGTCGGCCTCGAAGACGAAGGCCCCTCCCTCGCAGGAGACCGAGAGCGGCGCCCCCAGGCGCTCGAGCGCCCGGGCGGCGAGGTGGAGCCCCAGGCCGGAGCCCCCGCCGTCGCGCGAGCGCGAGGCGTCCGCGCGGAAGAAGGGCTCGGTGAGCCGGCCCACGGCCTCGGGGGGGAGCGGCTCGCAGCGGTTCTCCA
>CASFQX010000052.1 GCA_949296375.1 uncultured Olsenella sp.
GTACCAGTCGCCGTTGATCTTGACAATATAGACCTGGTTGAAATCTGAAGTCCAGTCCCCTGATATCGTCTCGCCGGGAGTGAACTGATCGTCTTCGACGTCCTCGGAGATTTTGCAAGAACACCACGCCTCAAGTGAGTACCCGCACGTCGCAGTCAGCCCAAAGCCCTCGAGGCCGTCGTTCAGCTCGTCCAGCTCGTCTGCGTCAAGAGCCTCGCCGAGCGAGAGCTCCAGCACGGTGGCGCCGCTGTCTATGACGTCGCGGCAATAGAAGAAGGGAGAGGCGGTGTTGTCACCAATCGACTGGGCACACAGGTCCGCATCGCCCTCGCACTCCTGCTCGATGATGCTCTCGACAATCGAGGGCGGCATGATGGTAAAGACGTCATAGCCAAACTCGGTGGCATCGTCGTCGGAGAGGCCGTTCGCAAACAGCTCGTCGAACTTGTCGTTGAGATCCTCCACCACCGCGGTGGCGGCACGGACGTCCTCGTCATCGAGCTCCGCTACGTCACCGTCTCCCGTCTCAGCGACATCGTCCCTCGAAGATTCGGAGACCTCATCGGACTGCGACACCCTACCGTTGCTGATGACGCCTGTCGCAAAGAGCGCGGCAACGACGGCCGCGGCCACAATGAGGACGGCGGAGAGGGCAATCACAAAGAGATACGCCGATCGCCCAGACCCCCTCTGGGACGCACCCTGGCGAGCATGTGGGGGGACTGAGGCAGGGGGCGCGGACATCGGAACAGACGGCAGAACGCACCCCTGTTGTGGCCGCTGTTGAACCGTAGGCGCACCCGGACCAGAGGTCTGCTGCGCCACCCCCGTTGGCTGCCCGCACCTCACGCAGAACGTCGCGCCCTGGGCAAGCTCGGCCCCGCAATGCCTACAGATCATTCGTCGTCCTTCTTCCCCTTGAGAGCCCGCATGAACGCATGGCCCGCCTTCGAATATACGCTTAGACGAGCAAGCGTTCGAGCTCCATGACCTGCTCCCGAGCGTCGCGCTCGTCGGCCTCCCAGAGGTGCCACTCCCCCGCCACGCAATAGCGCACATACGGCCCAAAGCCGCCCACGAGGGCGTTTGCGGCAAGGGGGAAGTCGGGGTCAGCCTTGAGTCCCGGATAGCGCACGGCCTCCACGCGCGGGTGGCACGCAAGGTAGTTGGCCACCACCTGCGCGGCGTCCGAGAGAACGCGCCAGCGCTCCCGCCCCAGCTGGGACGAGAGCGCCGAGAGAGCGTCTATGTTGAGGTTCTTCTCGCCCACCGAGACACGCGCCTAGCGACGCTCGGCGATCTCGGCGCAGACATCGGCGATGAACTCGTCGAGGTCGCGGGTGACGGTCTCGTTGGAGCGGTCGCGGACGGAGATGTTGCCGGCCTCGACCTCCTGCTCGCCGATGATCAGCATGTAGGGCGGACGGTCGATGTTGCGCGCCTCGCGGATCTTGTAGCCGATCTTCTCGTCGCGCTCATCGAGGACCGCGCGAATGCCGGCGGCCTCCAGCTTCTCGGTGACCGAGCGAGCGTAGTCGCGGCTCTTCTCGGAGACGGGAAGCACCTTCACCTGACAGGGCGAGAGCCACGTGGGGAACTTGCCCGCAAAGTGCTCGATAAGGATGCCGATGAAGCGCTCGATGGAGCCAAAGCACACGCGGTGCAGCATGATCGGGCGCTTCTTGGAGCCGTCGGCGTCCGTGTACTCCAGATCGAAGTTGATCGGCATCTGGAAGTCAAGCTGCACGGTGCCGCACTGCCAGGTGCGACCGAGCGAGTCCTCCAGGTGGAAGTCGATCTTGGGGCCGTAGAAAGCACCATCGCCCTCGTTGACCACGTAGTCCTTGCCGAGCTTCTCGAGGGCCACGCGCAGGGCCTCCTCGGCACGCTCCCAGTCCTCGTCCGATCCCATGGAGTCCTCGGGGCGCGTGGAGAGCTCGAGGTGGTAGGTGAATCCGAACTTCTCGTACACCGAGTCGATGAGGTTCACGACGCCGATGATCTCGTCAGTGAGCTGGTCGGGGCGCACAAAGAGGTGAGCGTCGTCCTGGTTGAAGCAGCGCACGCGGAAGAGGCCGTGCAGGGCGCCGCGCATCTCGTGGCGGTGAACCAGGCCGATCTCACCGGCGCGAATGGGCAGCTCGCGATAGCTGTGCGGCTTGGAGGAATACACGAGAACGCCGCCGGGGCAGTTCATGGGCTTAACGCAGTACTCCTCGTCGTCGATGATCGTGGAGTACATGTTGTCCTTGTAGTGGTCCCAGTGGCCGGAGGTCTTCCAGAGCTCCTTGCTCATGATCATGGGCGTGGAGATCTCCACGTAGCCCGCGGCGCGGTGGATCTCGCGCCAGTAGCTCAGCAGCTCGTTCTTGAGGATCATGCCGTTGGGCAGGAAGAACGGGAAGCCGGGGGCCTCGTCGCGCATCATGAAGATGTCCATCTCGCGGCCGATCTTGCGGTGGTCGCGCTTCTTGGCCTCCTCGAGCAGGCGCAGGTGCTCGTCGAGCTCCTCCTTCGTGGCAAAGGCGGTGCCGTTGACGCGGGTGAGCATCTTGTTGTCCTTGTCGCCCTTCCAGTAGGCACCGGAGACGCCCGTGAGCTTGAAGGCCTTAAGGGCCTTGGTGTAGGTGAGGTGCGGGCCCACGCACATGTCAATGTACTCGCCCTGCTGGTAGAAGGTGATGCGGGCGTCATCGGCAAGGTCGCCGATGTGCTCGACCTTGTACTTCTCGCCACGCTCCTCCATGAGGGCGATGGCCTCCTCGCGCGGAAGCTCGAAGACGGTGAACTTGAGGTTCTCCTTCACGATCTTCTTCATCTCGGCCTCGATTGCCGGAAAGTCCTCCTCGGAGATCTTCTGGCCCTCGGGCAGGTCGATGTCGTAGTAGAAGCCGTTGTCGGTTGCGGGGCCGTAGGCGAAGTCAGCCTCGGGGTAGAGACGCTTCACGGCCTGCGCCATGATGTGGGCGGCGCTGTGACGGACGACGTGTGTAACCTCGTCCGCCGGGCACTCGTCGATGTGACCGTCGTTGTACAGGACCTTCATGGGAACACCTCTCTCGGGGAGTTGTCGAATCAAGAAAAAAGCCCGCACACCAGGTGTTTGGTGTCGAGGGCCATGCGGCGCCTGTCCGCGGCTCTGCCGTGGTGAGGGACAGACGCCTAGATAGTCTGCGTCAGGATGATCTGTGCCAGAGCGCGCACGTCAGACCTCTCGTTCGACTTTTCGTACGCAGACATGATACCAGTTTTGGCCACTTGATAAACAAGCCGCACGGCATGAGGGTGGGGACCGACATCTCACGAGAGGGAATATGACAGCCTGATTGCCATCACGGCTTTGGGATTCGCTCCGTTGGAGGAGAATTGTCCCGAGTCGCTTAACCTTTTGTGCCGTTGGAGGGCGGCGCGCCCTTGGCGCTTAGTTTCGCCCACCCTTGGAGGGCGCCTCTCACAAATGGGTCGTATTGGGCCTCCAAAGGGGGCGAAGCTTAAGCATTTGCCGAGAAGAACCCTCCGATCGTGACATTACCTAAGCGCTTCGCGACACCGGCCCTCCAAGGGAGGCAAACTATAAGCGCGTCCGCGGAGCGCTCCTCCAATGGCCGAAATTCGTAATCAGGTACGGCAGGCGAACGTGATGCCGGAAGAGATGCCGGACGCACAAAAAGGAGCCCCGCTCGGCGAGGCTCCCCAACAGAGACGATGTTCCAGAAAGGCGCTCTACTGCTGGATGCGGGTGCGGCAGTAGGGGCACACCTTCCAGTCGGCGTTGAGCGGACGGTGGCAGGTCGGGCAGACGTTGCGAACCTGCGTGTTGCAGATCGGGCAGACCACGAAGTCGCGGTCGATCGGGGCGCCGCACTTGGGGCAGATGCCGTAGTGCGAAAGCTGGTGCTCACGCAGGGCGATGTCCAGATCCTGCTCCTCGCGGTCGATGAGGTAGGAGCTCGGACGAAGGATGACGTAGGCGAGCAGACCGACGACGGGAATCACAGAAATGATGGCCCACATCCACCAGGGCTCGGCACCACGGCGCTGGGCGTCGCGAATGACGTAGACGATGGAGAGGATGTAGAGCATGACGACGCACACGACCATGAGGTAGAGCACCATCTTGACCTCGGGGGTCACAATCTGGTCGAAGAGTTCTTGCATTTCGGGGACTCCTTCGGAC
>CASFQX010000053.1 GCA_949296375.1 uncultured Olsenella sp.
AGGTAGCCGCCGGGGATGCGACCCACGGCGTACATCTTCTCGATGAAGTCGACCGTCAGCGGGAAGAAGTCGTAGTCCTTGCGCTCCTTGGAGACCACCGCGGTGAGAAGGACCGTGGAGTCGCCGCACTTGACGAGGCAGGAGCCGGTGGCCTGCTTGGCCAGCTCGCCAGTCTCGAGCACATAGTGCTTGCCGTAGAGGTCGAACTCGTGTGTAACCTTTGCCATTTCTTTTCCCTTATCTCCGTCTGCCCCATTGCAGACGGGCCGTCTCGGCGGCCCCCCGGCCGCCCGTCCGCGCTTCTCGCGGACAAACCAAAGAAGGGGCGCCCGCGGGCGCCCCTCCGAAGTACCGCTTTACTGGATGTTGTCGCGGATGCCGAGGCTCTTGATGAGCGTACGATAGTCCTCGATGTTGCGAGCCTTGATGTAGGACAGCAGGCGACGACGCTTGCCGACGAGCATCAGAAGACCACGACGGGTGTGGAAGTCCTTGGGGTGCGTCTTCATGTGCTCGGTGAGGCCCTTGATGCGCTCGGTGAGCAGGGCAACCTGCACCTCGGCGGAACCGGAGTCCTTGTCGTTGGCGCCGTACTGGGCGACGAGCTCGGCCTTGCGCTCCTTGGAAACTGCCATGTCAAACCACCTTTCTCAGAGATTCGCCCCAAACTGGGAAGGACGCTCGGCAGTTGGCGTGCCTCCAGGTACGGGGTACTAACCTGCGGTATGGTACCACAGTTGCGAGCACGGGTCCCTCTCGGCAGAAAATCCACGAAGCTCAGGGCATCGATCGATCCCGACGCCGCATCAACCATATTCCCGGCTGCAAGAAGCCCGATGGGGCAAACCCCCAAAACCCGCAAAGCGAGGTGCGCACAAAGGGCAACCGTCGGTCAGAGCGTTACGATGGTTGCGACGTTTCGACGAGCGGAGGAATCATGCGCATCCACTATTTCCAGCGCTACCACCAGAAGGAGAATGTGGCGACCGCGAATACGATGCTGCTGCTATCGCGCCTCTACCAATACTCCCCCGACAAGTTCTATCGAGCGCTGAAGGACATCGCCCGCCTCGACAGCTTCGAGGCGGAGCCAGTCTTCACAATTCAGGAGAAGAACGCGAGCAGCGTGCCCGATGCCACCATCTCCCAGGCTGGATTCAAGCTTGTCGTTGAGACAAAGCGAAACGCAAATTCGTTCTCGTTGGATCAGCTCAAGCATCATCTGAACGCCATCGGACACGACTCGCGCAACGTCCTGCTTACCTTGGCGCCAACTGAGCTAAAGCCTCAATTCGAGAAATGCATCAAACAAATCGTAGCCGAACACAACCGAAGCCACGACGCTCTCGTTCGACATGCTCACGCAACCTTTGCGAGCATCATGGCGGCAGTAGAGGGCGCGCTCGACGAGCGTGACTACGAGATGCAGGACATACTGGATGACTTTAGAGACTACTGCGAGCACGATGGCCTCATGAAAGACGACGGCGCAGAATCTCGACTTAGGATGCAGCTGGCAAACGCGACCTTTGACTACGCCTTCGAGCACGATCTCTACTACTGCGGGCTTGAAACTCGCCTTCGGGAATTCCGTTATCTGGGTTTGTACCGAGACAAGAGCCTTAGGGCGATCGGTAAGGTCACGGGGACATGCAGCGTATCCTTTGCTGACGGCGAAGAAACGATGAAGCACCTCGACGGGCATGTGCCAAAGGACTGGAACAAACGCATCCTTGACGCACTGGACCATGAGGTCGAGACAGGCGTGAGCAGGACCATTGACCGAAAGTTCTTCTTTGTGGAGCGGTTCTATGAGACGAACTTCCGTAAGGTCACGCCAGGGGCACCCATGGGTGGCCGCGTCTTTGACCTGTCTGGGGTTCTAGGACTCAAGGAGCTGCCAGATACGAGGGAGATTGCCAGTCTGCTCAGTCAGCATACTTGGGAGTAGGTCACACGCCGAGGTAGAACTCCATCGCGCGCAGGCGGGCGTCGAGGTGGGTCGCAGCCCAGACATGGGCGATGCCGAGAAGCGCAAGCGCGGTCTCTGAGTCCACCTGCGCGGCAAGAAGCTCATCAAAGGTGCAGGCAAGAAGCGAGCGAAGCCATGCCATCTGGCTAGGGCCCGCCTCCTGTGCACCGGCAACCTCGCGGGCGCAGCTCGCGCAGAGCGCGCCGCCAGCGGAGGCCGAGAAGTACGCGAGGTCCTCATCCCCGCAGGCGCAGCAGCCCGTGAGCTCGGGACGCCAGCCACCGTGCGCCAGGACCTTCATCGCATAGGCTGCTACGACGAGGTCGAGGTGGGTGCGGTCCGCGGCCTCCTCACAGGCCCGCAGCGCTCGCGAGCAGACGGGATAGAGGAAGGGGTCCGGAGCGTCCTCGTAGCAGGTGAGACGCGCGACCTCGGCAACGACGCTCGCCGCAGCCACGCGCTCGTAGTCCCCGCGCAAACCGGCGTGCGGCTCCACCGTCTGGGCCTCGCTCACCACGTCGAGAGAGCGCCCTGCCGCCAGCAGGAAGTCCGTCTCGCAGAAGAGCTCGACCCGCGCGGCGAGCCTCCCACCCGGCTTGCGGGCGCCTTTCGCCACGGCCCTCCCCTCGCAGCCGTCCTCGCGAAGGAGCGCCAGGATGAGGTCCTGCTCGGCAAGCTTGGTACGGTCGAGCACGATCGCCCGCGTGCGATAGGTGCGCCTCCCGGGCAAGGCTACTCCTCAACGGAATAGCCGAGACGGCGAATCTGACGCTCGTCGCGGCGCCACGCCGGGGAGACGCGCACCGTGAGGTCGAGAAAGACCTTGCAGTTGAGCAGTCGCTCGATGTCACGGCGAGCCTCGATGCCAACCTGTTTGATCATCTGGCCGCCGCGACCGACGACGATGCCCTTCTGACCCTCGCGCTCCACGAGGATCGTAGCCGTGATGGTGGCGTGGTCGTCGTCGGTGAATTCGATGTCGTCGCAGATGACGCCAACGGAGTGCGGGAGCTCCTGGCGCAGGTGCAGGAAGAGCTTCTCGCGCACGAACTCGGCGACGAGCTCCTCGGGCGAGGCGTCCACGTCCATGTCCTCCGGGAACCACCGCGGCCCCTCGGGCAGGTGCGCGGAGACGAGCTCGACGAAGGCGTCGACGTTGAAGCCCTCGGTGGCCGAGACCACGAGCTCGTCGTCGAAGTCGCAGAGCGCACGGGCCGCCTCGAGCTGGGCGGCCACCTGCTCGGGCTTGGCCACGTCAGCCTTCGTGAGCACAAGCAGCTTGTAGTCCGCCTCCGCACGCGCCACGTGGTTGGCCACCCACTCGTCGCCGCGGCCCACGGGCTTCGTGGCGTCGACGAGGAAGGCAACGACGTCGGCGTCAGCAAGCTCGCCGAGGGCGCTCTTGTTGAGCTCGGAGCCCAGGGCGTCCTTGGGCTTGTGCAGGCCCGGCGTGTCGATGATCACGAGCTGGGAGTGGTCGGTGTTGACCACGGCGCGCATGCGGCGGCGCGTCGTCTGCGCCACGGGGCTCGTGATGGCGAGCTTCTCGCCCATGATGGCGTTCAGAAGCGTCGACTTTCCGGCGTTGGGGCGCCCAACGAGCGCAACGAATCCGCTGGTGAAGGGCTTGTTCTTCTCGGTCATGGAACCTCCGTGCTACAGGCGCGCAAGAATCGCGTTGAGAAAGACGAGGACACCGACGATGGCGACGAGAAAGGAGAGCACCCAGACCGCCGCTGCGGCGATGTCCTTGGCGCGGCCCGCAAGCGGGTGGAACTCGGGCGAGACCAGGTCGACCACGGTCTCGATCGCGGTGTTCATGAGCTCGGCCATGATGACAACTCCGCAGCAGAGCAGGACGATGGCCCAGCTGAGAAGGTCAATCTGGAGCGCCAGCCCCGCGACCACCGCGCAGGCGCCCACAGCGAGCATGACCTTGATGTTGCGCTCGGTGGCAACGGCCGTGCGAAAGCCCTGGATGGCAAAGAGGAAGCTCTTGCGAAAGCCGGGGTGGTCGCTCTTTGATCCGGGAATCATGCGCCCTCCTCCTCACGGTGCCGCGTGATGACCACGCGGTCGAGCGTGCCGTCCGTGGGGATGAGGCCGAGAAGCTCGTCCTCACGGGCCTCCATCGCAACGGCCTCAGCCTCGTCGAGGTGGTCGTGGCCGAGGAGGTGCAGCAGGCCGTGAACGAGCAGCAGGCGACACTCGTCCGCCACGGTGGTACCAAAGGCGGTGGCCTGTCGGGCGATGTAGGCGGGTGCGAGCACGATGTCACCGAGCTCGCAGGGCTCGCCGGGGGCGAGGGACGGATCATCGGGTCGCTCGCACTCGAGCGAGATCACGTCCGTTGCGCGGTCGACCCCACGCCACTCGGCGTTGAGCTCACGGATGCGCCCCTCCCCCACGAGGGAGACGGACACCATGCAGGGGCGGCCGGCGCCCTCCTCCTCGAGAACGCGGTCGCAGATGGCGGCGATCTCATCGTCGTCGAGCGGGCAGGAGACGCCCTCCTCGCAGATGACGTCGTACTCGTTCTCCGTCACGACTGTCCCCTCTCGCTCGCGTCGCGCTCGTAGGCGTCAACGATTCTCGCCACGAGCGCATGGCGCACGATGTCGTTTCTGTCAAAGTCCACGAAGGCGATGTCATCCATACCCTCTAGCACGCGGCGAGCAGACTCCAGTCCGCCCTCGCCGGGCAGGTCGCGCTGGGAGGCGTCGCCGGTGACGACGAAGGTGGACGAGAAGCCCAGGCGCGTGAGGAACATCTTCATCTGCTCGGGTGTGGTGTTCTGCGCCTCGTCGAGAATGACGAAGGCGTTGTTGAAGGTGCGCCCGCGCATGTAGGCGAGCGGGGCGATCTCGATGATGCCCTGCTCGATGAGGACGTTGCCCTTCTCGATGTCGGTCATGTCGAAGAGGGCGTCATAGAGCGGCCGCACATAGGGGTCGAGCTTCTCGGCAAGCGTTCCCGGCAAAAAGCCGAGCGACTCACCTGCCTCAACAACCGGTCGCGCGAGCACGATGCGACCGACCTCGTGCCGCTTGAGCGCCGCCACCGCCATCGCCATGGCGAGGTAGGTCTTACCGGTTCCGGCGGGGCCAAGACCAAAGGTGACGGTGTTTCTGCGAATGGACTCGACGTAGCGCTTCTGACCCGGAGTCTTGGGACGGATCGCGCGACCGCGATAGGTGAGCAGGATGTCGTCTCCGACGAGCGACGCCCGCTCGGCGCCGTGCCTCACCTGGTCGATGATTATGTCCACCTCACCGACGCTCGGACTCTCCCCCATCTCCACAAGACGGATGAGGCGCGAGAAGACCGAGGTAACCTGGTCGACCACGTCTGCCTGCCCGGAGACGCTCACCACGTTGCCTCGCACCGAGACCATGGCATCAAAGCCGTCCTCGATGCGCCTGAGCAGCGAGTCCGCCGGGCCCATGAGTGCGGTGGGGTCGACCGAGTCCGGTATGGTGAGACGAACCTGAGTGGGCTCCATGTTCCTCCTGAGACGACTACGGCTCAGATGATAGCCCAACTGCGCCGCCGTCTCGGCCGGGGCGGCGCAGCGTGGCTCGCTCGTCGTCCGCCGCCATGGCCCGGCGCACTTCTCGCCCCAGCGAGCCTCTCGGCACGTTGCGCTTCTCGCTCCGGCGCACCTCTCGTCCCGGCAAGCTTCTCGGCTCGCTGCGCCTCTCGTCCCGGCGCACCTCTCGTCCCGGCAAGCTTCTCGGCTCGCTGCGCCTCTCGTCCCGGCGCACCTCTCGTCCCGGCACGCTTCTCGGCTCGCTGCGCCTCTCGTCCCGGCGCACCACCCAAATAACACGCAGAATCAAACACAACTATCTATATTCCCAGTTGAGTTTTTCGAAAAAAGTCGATTCTGCGTGTTATTTCGAGAAAGCCGGATGCGAGAAGGACGGGCGAACCACGAGCGCCGCGCTACAGCAGCTCTGCCACGAGCGTCGCGTCGTCGCGGACGTCCGTGAGACGCACCGGAACGAGGCTGTCCACGGGGACCGACGGGTCGAGAAGGACGTCGAAGAGGCCACCGGAGACGCCGCGGCCGGGGTACTGCACGACGACGAGATCCCGGGAACCCACCTGGCGCCGCGCCTCGTCGAGGCGCATCTCGTCGGCAAGCGCGCGGGCACGCTCGCCGCGCTCTGCCATGACATGCGGGTCCACCTGGCCAGGCATCGTGGCTGCCGGCGTCCCCGGACGGCGGGAGTAGCGGAACACGTGCATCTTTGAGAAGCGCATCTCCCGGCAGAACTCGAGCGATCGCTCGAAGTCGTCGTCCGTCTCGCCGGGAAAGCCAACGATGAGGTCGGTCCCGAGGGCAACGTGCGGGAGGTGCTCGCGCGCGGTCTCCACCACGCGGCGGAAGGCGTCGGTGCGATAGACGCGCGCCATGCGCCTGAGCGTCTCGTCGCAGCCAGACTGGAGGCACACGTGCAGGAAGGGCGCCACGCGCTCCCCCGCCGCCGCCATCGTCCGACAGAGCTCGTCCGTGACGTCGGGCGGCTCGATCGAGGAGAGCCGGATGCGCTCCACGTCGGTCTTGGTGAGGAGCAGGTCGAGAAGACCCGACAGAGCAAGCTCGTCTCCCCCCTCGCTCGGCGCGCGGTAGCTCCCGAGGTTGATGCCCGTGAGCACGACCTCATGGGCACCGCGCTCCTGGGCCGCCCGCACGGCGGCGAGAACCTCCTCTGGAGGCATCGATCGAGCGGCGCCGCGGGCGCGCCAGACGATGCAGTAGGTGCAGCGATTGTCGCAGCCGTCCTGAATCTTGATGCCGGGGCGCGTGCGCCCTGTGGGCGTGGGGGCGTCACAGGAAATCGGGGCGTCTCCCCCCTGCACGAGGCCGAGCGCACTCGCGGCAAGCGCCGCCACTGCCGCCTTGTCCCGCTCCACGCGCACATTGGGCGCAAGCGCGGAGATCTCGTCGGCAAAGAGGTTGGCCACGCAGCCCGTAGCTATGACGAGCGGCTGGCCAGGCAGGGACGCCGCACGGCGCACCGCCTTTCTCGTCTTTGCCTCGGCCTCGCCCGTTACGGCGCAGGTGTTGACAATGATGACGTCAGCCTCGCGCTCCGGGACGAGTTCCGCCCCCGATCGCTCGAGCTCGAGGGCCATGGCGTCGAGCTCCACGCGGTTGACGCGGCAGCCGAGGTTGACGAGGGAAACACCGCACTTCTCGCTCACCTGCGACCGCCCTTGAAGGGGTTCTTCGGGGCACGCCATCGCTCCTTCGAGAAGTGCTCCGCGGCACTCTCAGCCGCCGAGGAGCCCTCGCGCGCGACGTCCCTCTCGGGGGCGGGCGCGTCGTCGAGCGAGCGCTCGGCAACGATCGCGGCAATATCTAGCAGCTGCTTCTTGGAGAGGTCCTGAGGGGTCTCCGCCTGGACGACGACAACGAGCCTGCCGCGGGCGACCATGCCCACGCGCGGCATGCCGTAGCCCTCCACCGTCACGCGCTGCCCAAACTGGCAGCCCGCGGGAACCTCGACGGTGACGCGCTCGCCCTCCATGATGCCGTCGATCGTGACCGTAGTGCCCACGATGGCCTGCAGGGAGTCGACGCGCACGGTGCAGTAGAGGTCGTCGCCCTGTCGCTCGAAGCGGTCGCTCTCGGACACCTCCACGCTCACGACGAGGTTGCCGCAGGCGTCGCCCCTGAGACCGGCCTCGCCCTTGCCCTCCACGGTGATCGTCTGGCCCGAGTGGACGCCCGCGGGCACGCGCACCTCGACCTTCTCGCGCGACGGCGTGCGGCCCTGTCCCTCGCAGGTCTCGCAGGGATGGTCGATGACCTTCCCCTGACCGTGGCACTCGGGGCAGGTCGTCTGCGTCTGCATCTGGCCAAAGATCGTGCGCTGCACCTCCACGACGCGCCCGGTTCCGTGGCAGCGGTCGCAGGTGTGCAGGTGACCTCCCTCAGAGGCGCCGGAGCCGCCGCAGTCCTCGCAAGGGGCGAGACGCGTGTAGGCAACCGTCTTGGTGCACCCCGCCGCAGCCTCCTCGAGGGAGACGGTGAGGCGGATGCCCATGTCGCGGCCACGCGTCCGCTGCGTCTGGGCGGCGCCGCGCCCGCCCATGCCGCCGAAGAAGGAGTCGAAGATGTCTCCGAAGCCAAACCCGCCGCCCCCAAAGATGTCGGAGACGTCCACGTAATCAGACCCAAAGCCTGCCGGGCCGTTCGGGTCTCCGTAACGGTCGTAGTTGGCGCGCTTCTGGTCATCGGAAAGCACGGAGTACGCCTCGTTTACCTCCTTGAAGCGCTCCTCGGCATCCGGGGCGTCGTTCACGTCCGGGTGGAGCTTGCGCGCCTTCTTGAGGAAGGCCCGCTTGATCGTCTTTGCGTCCGCGTCGCGAGGCACCTCGAGCACCTCATAGTAGTCCCTCTTTGGTTCCACGTTACATCTCCCAAGACGTACATACCCAACCACCCGTCACCTCGGCGACGGGATGCGTGCCCCAGCCGCGCAGCGGCTAGAACAGGAAGAATCCGTACGGATAGAAACCCATGCTGCACGAGGAGAGCAGCATGAAGAAGAGCGCCATGAACACGCCGTTGGTGAGGCCGTTGAGCGTGGCCACGCCCGCGTTTCTCCACCAGCGAAGCGACGCCCTGAGCCCGTCGCGTATCACGAGGACGACGCCCACGACGAGCAGCGCAACGAGAAACGCCGTCACGGCGGCACCCGGACGCGAGCTCAGAAGCTCGAGGGCAAAGAGCGGCACGACGAAGCCGATGAGGTTGAAGCCGCTCGCCTGGCGCCTCGTGAGCCGTTCCTCCGGGACGCAGACCTGGCAGACGAAGTCGCCCGCCGAGGACCCGTTGGTTCCGGCGTTGCCCATGCCCGCCACGCGTACCTCGTCCCCGTCGTGGCTGCCGGCGGGCACCTCCACGACGACCTCGCTCGCGGTGAGCGTGCGGCCGGAGCCGCCGCAGACGGAGCAGGGATCGGCAACGACCTTGCCCGTGCCCTCGCACTCGGGGCAGGTCATGGCCATGACGCCAAAGATGCCGGTGTCAACTGTGATGTGCCCGCTTCCGCCACAGGTCGGGCAGGTAACAGGCTTGTCAGACTCCACAGAGCCCGAGCCGTGGCACGCGTCGCACGCGGCGTAGCGCTGGTAGGTGACGCCGCGCTTGGTGCCGCTCGCAGCCGTCGTCGCATCGACCTCGAGCTCGTAGGTGACGTCTGAGCCCGCGCGCGGACGATAGGCGCGCGAGCGCCGGCGAGCCGTGCTCGCGCCAAACGGCCCCCAGCCGAAGGGGTTGCCCCCAAAGCCGAAGGGGTCGGAGTAGCCGCCAGCGGGAGAGCTCGGGGCCCCATACCCGCCAAAGGGCGAGCCGGAGCGCATGGCGTCGTAGCGCTTGCGCTTGTCGGGGTCCGAGAGAACCGCGTAGGCCTCGGACACCTCCTTGAACTTCTCCTCCGCGCCCGGCTCCTTGTTCACGTCGGGATGGAGCTTGCGCGCCTTGGTCTGGAAGGCCTTGCGAATCTCCTCGGTCGAGGCGTCCTTCTCGACCTCGAGAATCGCGTAGTAGTCCTTTTCGTTCATGGAAGCCATCTGGCAGGTCTCCCGTGTTCAGCGTCGGTGCACATATGTGGAGGATTATATCCGCATGCATGACCTCGCGTCGCGAGACGAGCGGCTATTCGCTCAGTCCACACGACCCGGAAGCAACGCTTGGCACGATGCCGGGGAGGCTCGCCCGACAGGCTAGTCGCTCAGCGCGATCTGACGATAGGCAACGCCGCAGCGCTGGAGGATGTTCTTCGAGATGAGGTTGTCCTCGGTGCCGTCGTACTTGTCGTCCAGGTAGACGACCTCGCCGACGCCCGCCTGCACGAGGGTCTTGGCGCACTCGTGGCACGGGAAGAGCGTCACGTAGACCGTTGCCTCCGTCATGTCCTTGAGCGAGCCGCGGTAGTTGAGGATGGCGTTGGCCTCGGCATGGATCACGTAGTTGTGCTTGTCGTGCAGCGGGTCCTCTGCGGTGCCCCAAGGGAACTCGTCGTCGTTGAGCGCGGAGGGCGTGCCGTTGTAGCCCACCGAGAGGATGCGGTGGTTGGTGTCGGCGATGCAGGCCCCGACCTGCGTGTTTGGGTCCTTGCTGCGCAGGCTCGCAGCGACGGCGACGCGCATGAAGAACTCGTCCCAGCTGATGACGTCGACGCGCTTTCCCGGCATGGTGTCCCCTCTCGACGGCGTTTGTGCTGCTAGCATGGCGCATTTGCGACGTACGCGCAAGTGGGGGCAGGCGGGGCGCATCCTCCGGCGCAATCCCAACTTAGCATTTCGCCGCCGCTACCTCCCCGGGGGCGAGGTCCCAGAGGGCACCGTAGAGCTCGTTGCCAAGGAGCCAGCCCTG
>CASFQX010000054.1 GCA_949296375.1 uncultured Olsenella sp.
CCCGGAGGACTGGCACCACTCGCTGTACAACCTCAAGGCCATGGGCTTCAACACCGTCGAGACGTACGTCCCGTGGAACCTCCACGAGCCGCACCCCGGCGAGTTTGACTTCACCGCCGGGCTTGACCTCGCGCGTTTCCTCGACGAGGCGGCCGAGCTCGGCCTACTGGCCATCGTGCGCCCGTCTCCGTTCATCTGTGCGGAGTGGGAGTGGGGCGGCTTCCCGGCCTGGCTGCTGGCGGACCGCTCGATGCGCCCGCGCTCGCGCGACCCCAAGTTCCTCGCGCGTGTTGCCTCCTATTACGATGCCCTGATGCCGATTCTCGTTGAGCGCCAGATCACCCATGACGGCAACGTCATCATGATGCAGGTGGAAAACGAGTACGGCTCGTACTGCCAGGACAAGGAGTACCTGCGCGCCATCCGCGACCTCATGCTCGAGCGTGGCGTGGACGTGCCGCTGTGCACCTCCGACGGTCCGTGGCGCGGCTGTCTGCGCGCCGGCACGCTGATCGACGACGACGTCTTTGTCACCGGCAACTTCGGCTCTCGCTCCGCTGAGAACTTCGCCCAGCTCAAGGCCTTCCACGAGGAGCACGGCAAGAACTGGCCCCTCATGTGCATGGAGTTCTGGGACGGCTGGTTCAACCGCTGGGGCGAGAACGTCATCCTCCGTGACGCCCAGGACCTTGCTGACTGCGTGCGCGAGCTGCTCGAGCTCGGCGGCTCCATCAACCTGTACATGTTCCACGGCGGAACCAATTTCGGCTTCATGAACGGCTGCTCCGCCCGCCACACCCATGACCTCCACCAGGTCACCTCCTACGACTACGACGCCCCCCTCAACGAGGAGGGCAACCCCACGGAGAAGTGGTACAAGCTGCGCGACGTGGTGCGCGACCTCTTCCCGGACGCCTGGACCGCCGAGCCGCTCGTCAAGCAGGCCGCGGCGCTCTCCGCCGAGAAGATCAGCCTCACGGGCCGCACGGGCCTCTTCGAGAACATCGCCAACCTCGCCACGCCGGTGAGCTCGCTCTACCCGCAGACGATGGAGGACATGGGCCAGTCCTACGGCTACGTCCTCTACCGTACGCAGATCGAGCGCGACACGCTCGAGCCCGAGCGGATTCGCGTGGTGGACGGCCGCGACCGTGCCCAGGTCTTCGTCAACGAGAAGCTCGTTGCCACGCAGTACCAGGAGCACATCGGCGAGGACATCCGCTACGCCCTTCCCGAGAAGCACAACCAGCTCGACGTCCTCGTGGAGAACATGGGCCGCGTCAACTACGGCCACAAGTTCCTCGCGGACACGCAGCGCAAGGGCATCCGCACGGGCGTCTGCGTCGACCTTCACTTCGTCCTCGACTGGGATGCCTATTGTCTTTCCCTCGAGGATGTCTCTAAAATCGATTACTCCGCCGGCTGGGCCGAGGGGACGCCGTCCTTCTCGCGCTTTGAGTTCACGCTCGACGAGCCGGCAGACACTTTCCTGGACACTACGGGCTTTGGCAAGGGTGTCGCGTTTGTCAACGGGGTCAACGTGGGCAGGTACTGGGAGATTGGTCCCGCCTCCACGCTCTACGTCCCCCATGGCCTGACGCGCGCCGGCGTCAACGAGCTCGTGCTGTTTGAGACGGAGGGGACCGTCTGCGACAACATCTCCCTGCGCTCCGAGCCCCTCATCCGACAACTGGAGAAAGAAGGAGTTGAGTAACATGATTGTTGGTGCACGCGTTGACTTCCGCCTCATCCACGGCCAGGTCGGCAACCTCTGGGCCAACGCCCGTCAGGTCAGCCGCTTCATGGTCGTCGATGACCAGGTGTCCGAGGACGCCACGCAGAAGCAGGTCCTGCGCATGGCCACCCCCGCCACCTGCAAGCTCTCCGTTCTTCCGGTCGCCAAGGCCGCGGCGAACATCCTCGCCGGCAAGTACGACGACCAGCGTCTCTTCATCGTCGTCAAGAAGCCGGGCGTCTATCTGGAGATGGTCAAGGCTGGCGTGAAGTTCGACGAGATCATCCTCGGCAACATC
>CASFQX010000055.1 GCA_949296375.1 uncultured Olsenella sp.
AAGGCGGGGCCAGCGGGCGTCCCCCGCCGTCCCTGGCACAGCCGTGTGCTGATCCGGAGTCAAACCGGAGCCGTTTTCAACATGACGTAGCAGCTGCAAGAGCCGTGCCCTCGGTATGTGGTTGGTACCAGTGTAGCATGCAGCCGGCTCACCGGGCCCGCCGGCTCCCGCCGCCGTCCGACCCACTGTCACGCACCCCCCCTTGCGCCAACTCTGACTTTTGCACGAGCGAAAAGGGTTTCTCAACAACGGTTCGAAGGTGAGCGATGCTTATACCTGCGGATATGTATATTCTAATCATCTGCAGGACGGATGCGCTCGTGCAAAAGTCAGAGTTCGAGCGGCCCGGGCGAGGGGGCTGGCGAGAGGGGCGGGGCAGGGCACGGCGAGAAGGGGGTGAGCCGCAAGGCTGCGTCGAGCCGCCGCTCAGCAAGTCGTCAGACATGCGCGGCTTTGGTGTCACACGGGTCAAGCGTACGCGGACAAGCGAGAAATGCGGGTATACAAGGGTCATTTGTTTCTCTTTCCCATCGCAGAATCGGAGCATCATGTCTCGACGCCGCACGCTCACGCACGCACTTCTCGCCCTATTTGCCGCAGCCGTCGTTGTGCTGGCCGCCGCGCCCGCCGCACGCGCGGAAACTACCGGGGTGAGCAAGCTCGTTGACCCCGACACCTCCGCCCGCTGGGAGGAGGTCTTTGGCACGGGCTCCGGCACCGTCTCAACGGAGAACGCCGGGCGCATCTGGGCCGACAAGTCCGTCTATGCCAGTGCTGACGACGCGTGCGCCGCCGGCCTGCCCGTGAAGGTAGACGCGGACGACCACAGCTTCATCGTGGGCCTCTCCACGCTGGCCTCGGCCGTCTCCGTGCGTCAGGAGGGCGGCCCCGCGCACGACGTGGTCTTTGTGGTGAGCACCAACCGGCTCCTCGAGGACATCACCTACGGCGGCCGGCCTCAGGCAGACTACCTCGTCGACGCCCTCAACCAGGCAGTCGCGCGCCTCATGGCGGAAAACGGTGACGGCGCCGTCCCCACGCGCGTGGCCGTGATCGGCTACGACTCCAAGGTCACGACGCTCATGCCGCTCGGCACCTACGCACCGGACGGGAACGGCCACTACATCGCGTACGACGGCGGCACGCTTTCTGTGACCGCCACAGCCACGGACGGCGGGGGCGTGACGGCCTCCGCACGGCTTGACAGCGGGTCCTACCTGCAGCTTGCCACGCACGTGGCGGGCAACGTGCTGGTGGGCGCCGCAAACGACCCTGGCTCCGAGGGCCGCGTCCCCGTGCTCTGCCTCATGGGCCGAGAGACCCCGCCGATGGCGAGCCCCAGCTTCACAAACCCGCCCGTCTACACCGGCGACGGAACGGGATTTCTGGGCCCGCTGCCGGGAAGCCGAGAGAACGGCTACGGCACGGACGCGCTTCTCGCCACGCTGCTCACGATGCGAAACGAGGCCGCGCGCGTGAACGCAGCATGGGGCGCCAAGCGGCCGCTCACGTTCTTCACCTGCGGCCTGGACACGAGCGAGACTGCCGCCTACCTGCTGGAAACCGCCCACGAGCAGGCGCACCACCCTCTGCCCGGCACCGGAGCGGCGGCAGGAACGGACCTGCGGGAAAACCTCTCTGCGGCGGCGCAGACGCTCGCCGAGGCCTCCGCGGCGGGCGAGAAGGACGTCACGCTGCACCTCTTTGGCTCCGGCCCGAGCGGCCTCGTGGCCGAGGACGTCACCTTCCCCTGCGCGCCGGACCTGCTCAGCGCCGCCGACGGCTATGAGATCACGCCCGTCGACGACTATCTCTCCGCCCGCAGCGCGACCGCGCTCTCGTGGGCCTTTGGCACCGTGGTGGACCGCTCGCTCGGCGTGGTCTACACGGCGCCGGCGTCGGGCGGCCCCGGCGACGATCGCCCCGGCGGCAGCCGCGTCACCGTGTCCGACGAGGTTGGTCCCGGCATGGAGGTCTCGCGCGTGAGCGGCATCGTGTACGGGGAAACGCTGCTCGATGGCGAGCTGGCCGCGCAGGCCGTGAAGATCAGCCTCGAAGACCCCGGCCACGTGGAGGCCACGCACGAGTTTGGCTACATCGTCGATGCCATGAACGCGCGCTACAACCTCGGGTATGCCGTCTACGACCTCTTCTACGACGCCCTGCAGGACGGCCAGTTCTCCTACGCCAGCCCCGGGAACTTCTCCAACCGCGCCTCCTGGTACGTGAACGACGCGCACGAGATGATCCCGATGGGCGGCGAGCCCTTCGCCTTTGCCACGCAGGCGGAGGTGGACGCCGCCGCGGACGGGCGCTGGCAGGAACGGGCGCCCGAGGACGTGCGCGAGAAAATCGAGGACGCGCTGGCCGCGGGCGCCACCGCCGTCTGCGAGACGTACTACTACATCGGGAACCTTCCCAACCAGTACACCGGCGGCGACGTCACGCTCTACGACTTTGTGGTCATGGTGGAGACGAGCCTTACCACCGGGCGGCAGACGCTTTTGCTCTCGGTGCCCGTTGATGCCGTTCCCGCGCGCCGCACGAGCGTGACCGTGGCAGAGGACGGCTCGGCCACACTGGCGCTTGACGGCGATACGGACGTGAAGCCGCTGCGCTTTGCATACCTCGTCTCGCCCACGCCGGACACCGAGGCCGTGCTCGACCGCGCCGATGCCGGCGAGGAGGTAAGCGACGAGGAGCTTGAGGCGGCGCTCGGCGCGGACGTGCAGCACGTGCCCTCGGGTGCGCGGGCGGTCTTTGCAAGTGCCTTTACCGGCAAGGGCACCGACGCCGCCGCGGGAGCCGTGGCGTCTGCCTGGGCGGCGCAGACCAACTCCTACTATGCGTTCTCGCGCGACACCCCGCTCTTCTCGCGCACGTCGAGCGGCTACGCCCCGCTCATGACGCTTCCGCAGAGCGGGCAGACCTACTACTTCGAGCAGACCGTCTACACGGCGGACGTCTCCTCGGCGGATGACGACGCGCCGGCCAAGGTCGAGAAGAGCATGGAGCCCTACACGGTGGCCCTTGACGCGAGCGAGATCCCCCTGCGCTTTGACGTGAGGGACGGACAGTGCGTGGCGCTCGCGGGCACGCCGCGCTACGTGCGACCCGTTGCCCTGGGATCGAGCGAGAAGGACCCCAACGCCACGGGCAGCGCGCCGTACGTTGACCAGCTCGCGCTCACCGAGACGGGCGAGGGTGCGGTGCGTCTCTCGGCGCGGCTGGGCAACAACGGTGCGCTCGTTTTGCCTGATGACGTGGAAGAACCTCCTGTGGTGGACCCCACGCCCGACCCGGAGCCGGAACCCGATCCGGAGCCAACGCCCGAGCCGAAGCCGAACCCAGCACCTGACCAGGACCAAAGCGACGCCTCCGACCAGCCGTCGGGCAAAGCTGACCCGCCCTCTGGTACAGCCGACAGACATGACGAGGGCTCGCTTCCAAGCACCAGCGACCCGGCCAGCGAGCTGAGCGCCCTTCTCGCCAGCCTGATCTTTGGCCTAGCGCTTCTTGGCGGAGCGATCATCATCAGCCGGGAGAAGTAGTCCTGTAGCTCAGCCAACCATACAAACCTACTCGCTTCAGACACTCGGGCCTGAATTCGGGGAGGTTTGTACGGTTGGCGCATCTGTGGATTCGCTTGGGAGTCGGTCGCCAGCTCGAATTGGGGCAAATCGGGCCATGGAATACTCAGATGTGGTATCCCCGATCCGGAAAGGACCGTCGTGCTTCTCAGCCTCATCATCATCGTGCTCGGATTTGCCCTGCTCATCTTTGGTGCCAACTTCCTCGTGGACGGCGCATGCAGCATCGCCGCGCGGCTCGGAGTGCCTGAGCGCGTGGCCGGGCTCACCATCGTGGCCATCGGAACGTCGCTGCCGGAGCTCGTGGTCAGCGTCACCTCCGCCGTGGGCGGCCACGCAGACATGGCCTTTGGTAACGTCGTGGGCAGCTGTCTGGCAAACCTGCTGCTCATCCTCGGTCTCTCGGCGGTGATCGCCCCGGTCACGCTCTCGCGCAGCACGCAGCGCTTCGAGATCCCCGTGAGCGTGGCGGCCTGCGGCCTGCTTGCGCTCGTTGCCAACACGGACGGGCAGGTCACCCTGATCGAGGGCATCGTCTTGCTGGTGGCGTTTCTTGCCTTCGTGGCGCGGACCGTCGTGGTGGGCCTGCGCGAGGGCGCGACGGAGAAGGAGAGTATCCCGGAGGACCCCGACACCGGCGTCGTCTCCTCCAACACCTTCCGCGACCTGCTCTTCATCGTGGGTGGTATCGCGATGCTCAAGTTTGGTGCGGACTTCGTGGTGGACAACTCCGTTGAGATCGCGGGCGCCATGGGCATCTCCGAGCGCATTATCGGCATCACCGTGGTGGCGCTCGGCACGTGCCTGCCCGAGCTGGTCACGAGCGTGGTGGCCGCCTTCCGCGGCAACTCCGACATCGCCGTGGGCAACGTCGTGGGCTCCAACATCTCCAACCTGCTGCTCGTCATGGGCGGGCCGGCACTCTTCGCCAACATCCCCTACGATGCGGCATACAACGTGGACCTCGCACTGCTCGCGATTTTCTCGGCCGTGCTCGTGGGCTTTGCCTTCATCGGCCGCCGTCACGAGATGAGCCGCGCAAACGGCGTGGTCTTCGTGGTTCTCTACGCCGCCTACATCGCCACGTCGGTGATGCGCTAGACGACCTTGGGCAACGTAATCGAGCAGCGAGAGCCGTTTCGGAAGGCTTGAGGCAGTAAATCGGCCTTCCACTGTCACTTTAGGGCTCGTTTGTGTGGACGGAACGAAATCGAGAGCTTCCAAGCGTCAGCCGAGGAGACGTTTTCCCAGATAGCGGTTTTATCTTTTATACTCTCGCCGAGCAATCTCAAAAATCGCCACACAAACGGGGCTCAAAGTGACACCGGAGGCCGATTTTACTGCCTCAAGCCCTTTGGCGGGTGCGTGGCGGCGCGGCGCAGGACCCCTACGCCGTGAAGAAGATCATTGCGCCGAGCGCGATGTAGACGAGGCCAGAGACCACGGAGGTCACGCGCCCCGCACGTGGGCTGCGCGTGAGCAATCGCGAAAAGGGCGCCGCAACAAGTACGATCACCACGGTCCAAAGCGTGGAGAGCGCCACGTAGGTGAGGCCGAGTGCAAGAAACGGCACGGGGCCGAAGTTGTTGGGTGTGGCCACAAACTGCGGCAGCAGCGCCAGGAAGAACAGGATGATCTTGGGATTGAGCACGTTGGTGAGCACGCCCTGGGCAAAGACGCGCAGGTTGGAGCTACCGGCAGGCTCGTCGCTCCCCTCACCCACCGAGAAGGAGGAGCCCCCGGAGAGGATGCTCCGCACGCCCATCACCGCAAGGTAGGCCGCACCCGCGACCTTGATCACGTTGAAGGCCACCGGCGAGGCGGCGAGCACGAGTGACAGCCCGGCCGCCACCAGGATCGTGTGCACCACCAGACCCGCGTTGATGCCAAACGCGCTGGCCAGCCCCTCGCGCCGTCCGCCGGAGACGGTGCGCGTGAGGATGTAGACGGTGTCGATGCCCGGCGTGAGGCAGAGAGCCGCCGCAGACGCGACAAAGCCCCCGTAGCCAACGATTCCCAGCATGATACGCGCCGTCCGCGCCTAGAGGACCTTGGAGAGGAAGCTCTGGGTGCGCGGGTTCTGCGGGTTGCCAAAGACCTCGGCCGGCGTGCCCTGCTCCTGGATGACGCCCTCGTCGACAAAGATCACGCGGTCGGCGACCTCGCGCGCAAAGCCCATCTCATGCGTGACGACCACCATGGTCATGCCCTGGTCGGCAAGCTCGCGCATGACGTCCAGGACCTCGCCGACCATCTCGGGGTCGAGCGCGGAGGTGGGCTCGTCGAAGAGCATGATGTCCGGGTCCATGGCGAGGGCGCGGGCGATGGCCACGCGCTGCTGCTGGCCGCCGGAGAGCGAGCGCGGCATGGCGTCGGCCTTCTCGGAGAGGCCCACGCGCGCGAGCAGGCGCTCCGCGGTGGCGGCAGCCTCCTCCTTGCTCTTGAGCTTGAGCTCCACGGGAGCGTACATGATGTTCTGCTTCACGCTGTAGTGCGGGAATAGGTTGAACTGCTGGAAGACCATGCCCACGTGCTGACGGATCTTGTCGACGTTGGCCTTGGGTCCGGTGATGGACTCGCCGTCGATGAGGATCTCGCCGGAGGTGGCCTCCTCGAGACGGTTGATGCAGCGCAGGAACGTGGACTTGCCCGAGCCGGACGGGCCGATCACGCAGACGACCTCGCCGGCGTGGATGTCGATGTCGATGCCACGCAGGACGTGGTTCTCGCCGAAGTCCTTGGTGAGACCGGAGACGTGGATCTTGAGCTCGGCGCTCTTCTGGTTCTTGTCGGCCATTACTTGCGCATCCTTTTCTCAAGCTGGGACGAGACGAGCATCAGCACGCTGGTGATCACGAGGAAGATGATGGCGACCCAGGTGTAGGTGGCAAACGACTCCATCGTGCGGCCGACGTAGGCCTTGGAGCGGTTCATGATCTCCGGCAGGCCGATGGCGTACATGATCGTGGAGTCCTTGAGCGTGATGATGCACTGGTTCACGAGGCTGGGCAGGCAGATGCGCACGGCCTGGGGCAGGATGATCTTGCGCATGGTGGTGGCGTGGCCCACGCCGAGCGAGCGCGAGGCCTCCATCTGGCCCTTGTCCACGGACTGGATGGCGCCGCGGAAGATCTCCGCGATGTAGGCGCCGGCGTTGAGGATCAAGGTGATGATGCTCGCGGTGATCACGTCCAGGCGGAAGTCCGGGGCGATCGTGGCCTGGAGCAGCTGGGGCACGGCAAAGTAGAGGTAGAACGCCTGCACGAGCATCGGCGTGCCGCGGATGATCCAGATGTAGAACTTGGCGATGCCGCGCAGCGGGGCGATCTTGGAGAGGTTCATGAGGCAGGTGAGGATGCCCAGGAGCATCGCCACCACGAGCGAGACCACGGTCACGAAGACCGTCGTCTGCAGGCCCTCCCACAATA
>CASFQX010000056.1 GCA_949296375.1 uncultured Olsenella sp.
ACGCCGCTCATCGAGCTCGTCACCGAGCCCGACCTGCGCACGCCCGAGGAGGCGCGCCTCTTCATGGAGAAGCTGCGCCAGACCTTCCTCACGCTCGGCATCTCCGACTGCTCGCTCGAAAGCGGCTCGATGCGCTGCGACGGCAACATCTCGCTGCGCCGCCGCGGCGAGACCAAGTTTGGCACCAAGACCGAGATGAAGAACATCAACTCGTTCAAGAGTCTGCACGATGCGCTCGAGTACGAGATCTGCCGCCAGGCCGAGGTGCTCGAGGAGGGCGGCATCGTCTACCAGGAGACGCGCCACTGGGAGCCCTCGCGGCGCCGCACCGTGGTCATGCGCGTCAAGGAGACCGCTGACGACTACCGCCTCTTCCCGGACCCGGACCTCGCGCCCTTCGACCTCACGGACGAGTTCGTCGACCGCTGCCGCGCGCGCATCCCGGAGCTGCCGGACGCAAAGCGCGACCGCTACATGGCGGACTTCGGCCTCAAGCGCGCCGACGCCGCCCAGCTCGCGGGCGACCCGGCGGTCGCGGTCTTCTTCGAGGAGACGCTCGCCGCGGCGGGCGAGAAGAACGTGGAGACCGTGGCCAAGGTCATGGTGAACCTCGTCCCCAGCTACGACGCCCTCACGCCGGCGCAGGTCGCGAGCCTCTCGGCGCTTCTCGCCGAGGACGCGATCACGTTCGCCCAGGCGCGCGAGGTGCTCGACGCGGTCAACGGCACCGGCGAGGACCCGGCCGCCTACGTGGACGTCCACGGCATGCGCCAGTCCACCGACGAGGGCGCGCTCGGCGCCATCGTGGACGAGGTGCTCGCGCGCTGCACCGACCAGGTCCAGCAGTACCGCGACGGCAACAAGAAGGTGCTCGGGTTTCTCGTGGGGCAGTGCATGAAGGCGGCCAAGGGCTCCGGCAACCCCAAGGCCTTCAACAAGATGCTGGCGGAGAGGCTCGAGTCGTAAGGGTCCGCCCGTAGCTCTCGAGCGCCGCTACCACAGTTGGGTCTGGGCTGGTAGACTTCCGGGGCGAGAGTGGGCGTCGCGTGCGAGGGGAGCCAGCGGTGGGCGAGAAGGACGGGCAGGTCGCGGAGGGTGTCGAGCCGGTCGCGGAGGAGATGACGCCCGACGAGGCACGCCGGGCGGAGAAGCTCTCGCGGCGGCGCATGGCCTACAGCTTCCCGCAGTTCTTCGCCCTGCTCAACGTGGGCCTCATCCTCACGGCCGTGGCGCTCGTGCTCTTCAAGACGCCCAACCACCTGGCCTTCGGCGGCACCACGGGCTTCGCGATCCTCTTCAACGCCGCGCTGCCGATGCTTCCCGTCTCCGCGTACATGTGGATCATGAACGCGGTGCTCGTCCTTCTCGGCCTGGTCTTCCTGGAGCGCAGGGCGGTGCTGTGGAGCGCGTTCGCGTCGTTCGCGCTCTCGGCATACACGTCGCTCTTCGAGTGGCTGATGCCGGTCACGACCTCCGTCACCGGCGACCTCTGGCTCGACGTCTGCTTTGCCGTGCTGCTGCCGGCCGTGGGATCGGCCATCGTCTTCGACATCGGCGCGTCCACCGGTGGCACGGACATTCTGGCCATGATCTTGCGCAAGCGCACCGACATAGAGATCGGCAAGGCGCTCTTCGCCGTGGACGTGGCCGTGGTCGTGGCGGCGATCGGCATCTTTGGCGCGCGCGTGGGCCTCTACTGCGTGCTCGCGCTCATCGGCAAGACCTTCGTGGTGGACGGCTTCATCGAGTCGATCCGCCAGCGCAAGGTCTGCCAGGTCATCTGCGACCACCCGCGCGACGTGGAGGAGTTCATCGTCAAGAAGCTGGGCCGCACCGCCACGGTGACCTTTGGCTGGGGCGCGTACTCCGGTAAGCGCCAGACGATTCTCACCAGCGTGCTCTCGCGTCGCGAGGCCATGCGGCTGCGCCTCTTTGTGCGCGCGCAGGACCCGAGTGCCTTCATCACGATCGTGAGCAGCTCCGAGATCATCGGTCGCGGTTTCCGTGGCGTGAACTAGTCGGCGTGGCGCCGGGCGAGAAGCGCCTGTGCGAACGCGTACCCGCCGGAAAAGCCGCCGATGGCGAGGCCGAGTCCCGGGGTGAGTGTGAACTCGAGCCCCGCGACCCCGCGCCCTACGGCCCAGGGATTGCCCTGCGCGATCGAGCGGACCATCAGGTAGAGCTGCCAGTTCATGACCGAGCAGAGGATGAGGACCGCGATGACGTCGGCCGCCACGAGCGCGCCCGCCACCGCGAGCTGCCAGGTGCGGCCCGTGTCCCGGAGGCCGAGCGCCGCGAGGGTGATGGCGGTCACGCACACGGCCACGTGACCGATGCTGAGCGCCCACAGTAGGGCGGCGAGGCGCCCGCCGGAGACGCTCTGCAGGAAGGCGACGACCTGCGCGACGCGGTCCCCGACGAGCGGCATGCTTCGCAGCGACTCCGAGACGGTAAGCAGCGCGTCCGCCAACCTGCCCGCCGAGAGCGGCATGGTCGCGAGCGGGAGCTCCACGCCCACGACGGCCACGGTCCCAAAGAGCGCCAGCGCGCCGGCGACGATGCCCAGCACGCCCGACAGGGTCCTCGCGCTCCGCATCCCCATCATCTCCCGTCGTTCTTCTCGCCCAATGAGAGCGTCCCGGCTCCCTTCCAACCTAGGTCCAAGGGGCGGGTGCGGTGGCGAGAATGACGGTGAACTTACATCTCGCACACATTAGGGGGCCTGCGGCATTCTCGCAATGTGGCCACAAAGGTGTATACTGTAGCTACGGTGAGGGAGGATGACATGAAGGAGCTTTCTGCGGTGGGCGTCCGCGAGGCGAAGAACCGATTCAGCGAGCTGACCGCGCAGGTCAACGAGCTGGGGTCAACGCTCGTGGTGCTCAAGAACAACAGGCCGTGGGTTACCATCCACCCGGCCGATCCCCAGGCGGCCAGCCGTCGCGCGCGTCTCGAGCGCTTTCATGCGCTCACCGCCTCTATCGAGCGGGATGTCTCGCGTGAGCCGGCTTGGGCGGCGGACAAGAGCGACCGCGAGCTGCTCGACGAGGAGAGGGTGAGGCGCTTTGGCTAGGGTCGTGCTCGACACCAATATCATCCTCGACTATCTCAGCGCGACGCGCGAGAGGCACCAGGATGCCGCCGACCTGCTTGAGGCGCTGCTCTCCTCGGATGACAAGACGCCCGTGATCCTTGCGTCCGGCATCAAGGACGCCTATTACATCCTGTGTCGCCACTATCATGACGAGGCACTCGTGCGGGCGCGGTTGGACGACTTCCGCGCGCTGATGGAGGTGGCGGAGCTTACGGGTCCTATCCTGGATGCGGCCTTCGCGTCGGACGAGCCGGACCTCGAGGACGGCATCGTCCGCGCGACGGCGGAGCTTCTGGGCGCCGAGACGATCGTCACGCGTGACGCGTCCGCCTATCGCGGGTCTCGCGTCCCCAGCATGGATGCCCGAGCGTACTGCGCCGCGCTCGAGTAGAGCCACGAGAACGTCCGGAAGTGCCCGGTCTACGCGTCCCTCTCGCTGGCGCGGGCCTCGTCGAGGTAGTTGTAGAGCGTGTACTTGGAGATCCCGAAGTACTTGCAGACCTTGGGGCCGCTCTTGGTGATGAGGAACGCGCCGGTGTCGTTGAGGTAGCGGATCGCGCGGACCTTCTCCTCCTTGGTCATGAGCGCCACGGGCGTGCCCACGAGCTGGACGCTCTGCTCGATGAGGTCGTCCAGCAGGTCGGCCACGCTGCGCACGATCGGCTCCGGCTCGCGCGGCGCGCTGGGGCCCGTGCCCACGACCTCGGCGATCGTGTCGCCCATCGCGCGCAGGATCGTGATGTCGTAGTTGACGGCAAAGATGCCCACCGTGCGGCCCTCGTCGTCGCGGATGAACACGGTCGACGACTTGAGGATCTTGCCGTCCGCGGTCTTGGTGAGGTAGGCGAGGCGGTCCTCGAGACGCTCCGTGCCGGCGTGCAGCGCCTCCAGCACCACGTGGCTCGGCCCGTCGCCGAGCTTGCGGCCGGTGACGTGGCCGTTCTCGATGGCGACGATCGAGTGGCTGGGGTCGGTCGTCTCGAGGTCGTGGACGACGATCTCGCACCCGCTGCCAAACTGCAGCGCGAGCGCGTGGGCGAGCCGCTTGTAGAAGTCGAGCTGTGTCTCGGTCATGGCGTTCTCCTCGCGTTGTGTGAACGAGAGAGATGGTACCCGAAAAGGGAGGCCAACCAAACTTTTTGTTTGGTCCCGACCGCGCCCGAGAGGGCCGGTGAGGCCGAGAAGAACGTCCTGACGTCGCGTTATATCACCACGAGGACAACGAAAACTTTTTGGAGGCCGCCGCGCACCCGACCGCTCACGCCCCGCAACCTACCGTCTGACAGATTTTCATCGAAGCAGACAATTTGTTAGCACGCCCCGCGCAATACTATCGAAACATAGTCGGAGCATCGTGGAGAGGACGAGTATGTCGAAGACGCAAGCGGCGGAGGAGAAGGGGTCCTCCGCGATCCTGTTCCAGCGTGAGGGGATGCCGCCCATCGGCGAGATGCTGCCCTGCGCGCTCCAGCACGTGCTGGCGTCCTTCGCCGGCATCATCACGCCGGCGATCCTCATCGCGGCCACCTTTGACTTCACCACCCAGCAGCGCACCGACATCATCCAGGTCGCGCTGATCCTCTCCGCCATCGACACGGCGCTGCAGGCCTTCGCGCCGTTCCGTCGCATCGGCGGCAACCTGCCCATCGTCATGGGCGTCTCGTTCGCGTTTTTGCCCGCGCTCCAGGCCATGGGTGCCACGTTCTCCTTTGGCGCCCTGCTCGGCGGCGAGATCGTGGGCGGCATCGCTGCCATCCTCTTTGGCATCTTCTACGGCAAGCTCAAGGCCTTCTTCCCGCCGGTCGTCACCGGCACGGTGATCTTCACGATCGGCGTCTCGCTCTACCCGACGGCCATCAAGTACATGGCCGGCGGCGAGGGCACGCCGCTGTGGGGCACCCCGCAGGCCTGGTGCGTGGCCCTGGTCACGTTTGCCGTGGTATTTGGCCTCAACAACTTCGCCAAGGGCACCCTCAAGCTCGGCAGCGTCTTCTTCGGCATGATCGCCGGCATCATCGTGTCCGCGCCCTTCGGCATGCTCGACTTCTCCGCCGTGGGCTCCGCGGGCATCTTCGCGTTCCCCAAGATCATGCCGTACGCGATCGAGTTCCACCCCGAGGTCTGCATCACGCTCGCCGTGGTCTACCCGATGGTCGCCATCCAGGTCATCGGCGACGTCTCCGCGGCCTGCCTCGGCGCCATGGACCGCATGCCCGACGAGCGCGAGCTCTCCGGCGCCATCGTCTCCCAGGGCGCCACGTCGCTCGTCTCCGCCTTCATCGGCGGCCTGCCCACCTCCGCGCTCGGCCAGAACGTGGGCATCATCTGCTCCAACAAGGTCGTCAACAAGTGGGTCTTCGTGACCGTGGCGGCGGTCTTCGCCGCGGCTGGCCTGCTGCCGCAGCTCTCCGCGCTGCTCACGGCCATCCCGCAGCCGGTCATCGGCGGCGCCACGGTGGGCGTCTTTGGCACCATCACCATGAACGGCGTCCGCATGTTCACCAGGGACGGCCTCACCCCGCGCGTCACCACGATCGTGGGCACCTCGGTCGTCTTTGGCCTGGGCATCTGGATGGCGTCGGGCTGCCTCGCGGGCGAGGGCATGCCCAGCTGGGTGACCACCGTCATCGGCTCCAACGCCATCACCCCGGCCGCGCTCATGGCCATCATCCTCAACCTGATCCTCCCCAAGCCGGAGGAGTAGTGACAGGGGGACGGAGGTTCTGTCACCGCTCTGTCCCCGTGTCACAGTTCCCGTCACAGGAAAGAGGGGCGAGAAGACCGGTCTTCTCGCCAGACAGATAGGAGACGTCATGCTGCTCGTCACCAACGGTCGCGTCATCACGCGCGACGCTGACAACGCCTACCTCGAGAACGGCGCCGTTGCCATCGATGGCGAGAAGGTCGCTGAGGTCGGTGACGCCACCGCCCTGGCCGAGAAGTACCCGGGCGCCGAGGTCGTGGACGCCCACGGCGGCGTCATCATGCCGGGCCTGGTGAACTGCCACACCCACATCTACTCCGGCCTGGCCCGCGGCCTTGCCATCAAGGGCTGCAACCCCACCAACTTCCTCGAGAACCTCGAGCAGCAGTGGTGGAAGATCGACGACAACCTCACGCTCGACGGCACCCGCGCGAGCGCCTACGCCACCGTGCTGGACAGCCTGCGCGACGGCGTGACCACGATCTTCGACCACCACGCGAGCTTCTGCGAGATCCCGGGCTCCCTCTTTGCGATCAAGGACGTCTGCGAGGAGACGGGCATCCGCGCGTGCCTCTGCTACGAGACCTCCGACCGCCGCGGCGACGAGAAGCGCGACCAGTCCATCGCCGAGAACGCCGAGTTCGCGCAGTGGGCCGCCAAGCAGGACTCCGGCATGATCGCCGCGATGTTCGGCGGGCACGCCACCTTCACGCTCTCCGACGAGACGATGGACAGGATGGCCGAGGCCAATGGCGGCCTCACCGGCTTCCACATCCACGTCTGCGAGGGCATGAACGACGTCTGGGACAGCCGACAGAACCGCGGTGGCATCTCGCCGATCGAGCGCCTGCTGCAGCACGCCCTCCTGGGCCCGCGCACGATGCTCGGCCACTGCATCCACGTCACGCCCGCCGAGATGGACATCATCAAGGAGACCGGCACCCACATCGTCAACAACCCCGAGTCCAACATGGGCAACGCCGTGGGCTGCGCGCCGGTGCTGGAGTTCTTCCGCCGCGGCATCCCCGTCCACATGGGCACCGACGCCTACACGCACGACATGCTGGAGAGCCTCAAGGTCTTCCTCATCATCCAGCGCCACAACGCGGCCATGCCCAACGTGGGCTGGGTCGAGGCCATGACGATGCTCTTCCAGAACAACCCCGCAATGGCGAGCGAGTACTTCGGACGCGAGATCGGCATCCTCAAGCCCGGTGCCGCGGCCGACGTCATCGTGATGGACTACCCGGTCTTCACGCCCTTCTCGGACGAGAACATCGACGGCCACATGCTCTTTGGCATGATGGGCAAGAACTGCCGCACAACGATCGTCAACGGCAAGGTGCTCTACAAGGACCGCGAGTTCGTGGCCTTTGACGAGGAGCGCATCAACGCCTGGACCCTCGAGCAGTCCAAGTTGCTCTGGGGCACGCTGAACGAGCGCGCGTACTAGCACGTACTGGGAACCGTTGGCCGGGCGCGAGGGGCGCCCGGCCCCACTCGGCCTCCGCGGGGCCGACCGACACCCTTTCGCCGGCGCGCGGTCTCGCCGGCGGGCCACATGAGACAAAGGGACAGTCCCTTCGTCTCATCGGAGAGGAGCAACAATGAGCGACGTCATGAGGCCGATCCCGTTTGCGCAGGTCATGGACTGGGTCCTGACCGAGCACGACACGCAGGCCAGCATCTTCGGCGTGCGCAAGGCCTACGTCCACGAGGGCGGCGCCGAGCCGATCTTTGCCGAGAAGATCGAGACCCCCTTTGGCCCGGCCGCCGGCCCCAACACCCAGCTCGCGCAGAACATCATCGCCTCCTACGTGGCGGGCTCGC
>CASFQX010000057.1 GCA_949296375.1 uncultured Olsenella sp.
CCTGGCCCGAGAGGGTCTGCGACCCCATTGCGAACGACCGTCTCTGGTCGTCCGCCTGCTCGACCAAATCCCTATGCGAGCGCGTCGCCCGGGCAAAGGGAATCGACGGCTGCGACGGACGACAACTCTTCGGCTGGCTCGAAGGCGGGGACGAGGTCGTCGCCAGCGTGTTCCATCGGGTGTGCGACGAGATTGCCCTTCAGATTCACAACATCCAGTGCTGGCTCGACCCCGAGCGCGTCTGCCTCGGCGGCGGCATCAGCCAGAACCCGCTCTTCGTGGAGGGCGTGAGGGACGCACACCGGCGCTTCAACGCCGCGTTCGACAACGCCTTCCCCGAGACGGACATCGTGGCGTGCCGGTTCTTCAACGATGCCAACCTCATCGGCGCCTACGAGCACTTCCTCGCCATGGAGCAATCGCGCTGACATGCGGGCACTATAGAAATGCATAGCGTCAGGGGGTGCGGACGAAAAGTTGGACCATCGGGTCCGGACTGGAGGTCCCCAACATGACGAAAACGCCACCTAGCGTTGAGGGTTTTTTGACCTTCTCCCCTTAGAATCCTCTGAAAGGAGCACGCCAAGGGAGTCGAGATGACGAGAAGAACGATGCCGCGCTGGGCCGTCGCCGTGGCCGCCGTCGCCGTGGCCCTCGCCGTCCTGGCAGCCGCCGTGGCGTTTGGCCCCCGGCTCTGGGCGTTCTTCTCGGACGGCAAGGCGGTTCAGGCGTGGGTCGACGCGCAGGGGCCGCTCGCGCCCCTCGCAATGGCAGGACTCGTGACGGCGCAGATCATGGTGGCGGTGCTGCCCGGGGAACCCGTCGAGCTCGCCGCCGGCTACCTCTTTGGGTTCTGGGAGGGCACGGCCATCTGCCTCGCCGGCGGTCTCGTGGGCACGCTCGTCGCGACCGCGCTGACGCGCGCACTCGGGATGCGCCTGGTGCGGGCGTTCTTCTCGGCGGAGCAGCTCGAGGGGGTCTCCTGGCTGCGCGACTCGAGGCGCTTCGAGCTCGTCATGCTCGTGGTGTTCCTCATCCCCGGCACCCCAAAGGACGTCCTCACCTACGCGGCGGGGCTCACCACGTGCCCCTGGTGGCGCATCGCCGCGATCGCCACGGTCGGCAGGATCCCCTCGATCGTAACCTCGACGCTGGCCGCCGGGTTCGCCTCGAGCGGCAACTGGGTCGCGGCCGGCGTCACCCTCGTCGCAACCGTGGCGCTCGCCGGGGCGGGGGCCGCAGCCTACGGCGTCGTCAGGCGCCGCGAGACGGCAGGGTAGACCGTAAGCACAGTGACATCGCGCCCCGTTTGCACCTGGCACAAACGGGGCACGTGATGCGTATCTGGCGCGCGCGTCGCGCTACGCACGAGCGCTGGAGCGCGCAAGGGCCGCGGCGACAACGAGCGTCGCTGCGCCCGCCAGCGCCGCGACGCCCCACGCCGGAGCGACGTCGAAGGCCACGCCATAGCCCATCTGACCCGCCGGTGTCGCGAGGTTGGCCGACATCATGGCGAGCGCCATCACCTTGCCCACGAGCGTCGCGGGGGCCTCGCGCTGGAGGTATGACGTCGCCGCGATGGAGAGCGCCGTGCAGCAGGCCATGACCCACATGTCACCCGCCACGACCGCGGCGAACGCGATCTCCGACGCTACGCCCGCCGCGAGCGCGAGCGCCATAAGCGCTATTCCCGCGACCGAGGCAGCGAGCAGCCGAGGTACCGACTCGATGCCGAAGCCCTGAGGTCTGAGCGCGACGACGAGTCCGCCGGCGAGGCCGCCCACGGCGAGCGCGCCCTGCGCCACTCCCATGAGCTGGTTGGAGAGACCGAGGGTCTCCGTCACCACGTAGGGCGTCCCCACGTTGATGAACGATGCCCCGAAGAGGTTCACGAGCATCGCCGCAACGATGGTGCGCCACATGACCGGGCGCGAGCGAAGGAAGCCGAGGGCCTCGCGGACGTCGGCTGCCGCGGTGGCGAGCGCGCCGGCGGTCCGCTCGGGCGGCTCGTAGGGAACCCGCACGAAGAGTGCCACGAGCGCGGCGGACAGGGAGAAGGCGACGACCGACACCGCCACGATGGGAGCCAGGCCGAAGAAGCCGAACACGAGCCCTCCCACGACCGGTCCCGCGATGCCTGTGACCATGCTCACCTGATTGGCGACCGCAGTCGCCTGCGTTATGCGGCCCGGCGCCACCACAAGCGGCACCGCGGACTGCACGCAGGGGTGATAGAGCGCCTGCGCGGCGAAGGCGGCCATGAGCACCGCCACGGTGACGGGCACGACGCTCCTCGGGGACGCCGTCGCCAGATAGAGCGCCATAACCAGCGCGAGCGCGGCGTCGCAGGCGACCATCACCCCGCGCTTGCGCGTGCGGTCGGCGAGGATGCCGCCCACGGGCGAGAGCGCCACGTAGGGCACGAAGCCCGCTGCGAGCACCCCGCCGTAGAGCGCCCCCGACCCCGTGAGGTTGAGCAAGTGCAGCGGCAGCACGAACTGCAGGATCTCGAGTCCCAAGAGCGAACAGGCCTGCGATGCCACGATGGCCCGGAAGCCGGGCGTGAGCAGGCGGTCGGGCGAGGGGCGGTTCTTCTCGTCACTCATTTGTCCTTCCCTTCTAATCATACGTACGGTCGGTATGTATAAACCTCCGAAAGAAGGCCGCGCGACGCGGCCTCTCTCGCACCGTCTCCCCCAGCATCGCCGGGGTGCGCGGTTGCCTCAACCAACCTCCGGTTGCTTTTCGGGGGCGCAACCGTCGCGCGCCTCCCCGGCGGGGGCG
>CASFQX010000058.1 GCA_949296375.1 uncultured Olsenella sp.
AGACGTCTACGAGGTGCCCCAGGACGTCCGTGCCGAGCGCATCGCCGAGCTCGCGCGCGAGTACGGCATGGAGGGCGAGCTGGACAACCAGATCCAGTCCTACTCCCACGGCATGCGCCAGAAGATGATGATCATGGGCGCGCTTCTGCCCGACCCCGTCATCTGGATCCTCGACGAGCCCATGACCGGCCTCGACCCCAAGGCGTCGTGGCTGCTCAAGCAGTCCATGCGCCGTCACGCGGACGCCGGCAAGACCGTGCTCTTCTCGACCCACGTGCTCGACGTGGCCGAGAAGGTCGTGGATCGCGTGGGCATCATCGCCCATGGCGAGCTGCTCTTTGTGGGCACTGTGACCGAGATGCGCGATCACTTCCGCTCAAACGGCTCCCTCGAGGAGATGTTCCTCGAGCTCACGTCCGAGAACTCGCCGTTTGCCCAGGGCGCTGGCGAGAAGGACGGCGCTGGCGAGAAGAGCGACGCCCACGCGACGGAGGCCCGCTGATGACGCGCGCGGCGACGCCCCAGGCCTTCTCCTGGTGTCAGTTCAAGGTGATGCTTCGCGTGATCATCCGCGGCGAGCAGCACTTGGACAGCACCGGCATGGGCTTTGGCGGCAGCGATGCGGCCGACAAGCGCAAGGGCTTCTGGGGCAGCCTCGGCTCGGGCGCACGCAAGGTGGCGATGGGCTTTCTCTTCCTGCTTCTTGCCGCGATGTTCTTCATGATGGGCTTCATGCTGGGCGACCTGGGCGTCTCGCCCTACACGGCGTTCAGCCTCTGCGTGGTCTGCCTCGTGGCGCTCACGGTGCTTACGGGTCTCTACCAGGCCGTGAACATCCTCTACTTTGTGCGTGACCTCGGCTACTACCTCACGCTGCCCGTCTCGGCAACAACGGTCATGTGGGCAAAGCTCGCGCACTTCCTGGGCATGAGCCTGCTCGGCGACCTCATCATCCTGCCGGTGGGCCTGGGCTGTCTGCTCGCCAACGGCGCCGCGCCGCTCACGTGGGTCACCATGACGATCGCCTTCGTGCTGAGCGCCGTTGCCGTCAACCTGGCGCTCGTGATCATCTGCGTGCCCATCATGCGCTTCTCGCGCCTGGCGCACGATAAGGACCTCTTCTCGCGCGCCTTTGGCGGCCTCATCGTGGTGCTTGCGCTCGCCATCGGGGTGGGCAGCCAGTTTGCGCTCCAGGGCGACGGCCTGGCGTCTCTGGCATCTGGCTCCGAGCAGCTGCTCTCGGGCGGCGTCCCCGCCATCGTGATGGGCCTCCTGTGCCCGCCGTCGCTGCTGGCGCGGCTGGTCGTCGAGGGCGACGCGCTGGGTGCGCTGGCCGGGCTTCTCGGCATGCTGGCGTGCGTGGCCGTCTACGCGCTGATTCTCTCGGCGGTGGCTCGCCGCTGGTACTTCGAGGGCGTGCAGGCGCTCCAGGGCGCCGGCGGCAAGCGCGGCCGTCGCGTGGAGGGCGCCGAGCTCGCGCAGGCTACGCGCACGCGCGGCGCCTTTGCCGCCAACCTCAGCCGCGACTGGAAGACGATGGTGCGCGTGCCGGTGTTCTTCAACCAGTTTGTCCTGAGCTCGCTGCTCATGCCGCTCTACTTTGCGGTCATCATGGTGGTGAGCGGCGCGGTGGGCGTCTCCCAGGCGGCCGACGCCGGCATGGACCCGGCAGCGCTGCTCGAGATGGCGCGCTCGCTCGCGGCCCTGCTCACCTTCGACAGCCCCGCGCTCGCTTGGTGCGCGGTGGGCGTTCTTGCCTTTGGCCTCTTCCTGGGCTTCTCGTCCTACTCGTTCACGATGGGTGTGAGCCGCGACGGCGAGGACTTCTTCTTCATGCGCGGTCTCCCCATGAACTGGGGCGCCTACCTCGCCTCCAAGTTTGTCTCGCCGTTTCTGCTCTCCACGGTGCCGATGCTGCTGCTCATCGTGGTGGTGCTGGTCCTCTTGGGCGTGCCGGTGGCGCCCAGCATCTATCTCGTGTGCGTCTACCTGGGCTCCACGGTCTCCCTCGGTCTGCTCTCGCTCGGCATGGGCGCGCTCTTCCCGCGTCTGACGTGGGACAACGAGGCCCAGCTCGTCAAGGGCGGCGGCGCCACGCTGATGGTCTTTGCGGGGGTCCTGGTGGGCGTGGTCGTCATGGCGCTGCCGGCGCTCGCGCTGCTCGCCGGGGCGCTCTGGGGCCTGCTGGCGATTCCCGTCGCGTTGGGGCTTGCGCTCGCAATCTTTGTGGCGGAGTGCGCCGCGCTCGTGTGGTGGATGCTCGGCCCATGCGCCCGCAGTCTCTCCCGCCGCGAGCGGTAGGTCCGGAGGGCGCCCTCGGTCTGGCCCTGCGCGCGGCCCTTTGGCGTCTGGCCCCTATGCGACAATAGCGTCTCCCGTTCCCTCGGAAAGGAAACCCGATGCCCAACCAAGGCCCGGACCTCAAGGACCTGTTCGACATGCTTAATCGCGGACGCGCCGAGAAGGACGCAGGCTCGGACGCCCGTCCCGGGGCGTCGCTCGTTGACAAGATGCCCCAGTGGAGCCGCCGCGCCCTCGTCATTCTCGCCATCGTTGCGGTGGTGGCCCTAGGAGCGTGCTACTGGTGGTTCCACCCCGCGCTCAACCTCCAGAGCATGCAGGTGTGGACGTGGATCATCGGAATCTGCGTCGTGGGACTGCTCGCGCTGTGGGTTGCCGCGGAGCGCAACGTCATGCGCTCGAAGCTGTACCGCAAGCTCATGATTATCCCGGCCGCGCCGCTCGTTGCCTTTGTGTTGGGCCTGCTGCTCTCCCAGCCGTTCTTTCCCGGCAACGCGGAGCGCTACGCGAGCGTGCTCAACACCACCGACGGCGTCTTCGCCGAGGACATCCAGCAGGTTGACTACTCCGAGGTCCCCGTCATCGACCGCGACTCGGCGATTCTTCTGGGCAATCGCGCGATGGGCTCCATCCCCGAGTACGTGAGCCAGTTCGAGATCGCGGACACCTACAGCCAGATCAACTACCAGGGCCGTCCCGTGCGCGTGAGCCCGCTCGTCTATGCGGACCTCTTCAAGTGGTTCTCCAATCGCGACACGGGCATCCCGGCGTATGTGCTCGTGGACATGGTGACGCAGGAGGCCGAGGTCGTGCGTCTCGAGGATCCGATCCTCTACTCCGACTCCGAGCCGCTCGCGCGCAACGTGGACCGTCACGTACAGCTCTCCTATCCCAGTCTCATGTTTGACCAGAAGTCCTTCGAGCTGGACGAGGAGGGCCACCCCTGGTGGGTCTACCCGGTCCAGCGCCGCACGATCGGCACCTTTGGCGGCACGGACATCTACGCCGTGGTGCTCGTCGACGCCTGTACGGGCGAGACGGACTTCTACGCCGTGGAGGAGGTCCCCACCTGGGTGGACCGCGCCTACCCCTCCAACCTTCTGATC
>CASFQX010000059.1 GCA_949296375.1 uncultured Olsenella sp.
CATGTAGGACGCAGATGCCGCCCTGGGCGAGCATGGAGTCGCAGTGGTCCACGGACTCCTTGGAGAGCAGGACCACCGAGAGCGCGGACGGCAGGTTGAGCGCGCAGTAGAGGCCGGCCACGCCGCAGCCGACGATGACAACGTCGCAATCGATGACGTGCGCCGCCCGTGAGTTCTTAGGCGCGACGGCACAGCCCTTCTCGCCAGACACGCTACCTCCCCAGCTCGAGCATGCGCGCGAGCGCGGCACGGGCGCCCTCGACAACTTCCGCGGGTGGCAGACCGACCTCGCCGGAGCCGTCGCGCAGGCACGCGACGAGGCGCTCCACCGTGATGCGGTCCATGTCCGGGCAGGCCGGGCGCGTGGCCGGGAAGTGGAAGCGCTTACCGGTCCCGGCCGTCTGGCGCTCCAGCTCGCCGCGGACGCCGTCCACGGTGAGGACGATGTAATCGCGCGCCGAGCCCGCCACGGCCGCCTCGATGATCTGCGAGGTGGAGCCGGCAAAGTCGGCGAGCGCCATCGCCTCCGGGCCGCACTCGGGATGCGCGAGCACCGGCGCGTCCGGGAACTCCGCCTTGAGCGCACGAACCTCGTCGGCCGAGATGTCGCGGTGAATCGGGCAGTAGCCGTCGTTCAAGATCACGTTCTTCTCGCTCACCTGGCTCGCCACGTAGCTGCCGAGGTGGCGGTCGGGAACGAAGAGGACGTTGGCCTGCGGCAGAGCGCGCACGATGCGCACCGCGTTTGAGGAAGTCACGCAGACGTCAGACCACGACTTCACCTCTGCCGTGGAGTTGACGTAGCAGGCCACCGCCAGGTCGTCGCCGTAGCGCCTTCGCGCGGCGTCCACCGTCTCGCGGCGCACCATGTGGGCCATCGGGCAGTCGGCGGCCGGGTCCGGCATGAGGACGGTCTTCTCTGGCGAGAGGAGCTTGGCGCTCTCTGCCATGAAGCTCACGCCGGCAAAGACCAGCGTGCGGCACGGCAGCATGGCCGCGAGCTTGGCCAGGGCGAAGGAGTCGCCCACGTGGTCGGCCAGCTCCTGGACCTCGGGCGGGACGTAATAGTGGGCCAGAATCACGGCGTCGCGATCGGCCTTGAGGCGCGCGACCTCGGCGCGCAGCTCATCTGTGAGCATGTCCGCTCCCCTCGTAGGCAACCCAGCCAGTATGACAGCAAACTTGTCAGGTGACAAGACAGTTAGGGACAAAAGGACGGGGGCGAGACACCCCGCCCCCGCTTCCTGCGTCTATGAGAGCCTATGAGAGGGCGATGCCGCCGATCCAGCCGCACAGCGGCGTAGCGAGGGCGCTGTAGTAGCTCACCCAGTACGAGAGGCTCGTGGAGCGGATGTAGCCAACGTTGTCCATGACCGTGCCGTCGCCAACGTAGATGCCGATGTGGCCGTAGATGCGGCCGGCAGCACTCGAGGGCGAGCAGTTGACGGCGATGATCATGCCCGGCTTGATGTTGGAGGGAGACGTGCCGCACCAGGCGTAGTACATGTCGTCGGCATTGCCGTAGAACGAGCCGATGCCGGCGCGAGAGTAGACGCTGGTGATCCACGCGGCGCAGAGGCCCGTGCCCGGCGAGGGCGTGGAGTGGCACGCGCTGATGACCTTGGAGAGCGGGCCCGAGCCGGTGACCGTGGAGCCACCGCCCGCGGAAGGCCTGCCCTGCTGCTGCATCTGCTGGGCGAGCTGCTGGGCGGCGAGAAGCTCCTGGTACTCCTCTTTGTCGCGCTGCTCCATGAGCTTCTTGACCTCTTCGGAGAGGTTGGCAACGAGCTCCGCGGACTCCGTCTGCTTGGCCCTGGCATCCTCGAGCTGGGCCTTCTGGTCTGCCTGGAGGGCCTCGAGGTCGGCCTTCTGCGCCTCGAGCTCGTCTTTCTGCGTCTCGAGCTCTTCCTTCTGCGTCTCGAGCTCAGCACGCTCGGCCTCGAGCTGTTCCTTGAGGCTGCGGATCTCCTCGATCATCTCGCTGTCGGCCTGGTTGACCTTCCCGAGGTAGTAGATGTTGCTCGTGAGCTCGTCGAAGGTGGCGGAGTTGAGGAGCAAATCGAGCGTGGACGCCGGGCCAGCCTTGTAGCTCGAGCTCATGCGCTCGCCCAGAATCTCCTGCTTGCCCTCCATCTGGGCCTGCTTCTCGTCGATTTGGGCCTGCTTCTCGTCGATCTGGGCCTGCTTCTCCTCGATCTGGGCCTGCTTCTCCTCGATCTGCTGGGAGACGTCGGCTATCTCGGCCGTGGTATCGGAGAGCTGGCCGGCAATGGTCTCGTATTCCTTCGAGATGCGCTCGAGCTCGTCCTGCGCCTGTTCGTAGCTGAGCTTTGCGGCGTCGAGCTTCTCCTGGGTCGTCTGGGCGGCGGCAACCTGCGGCATCAGGGCAGCGCACACTCCGGCCCCGATGAGAAGGCGAAGGGCGTCGCGGCGGGTGACGGTACGCGGCGAGATGCCCGCATCAGAAAACGTGTTGCGCGTACGAGGCATGGAGTCTCCTTGTGTGACAGAGGTTCGATTGAGAACTCAGCTGTCTATTTTAGCCGCAATTCTCCGCGGACACGAGACCCACACGAGTATGTAAGGCGGACGGAGGGAGGATGGTGCCCTCCCCGCCCCCGTCAGAGCTCGTCTGCGAGACGTCCTACCTGTTCTCTATCTTGGCCACGTTGCCCACCGTGATGGTGATGCGTCCCTCGGCGTCCGTGGAGAAGTCCAGGTAGCCGGGGCGCTCCGCCAGCTCCGAGGGGAAGGTGATCTCCACGCCGGTGTCCGTGCGGATCTTGTGGCTCTTGGTGAGGCGGTTGGCCACGCCGCGGCGCACAGGCGCCTCCTCGGGGAGCTTGGCCTCGCGCACGCGCTCCTCAAAGCGCTCTGCCACGTCCGGGCGCTCGGCAAAGACGGTTCGCCCAACCTCGGCGGGCGAGAAGGACTCCTCCACGTCGGCGCTTCTCGCCACGGCGGCCTTTACGCGACCGACCTCAACGGCCGGCTCCAGGCCAAACTCCTCCGCCACGTCCCGCACGATGACGTTGACCTCGTCGATCACCTCGTGGCTGGAGGCCTCGCTCGTGCACTGCAGGAAGCGCTCAGGGATGATGCTCACGCGCTCGCTGCCCACGGCGCGCTCCTTGTCGTGGAAGTCTATCGCGCCGGTCTCGGCGTCCACGAGCACGTAGGACGCCACCTTCTGCGACGGGTTGGGCAGCGTGGCGTCCACGCGCGCGATGTCGTTGGCGTCACCAACCACCTCGTGGACAAACGCCTGGCGCCGCGGGAGCAGCAGCACCGAGAAGAACCTGCGCCCGGCGGGCCCGTCGAAGGAGGGGCCCTCGGGCGCGACGTCCTGCTCGCCCGCCGCGTCAGCGGCGTCGGTGTCCGTGAAGTCCGCGACGAGCAGGTCGCACTGCTCGAGGTCCTCCGCGCGGCGCAGCTCCTCCCAGAACCACTGCGCGATCTCCACGGAGAACTCCACGAACTCGCGCTCGCCGGCGAAGTAGCGCTGGAGCTCCGCGGCAAAGCCGGAGTCCGGGGCAAACGCGCCGTGGCGGCTCTCCGCGTTGGAAGAGATCTTGCGCAGGTGACGCTGCACGTAGGAGCGCGTGGCGCGGACCGTGAGGTCGAGCGGGCGCTCCGAGAGGTACGTGGAGCCGGAGTCGAAGTCAAAGACGTGCAGGATCGCGCGGTCTACCTTGAGCATGTGGGTCCTTCTCGCTTGGGCGGTCTAAAGCTGCGACTCCCCATGATAGCCTTCCGCGATGCAGAGCCTGGCGGCACGCCCCTCCAACGACCCCGTAAAAACGACCACGGCCGTCGCGTTTCCGCAGGAAGCCAAAACGCAGTTTGTCCGATTTTACGCGCTGAATTGCGCACGGCCTACTTGCCGTCCTCCTCGCGTTCGAGGGTGGGCAGCTTGTCGCGGAACGTGTTCTCCGTGGCGTTGGCGTGCGGCGACTTCTTGGCGTAGCGCTTGACGGCCGCGGCGGTCTTGTTGATCGCCTGCAGCGTGCCGGCGCCGGCCACGCAGCCGCCCGGGCAGGCCATGCCCTCGATGAGGTAGCCGGGGTACTTGCCCTTGACGGCGTCCTTCATCATCTTGCGGCAGTTCTCCAGGCCCTCGGCGTTGACGACGTTGACCTCGCGCTCGGGGTCCATCACCTTGATGGCGTTGACCACCGCGTTGGCCACGCCGCCCGCGACGGCAAAGCCGCGGCCGTCCGCGGAGGCGACCTCAAAGTCCGAGCTGCCCTCGCCCTCAAGCTTGGTGTACTCGTTGATGCCGCGGCCCTTCATCATGCCGGCCATCTCCTCAAAGGTGAGGACAAAGTCCACCTCGGAGCGCACGGACTTGCGCATGGCCTCGAGCTTCTTGGCCGAGCACGGCCCGACGAAGACGATCTTGGCGTTGGGGTGCTGCTGGCGCAGCAGGCGCGCGGTGAGCGTCATGGGCGTGAGGGCCATCGAGATGCAGTCCGCGTGGTCCGGGAACTCGGTCTTGGCCATGACCGACCACGCCGGGCAGCAGGACGTGCCCATGAACGGGATCTTCTCGGGCACCTCCTCCATGAAGTCCTCGGCCTCCTGGACGGTGCAGAGGTCGGCGCCCACGGCCACCTCCTCCATGCCGGAGAAGCCGAGCATCGTGAAGGCCTGGCGCAGCTTGTCCACGTTGCCCTTGCCGCCGAACTGGCCCACGAAGGCCGGCGCCACCTCGGCGATGACCTCGTCGCCGCGATTGATGGCCTGGATGACCTGGAAGATCTGGCTCTTGTCGGCAATGGCGCCAAACGGGCAGTTGATCAGGCACTGCCCGCACGAGACGCACTTCTCGTAGTTGATCTGGGCGCGGCCGTGCTCGTCGGAGCCGATGGCGTGCATGCCGCAGGCGTCCGCGCACGGGCGCACGTGGTGCTGGATCGCGTGGTAGGGGCAGGCGTTGAAGCACATGCCGCAGTGGATGCAATTCTCCTGGTCGATGTAGGCCTTCTTGTCCTTGAAGGAGATGGCACCCTTGGG
>CASFQX010000060.1 GCA_949296375.1 uncultured Olsenella sp.
ACCGACGGTCCCCACCTGGGCGCCGCTCGCGAGGACCGCCATCCGGGCCCCCTCGTGGCGCGGCATGGACCCGCGGGTGGCGAGCAGGGTCGCCAGCCCCACGCTGCGCCCGGCGGCGAGCTCCGCCGCGAGCGCGGAGACGAAGCCCCCGTCGGAGAGCGAGCCGTTGACGGGGCGGTCGTCCTTCTCGGCCCCCGCGACCCGCTCGCCGGACAGCGCGAGGATCGCCTCGAGCACGCCGCCGCCCACGGCCGACGCCTTGTCGGAGACGGTGCGGATGTACTCCGGACGGCAGCGCGGGTCCACGTCGCCGGATTTCATGCCCGCCGTCACGCGCACGCCGGCCTGGAGGAGCCCCCGCACCACGCCGTCTATGGTCGCGCGCATGGGCTCGCCCGCCACCGTGGCGCAGACGTCCCCGGCGCGCACCTCGACGCCTATCTCCACGCACGGCTCGAAGACGCCGTCCGCGGGCGCGCGCATCACGCGCTCCCCCGCGTAGCCGCCGATGAGCCCCGGCACCGCGGTGTTGGGTAGGGGCGACCCCTCGTAGTAGACGCGCCCCAGGTAGTGCCCGCGCATCGTCTCCACCGCCGCGTCGCAGTCCTCGCGCGCGGTGAAGCCGGGACCCACGCCAATCACGACGGGCGCCATGTCGCGCGCGGTGCCCAGGTTGCGCTTGGCGAGGATCGCGTCGACGAGGGCGTCCGGGGAGAGCTCGCGCGCGCAGGCGGCCTCGGGGTCCACGAGCACGGCGACGACGCCGGCCTCCGCAGCCGCACGCGCCGCCGCCGGGGTGGCGCAGAGCACGCCGCGCACCCCCTCGACGCTCGTCTCGCCCAGGCGGATGGCCTCCGAGAAGCACACCGTCCGCCGGATGGAGGTTGGCACGGGCAGGTCGCACATCACGACCCGCATCCCCGCGCGGAAGAGGCGCAGCGCGATGCCCGAGGCGATGTCCCCCGCTCCGCGAATCACGACAAGCATGCAAACTCCCTTGTAGGCGTTATATTTTTGAATGTATAACGCTCCGCGTCTCATGAGTAATTCCAACTAGTTAGTCTAGCTCACAATCTGTTTGCCCCATCCTGCGGACTCGCGAACGGTCGATGGACGCACTCAGACGGTCAAAAGGGACAGTCCCTTTGGCTCATTCCGAGGCGATTGTCCGGATCGCCGCCACTGCTGCGTCGATCTCATCCTCGGTGGTGAACCAGCCGCAGCTAAGACGCACGATTCCCTGACGCTCCGTCCCGAGCGCGCGATGCATGAGCGGCGCGCAGTGGGCCCCGGCGCGGCACGCGACGCCCCAGCCCTGAGCGAGCGCGTCAGCCACCTCGCCGGAGTCGAGGTCGCCCACATTGAGGGCTACGATGCCGCCGCAGAGCTCCGGATCCACGTCCCACGCGCCGTAGACCGTCACGCCGGGGACGCCGCGCACGCCCTCGTAGAGACGCCGCGCCATAGCGTGCTCGTGCGCGCCTACCGCTGCGGGCCCGCCGACCTTCTCGATGTATGCGGCTGCAGCCAAGAGGCCCGCCAGGCCGTGGGCGTTGAGCGTGCCCGCCTCCATGCGCGTGGGCCACTCACTCGGCTGGCGGCGCTCAAACGAGCGAACGCCGGAGCCGCCCTCGGCCCACGGGCGCACGTCCACGCCCTCGGCGACCGCCATGCCGCCCGTTCCCTGCGGCGCCATGAGGGCCTTGTGCCCGGTGAAGCACACCACGTCGAGGCACATCTCGGACATGTCAATCGGCACGGCCCCCGCCGTCTGGGAGGCGTCCACCACGCACAGCGCGCCCGCCGCGTGCGCGATCCTCGCCACGCGCGCCACGTCCACGAGGTTGCCCGTCACGTTGGAGCCGTGCGTCACGGCAACGAGCCTCGTGCCCAGCGTGACCAGCCGCTCGAGGTCGGCCAGGTCGAGAAGCCCGTGCTCGTCGCAGCCGGCGTAGGCCACCTCGGCACCGCGCTCGTCCGCTAGGCGCGCGAGCGGCCGCAGCACGGAGTTGTGCTCCAGCACCGTTGTCACCACGCGGTCCCCCGGCTCGACCAGGCCGGACAGCGCGGCGTTGAGGGCAGCCGTGGAGTTGGCGAGGAAGCACACGTGGTCCGCCCGGGGGCATCCGAGCAGACGCGCCATCGCCTCGCGGCAGCGCAGCACCACGCGCCCCGCGTCGAGCGCGCCGGCAGACGCACCGCGCCCCGCGTTGCCGAGCGACCCCATCGCCTCGCACACGGCGTCAACGACTTCCCTCGGCTTGCGCATCGTCGTTGCCGCGTTGTCCAGGTAGATCATCTGCCCCACGTCCCTCTCGCCAAGAATGAGTCAAAAGGGGTCTGTCCCCTTTTGACTATCGAAACTCGAGCAGCTCGATCACAGCCCAGCCCTCGACGGGCACGCCGTCGGCCGCGAGCGCGCCCTCCAGCTCCGCACGGTCCTCGGGAGCCGTCTTCCACGCCAGGCCGCAGCCGGCCGCGACCTCGCCGGGCACCGGGATCATCCGCCCGCCCAGGCCGCGCCGCTCGCAGCACTCCTCGCATGACATCGCCGCCGCCGTGGTGGGAAACGTCACCACCAGGGACGGCACCCGCACGCGCGCCATCGCCCGCCGTCGGCCCTACGGCCGCACCACGAGGCTCGCGCCGGTCAGGCGCTGCGCGATCACGTACATGTTGGTGACCTCGCCCACGCCCAGCGTGTCCGCGATGCCGTAGTGGTCGAGGCAGGTCCCGCAGGTGAGCACCTCCACGCCGGAGGCCGCGAGCCCGCGCAGGTCCTCGAGCGCCGCCGAGCCCTCGCAGCTGAGGTGCGCGCCGCCGTTGTAGAGCAGCACGGTCGCCGGCAGCTCGTCGAGCTGCGTGAGCGAGTAGACGAAGCTCCCCATGAGCTTCCTGCCCAGCACGTCGTCGCCGGCGCCCATGCACTCGGAGGTGATGGCAACCACCACGTTCTTCGGCGCGGGCGAGAAGGACGCCGCGCCCGGCGCCGGCACCTCGCAGGTCGCCGACTCCGCCTCCGCGTCGCTCACGCCGAGCGCCACGGACGTGGTCACGGTCACGCGCCACTCCTTCTCGCCCAGCCGCTCGCTCGCGACCGCGCAGCCCTTGCCCTCCCCCATGCGGGTGAGGTTTTGCACCGCGATCTCGTTGTCCACGAGGGTCTCCACGGTGCCCGGACCCGCCAGCGCCGCGAGCGCCTTGAGGGTCCGCACCACGGGGATGGGGCACGCCTCGCCCCGAGCGTCGATCGTGAGCACCGTGTCTGCCATGTTCTCTCCCATCCGGCCCGTCCGGGCCTCGCTCAGCGGGCGAGAAGGACCTCGGCCCGCGTCTCGTACAGCCTACTCCAGCTCCAGCGCCATGAGCGCCGCCCCGAGGGCGCCGGCGTAGCGCGCCTCCGGGCAGGTGGTCACGGGCGCGCCGAGCTTCTCGCCCAGCCGCTCCACCACGTACTCGTTGTCGCAGAGCCCTCCCGTGAGGTAGTACGGCGCCGTGCCGCCCGCCGACCCCACGAGCGCCGCCACGCGGCCCACCACGCTCTCGACCACGCCGCGCGCGATGTTCTCGCGCGGCTCGCCGCGACCGACGAGGCTGATGACCTCGCTCTCCGCGAACACGGTGCACATGCTGGAGATCTGCGTCAGTTTGCCCGCGCGCGCCAGCGCCGACAGCTCGTCGTGGCTCACGCCCAGCCGGTCCGCCATGACCTCCAGGAAGCGCCCGGTGCCCGCCGCGCACTTGTCGTTCATCACGAACTTGAACACGCGGCCGCCGCGCAGGCGGATGACCTTGGTGTCCTGGCCGCCCACGTCGATCACGGTGCCGTCGGGCCCAAAGAGCCGTGCGGCACCGCGCCCGTGGCACGTGATCTCGGTCACGACCTTGTCCGCGTACGGCACCGCAACGCGCCCGTAGCCCGTCGCCACCACGCACGCGGCGAGCGTGCAAAAGTGCCCGTCCCCTTTCCACGCCGCGCGGGCGCGCTCGGCGGCATCCACGCTGGAGAAGCCCGTGGGCATGAGCTCGGTGCGCACGAGCTCGCCCGTGGCATCCACCATGGCGACCTTCGTGGCCGTGGAGCCGATGTCAACGCCTATGCCCAGGCGCCCGGACGGCACGTTCTTCTCGCCCACCGCCATGCTCCCCTACAGCGTCTCGATGAACGCGGCGATACGCGTCTCGAGCTGGCCCATGTCGCCGGCGGAGTAGTCGGTCTCCACCTTCATGTACGGGATGCCCGCGCCCTCCACGGCGCGCTCCACGCGCGCGGACTCCACATTGAAGGTGTGGCACGCCGTGAGCACGCACTCGATCACGCCGTCCACCCGGTACTTCTTTGCCATCTCGAGCGTCGCGGCAAAGCGGTCGTCGTTTGGCGTCATGACGGAGCAGTTGATCTTGAGGTAGCGCTCGGCGATCGCGCGCAGGATGTCCGGCGCGTCCTCGTCCACCATGAAGCGGTTGGTGCGCTCGCCGGAGCAGTCGTCCTCGCAGACCACCACGCCGCCGTTGCGCTCGATCGTGGCGCCCACCTTGTTGATGACGCCGCCCACGGGGCAGCCGGTGATGAGGATGCGCTTGGCGCTTGCACTGATGGGGCTGCCTCCCGCCTCGGCCTCAGCGCGGCGCCGCTCGCACAGGCGCTCGAGGCTCTCCACGTACGCGCGCACGTCAAAGTTGAACGTGCCTGCGAACATCGTGCTCATGAGCTCCACTCCGCTCATCGCCGGGGGCACGCTCCGCTGCAGGTCGTAGAGGGCCAGGATCGCGCGACGCAGACGGTTGCGCAGGCGCGCGGCCTCGCGCAGGGCGTCGTCGGTGATCTGGATGCCGTAGAGCCGCTCGAGCGCCTCCTTGAGGCCAACGACCTCCTGGTACCAGCCCTCGCGCTCGTGCTCGCGCAAGCGTCCCTGCGGCAGGTGCAGCACATAGGTGGGCTTGAGCTCGTTTAGCAGCTCGTACATCTTCTTCTTGCCGTCACAGGTGGTCTCGCCCACGATGAGGTCGGAGAAGTGCGTGAACGGGCACTTCTGCGAGTACGCGAAGCCGTAGGTTGACTTGATGAGCGGGCAGAGGTTGGCCGGCAGGACCTCCTCCGCCGCGGGGATGACCTCGTCGGAGGTGCCGCAGAGCCCCACGCCCGAGGCGGCCGCGGCGTCGATCACCTCGAGCGGCGTGTAGCTGCAGAGATATCCCACCAGACGGCCGCCCGCCTGCTTGAAGTCCTTCACCTTGAGAAAGCTCTGGCGGCGCTGCTCGTTGAACTCCTCGAAGGTGCGCGGGAGCTCGAGGGCGGCGGACGTGGGCATGTTCCCTCCTGACGTCGTCGAAAAATCAGTTTGGCATCCAAACAAAGAGTAATACAGCGTTATAGTTTGGAAACTACAATGCGGCAGACGGTAGGATTGTGTCGAGGAGCATAAGGGAGGCGACGAGCGTGCCACTTGCAGAGCTTCTGGGCGTGAGGCCCGGCGTGACGTCGGTCATCGGCAGCGGCGGCAAGACGTCGCTGATCGCGGCGCTCGCGCGCGAGCTTTCGGGCACGGTCGTGCTCACCACCACGACGCACATCCTGCCGTTTCCGGACATGCCGCTCGTGACCTCGGCCGACGCCGACGACGTTCGCGCCGCGCTCGCGGGGTCGCGCGTCGCCTGCGTGGGGTCGCGGGCCGAGAAGAACGGCAAGCTCGTGGTCCCCTTGCTCGGCATCGACGCACTGGCGTCCCTCGCGGACTACGTGCTCGTGGAGGCCGACGGCGCCCGGCGCCTCCCCCTCAAGGCCCACGCCCCCTGGGAGCCCGTCGTCCCCGCGTGCTCGGGCCGCACGATCCTCGTGCTCGGCGCATCCGGCCTCGGCCATCCCGTGCGCGAGAAGGTCCACCGCCCGGAGCTCTTCTGCGAGCTCGCCGGCTGCACGCCGGACGACCCCGCCACGCCCGAGCTCGTCGCCCGTGCCGCCAACGCCGAGGCCCTCGCCGACGTCGCCCTCGTCAACCAGGCCGACGTCGTGCCGGACGCGGCCCGCGACCTCGCCGTCCTTCTCGCCATCCCGGCGCTCGTGGGCAGCGCCTCGCCATCCTCTACCGGGTGTGTGCAAGATTGAGCTATTGATATGGTACCTAACGATCACAAACCCACAGGTAGACGCCCTGCCGAGAAGAACATCAACCTTCCAACTTCGCACACACCCGGGAAGAAACCACCCGACACCCGGGGACCAAAACGGCGGACGCCCGCCGACTTCCTAAGCAGGATCTTCCGCGAAGCGCAGTCCTGCGTGGAAGTCGGCGGGCGTCCCTTCCCGGTGAGGCTCTGTCTACAGGTAGGCCACGGCCTTGATCTCGACCTTGGCGGCCTTGGGCAGCGCGGCCACCTCGAAGGCGGCGCGGCTGGGGTACGGCGCGGTGAAGAACTCGCCGTAGACCTCGTTCATGGCCGCGAAGTCGGCGATGTCGTCGAGAAGGACGGTGACCTCGGCGACGTCGGCCATGGAGGCGCCGGCGGCCTCGAGGATGTTCTTGATGTTGGTCAGGCTCTGGCGCGTCTGAGCGGCGATGTCCTCGCCGGCGAACTCGCCGGTGGCCGGGTCGATCGGCAGCTGGCCGGACACGTGGATCGCGCGCGTCGCGGGAGCCGCAACGGCGGCGGAGTAGGGGCCGAGCGCCGCGGGCGCCTTGTCGGTGACGATTGCCTCGATTGCCATGTTCTTCTCCTTTGCTTGAGGGGGGTGTCCCCCGTTTTACGACTGACTTGACTATCGTGCCACGTAGCGGCCAGGGATGGGGCCGCAGGGCTCGCCGTCGCGGGCCACGAGATCGCCGCCCACGTAGACGAGGTGCGCGCGGCCGTGCGCCTCGAAGCCCTCCCACGGCGTGTAGTCCACGGCCTGGTGCTGGGTCGCCGCGCTGATAATCCAGCGCGCGGAGGGATCCCACACGCAGACGTCGGCGGCCGCGCCCACGGCCAGGCGGCCGCGCTCCGGCCACAGGCCGAAGGTACGCGCCGGGCCCTCCGCCAGCAGGCGGCAGAGTCCCTCGGGGCCGAGCTGGCCCTCGAAGGTCGTGGCCATCACGGCCGGGCGGTGCTCGATGCCGGGCCCGCCGTTGGGGATCTTGGTGAAGTCGCCGCGGCCGCGGTCCTTCTGACCGTGCAGGTTGAACGAGCAGTGGTCCGTCGCGATGGAGTCCACCTCGCCGGCGAGCACGGCATCGCACAGGGCGCGCACATCACGCGGCTTGCGCAGCGGCGGGCTCATCACGTACTTGGCACCCGCGAAGCCGTCGTCGCCGGCCTCGAGGTAGCGCGTGTCGTCCAGCGTGAGGTACTGCGGGCAGGTCTCCACGTAGATGCCCTGCTGGCCGCGGGCGCGGGCGGCGCGCACGGCGAGAAGCCCGAGCTCCGTGGACAGGTGCACCACGTTGACGCGCGCGCCCGCGATCTGGGCCAGGTAGAGCAGGCGGCTCACGGCGTCCGCCTCGGCCTCGGCCGGGCGGCTCAGGGGATGCCCCTCCGGGCCTGTGATGCCCTCGGCGAGCACCTTGCGCTGCAGCTCGTTCACCACGTCGCCGTTCTCGCAGTGCACACAAAGCACGGCGTCCAGGTCGCGCACGACCTCCAGGCAGCGCAGCGTCTCCGCGTCGGAGAGGCGCAGGTGGTCGTAGGCGAGGTAGGTCTTGAAGCTCGAGACGCCCGCCTCGCGCATGCGGTGCATCTGCTCGGGCGAGTCCTCGCCCCACTCGGCGATCGCCATGTGGAAGCCGTAGTTGGCCACGCATCCCGCGCCGCCCTCGGCGCGCGCGTGCCACTCGGCCAGCGCCTCGTCCATCGTCACGCCGCGGTCGGCCGTGGCGTAGTCAACGATGCAGGTGGTGCCGCCGCAGGCAGCGGCGCGCGTCCCGGTCTCGAAGCTGTCGGCCGTCCAGTCCATGCCGGTCCAGCACTGCAGGTGGGTGTGGGCGTCGATGAAGCCGGGGAACACCCAGCAGCCGCTCACGTCCTCCACGACGTCGGTGAGCCCGGGCTCGATGTGCGCGGAGATCTCCGCGATCCGGCCGCGCTCCAGCGCGAGGTCGGCGCGGCGCAGGCCCTCCGGCGTGACCAGCGTGCCGTTTGCCAGGATCCTCCTCATCGGCTCTCCCCTCCTCACGAGACAATGGGGGCAGGTTCATTTGTCTCATTTCAAATTATATGAGACAAATGAACCTGTCCCCATTGTCTCACGTCAGCACGCCCTCAAGGCGCGCCAGGTCCTCGGGCGTGTCCACGTCGGCGAGCTCCCACTCGTCGGCGGCCTCCACCAGGCGCACGCGACCCTCCAGCTCGGCGTGGCCGTCGAGAAGGACGCGCCCTCCCGTGTCGCCGTCCAGCCGCGCCAGCGCCCCCAGCGTGTCGTTTGGCCAGAGCACCGGGTTCGCGGGACGCCCGCGCCAGCCCAGACGCACGATCGCCGTGGGCTCGCGGACGAGCTCCGCCACGAGCGCACGCACGCTCTCCTCCCGCAGGAGCGGCTGGTCGCCGGTCACGAAGAGGCAGCCGGCGCGATGCCCCAGCGCCTCCAGGCCCGCGCGCATCGTGTCGCTCTTGAGCGGGCCCGCCGCGCGCACGCAGCGCACGCCGAGCTGCTCGCACAGCGCCTCGACCGCGTCCCAGCGCGTGACCACCACGACGTCCAGAAGGTCCGCCGGCAGCGCGGCGAGCGTGCGCTCGAGCACGGCCGTGCCGGCCAGCGGCGCCACGAGCTTCTCGCCCGGCTCGCCGCCAAAGCGCGCGCCCTCGCCGGACGCCATGACCACGCAGCCCAGGCGGGCCACGTCGGCAAAGCCCGAGAAGCACGTCTCGTAGGCGGCGGAGAGCGCCCAGCGGCTCGTGCGCTCGAAAGCGCGGTAGCGCTCGATCAGCTCGCGCGCCTCGGCGGTGAGCTGCGAGCCGCCGCCCCCGGAGCCACCCACGGTCCGCTCGGTGAGCGCGAAGCCAAAGGCCTGCTCCGCGTCGTGCACGAGGCGCGTGGCCTTGGTGTAGGCCATCCCCATGTCGATTGCGGCGGCGCGCAGGCTGCCCAGCTCGCCCACGCGCTCCAGCAGCTCGACCGGGCCGGGCCCGAAGACCCGGCGCCCGTCGTCACCCAGAAGATATGCCCTGAGGTCGGGTCTCATGCCGCGCGCCCCACCGTCCTTCTCGCCCGACGCGTCCTTGCTAGCCACGTACGATGGTACCCGTCTTGCCGGCGATTCCGTCGGCCGCCCGGTCGAGGAGCGTGATGAGCGACGAGCGGCCCGCGCCGGACTGCGCGAAGGCCAGCGCGGCCTCCACCTTGGGCAGCATCGAGCCGGGCGCGAACTGGCCCTCCTCGATGTAGCGCGCCGCAGTCTCGGGCGTGAGCTCGTCCAGCCACTGCTGGTCGGGCTTGCCAAAGTTCACGGCGACCTTCTCCACCGCGGTCAAAATCACCAGGAAGTCGGCGTCCAGCTGCTCGGCCAGGCGCGCCGCCGCGAAGTCCTTGTCGATGACCGCCGCCGCGCCCTTGAGGTGGTGGCCCTCCGTGTGGAAGACAGGGATGCCGCCGCCGCCGCAGGCGATGACCACGTGGTTGGTCTCGACGAGCGAGCGGATGGTGTCCAGCTCCACGATGCCCACGGGCCTCGGCGAGGCCACCACGCGGCGGTACCCGCGGCCGGCGTCCTCGATCACGTCGTAGCCGCGCTCGGCGATCATGCGGTCGGCCTCCTCGCGCGTCATGAAGGCGCCGATCGGCTTGGTGGGGTTGGCGAACGCCGGGTCCTCCGGGTCCACCTCCACCTGCGTGAGCACCGTGGCGGCGCCCACGTCGATCCCGCGGTCCAGCATCTCCTCGCGCAGCGCGTTCTGCAGGTCGTATCCGATGTAGCCCTGGCTCATGGCCACGCAGACCGACAGCGGGCACGGGATGTACTTCTCGGGGTCGGAGCGCGTGAGCTGCGTCATGGCCTCCTGGATCATGCCCACCTGCGGACCGTTGCCGTGGGCCACCACGACCTCGTTGCCCTGCTCGATGAGGTCCACGATGGCGCGCGCCGTGTGCTTGACCGCCTCCATCTGCTCCGGCAGGTTCTTGCCCAGCGCGTTGCCGCCCAGGGCGATGACGATTCTCTTACCCATGGTTCCTCTCCTGAATAGAAAAGTTGCCTAGAAGGGGCGCTCCCCCTCTAGGCAACTCTGGGGAATCGAGCGACTAGGCCTGGTTCCAGCGGGGCTTGCCGGCCGCCTCGAGCGCGGCGAGCGTGGCCACGGGGTCCTTGACCTTCTGCAGGAAGATCATGGCCGCGATGGCGTACGGCTTGTAGCTGGCCTCCTTGTACATGCCCACGCGGTGCATGTCAAAGACGTCGGCCATGACCTCGCCGTGCTCGCAGGAGACGCCGGAGATGTCGGCGGGCAGCGGGTGCATGTAGATCGTGTCGTCGCCGTTGGCGGTCTTCGCCATGAGCTCGCGCGTGGAGCACCAGTCCATGTGGGTGGCGTTCTGGGCGAGAAGCTCCTTCTCCAGGGCCTTGATGCCCTCGTCGTCGCCCGCGGCGTAGAGCTTGGTGCGCTGCTCCATGGCGGCGTAGGGCGCCCAGCTCTTGGGGATGACGATGTCGGCGCCCTCGAAGGCTTCCTCCATGGTGTTCACCTGCTTGAACGTGCAGCCGGACTCGGCGGCGTAGGCCTTGGCGGCCTCCACGCGGTCGCCCATGAGGTCGTAGCCCTCGGGGTGGGCCAGCGTGACGTCCATGCCAAAGCGTGGCAGCAGCGAGATGAGCGACTGCGGGCAGGAGAGCGGCTTGCCGTAGCTCGGGGAGTACGCCCAGGTCACGGCCACCTTCTTGCCGCGGAGGTTCTCCAGGCCGCCAAACTCCTCGATGAGGTAGAGCATGTCGGCGGAGGACTGGGTCGGGTGGTCGGAGTCGGACTGCAGCGAGATGAGCGTGGGACGGTGGTCGAGCACGCCGTCGGCGTAGGCCTCGGCGACGGACTCGGCGACCTCGGCCATGTAGGCGTCGCCGGCACCGATGTACATGTCGTCGCGGATGCCGATGACGTCGGCCATGAAGGAGATCATCGTGGCGGTCTCGCGGACGGTCTCGCCATGGGCGATCTGGGACTTCTTCTCGTCGAGGTCCTGGAGCTGGAGGCCCAGGAGGTTCGTGGCCTTGGAGAACGAGAAGCGCGTGCGCGTGGAGTTGTCGCGGAAGAGCGAAACGGCGAGGCCGGAGTCGAAGATGCGCGGCGAGATGTTGCGCTCGCGGAGGTTGCGCAGCGCCGCGGCCACGGCGTAGAGCGCGCGCAGCTCGTCGGTGGTCTTGTCCCAGGTGTGCAGGAAGTCGGAGTCGTACATGCCGGAGAAGTCGTAGCCCTTGAGCTCGTCGAGAAGAGCGGAGAAGTCCTTGGCCATTTTCGTTTCCTTTCTGTGCGGATCAGAGCGTCTACTGGATGTCGTTGTCGGTGGCGCCGGCGCGGAAGACGGTGACGTCGCCGGTCTTCTTGGACGGGTCGTAGAGGTTGAGCGCGGCGGTGTAGAGCGCGGCGCAGGTCACGAGGTCCTGCTTGTAGGTGACCTCGTTGGGCGCGTGCGCCTGGCTCTCGGCGCCGGGGCCAAAGCCCACGCACGGGATGCCGTAGCGGCCCTGGATGGACACGCAGTTCGTGGAGAAGGTCCACTTGTCCGTGAGCGGACGGCCGGCGCGCTTGTCCATGGACGGCTCGCAGCCGATGCGCTCCTCGCCGTAGAGGGCGTGGTGCGCGTCGACGAGGGCCTGGACGTGAGCGGCGCTCTCGGCGTTGATCCACGTGGGGAAGTAGGCCTCGGTCTCGTAGACGGTGCCCTTCCAGCTCGGGCGGTCGTACATGTACATGGAGACCTTGACGTCATCGCCGTACTTCTTGACGGACGGCAGGTCGCGGATCTCCTGGAGGCAGGAGTCCCAGGTCTCGCCGGCGGTCATGCGGCGGTCGATGGAGATCGCGCAGCTGTCGGCCACGGCGCAGCGGCTGGGGCTGGTGTAGAAGATCTGCGACACGGTGCAGGTGCCGCGGCCCAGGAAGCGCGCGTCCTCAAAGTGCTCGGGGTTGTACTTGGGGTCGAGCATCTTGACGAGGCCCTTGATGTCGGTGGACTCGTCGCAGCCGTTGTTGTTGAGGGCGCGGACGTCGGCGATGATGTCGGCCATCTTGTAGATGGCGTTGTCGCCGCGGTCGGGCGCGGAGCCGTGGCAGGAGACGCCGTGCACGTCCACGCGAATCTCCATGCGGCCACGGTGACCACGGTAGATGCCGCCGTCGGTGGGCTCGGTGGAGATCACGAACTCGATCTTCTCGCGGGCGTCCTCGGGACCGTCGAAGTACTTGTTGACGATGTACTGCCAGCACATGCCGTCGCAGTCCTCCTCCTGGACGGAGCCCACGACCATGATCTTGTAGCCCTCGGGGATGAGGCCCAGGTCCTTCATCATCTTCGCGGCGTACGTGGCGGACGCCATGCCGCCCTCCTGGTCGGAGCCGCCGCGGCCGTAGATGAGCTCGTCGGTCTCGTAGCCCTCGTAGGGGTCGGCCTCCCAGTTGTCGCGGTTGCCGATGCCCACGGTGTCGATGTGGGAGTCGATGGCGATAATCTTGTCGCCCTCGCCCATCCAGCCGATGACGTTGCCCAGGCCGTCAACCTCCACCTTGTCAAAGCCGAGCTTCTCCATCTCGGCCTTGATGCAAGCCACGACCTCGCCCTCCTCGCAGGACTCGCTCGGGTGGGAGATCATGGCGCGCAGGAAGGCAGTCATGTCCTTGCCGTACGCCTCCGCCGCGCTCTTGATCTGCTCGAAATCCAGTTCCTTGGCCATTTTGCTTACGTCCTTTCTGACGCCCTCGTTACCAGTCATCTGCCGAGAAGAACCCGTTCTTCTCGCTCTCCCCTACTCGGCGGGGTACGCGCCGTCCCACACGACCTTGCGGTAGTTCACCGGGTCCGTGTCGCCCTCGGTCGAGAAGAGCAGCACGGAGCTCGTCTCATCCAGCCCGATGGCCTCGCGGAGCTCGGCGTACTCGTCGGACTCCATGAGGGTCGTGACCAGGCCCGCGCCCACGGCGCCGGACTCGCCGGAGATGACGCGCGGGTCGCCCTTCTTGGGGGCGCCGAGCACGCGCATGCCCTTGGCGGCCACCCAGTTGGGGCAGCTCACGAACACGGACACGTGGTTGCGCAGGATGTCCCAGCCCAACGTGTTGGGCTCGCCGCAGGCCAGGCCCGCCATGATCGTGGGCATGTCGCCGTCCACGATGCGAGGGGTCCCGTCGCCGGCGAGGGCGCCCTTGTAGAGGCAGGCCGCGGTGTCGGCCTCCATCACCACGAAGGTGGGCGGGTTGTCGGGGAAGAGATTGGTGAAGTAGCCCACCACGCCGCCGGCCAGGCTGCCGACGCCGGCCTGCACAAAGACGTGCGTCGGGCGCTCCACGCCGGCCGCCGCGTACTGCTCGGCCGCCTCGGAGGCCATGGTGCCGTAGCCCTCCATGATCCAGGACGGGATCTCCTCGTAGCCGTCCCAGGCGGTGTCCTGCACGATGACGCCGTTCTCGCAGGCCTCGGCCTCGGCGGCCGCCATGCGGACGCACTCGTCGTAGTTGACGTCCTCGATGGTGACCTCGGCGCCCTCGGCGGCGATGTTGTCAAAGCGGCTCTTCACGCTGCCCTTGGGCATGTGCACGACGGCCTTCTGGCCCAGCTTGTTGGCGGCCCAGGCCACGCCGCGGCCGTGGTTGCCGTCGGTGGCGGTGAAGAACGTGGCCTGGCCGAAGTCGCGTGCGAGCTCGTCGCTCGTGAGGTAGTCGTAGGTCATCTCGGAGACCGGGCGGCCGATCTTGCCCGCGATGTAGTTGGCCATGGCGAAGGAGCCGCCGAGCACCTTGAAGGCGTTGAGGCCAAAGCGGTAGGACTCGTCCTTCACGGCCAGGTTCTTGAGGCCGAGCTCACCCGCCAGCGCATCAAGCTTGGCGAGCGGGGTGACGTCGTACTGCGGGAAGCTCCGGTGGAAGCTGCGCGCCGCCTCCACGTTCTCGAGGGACATGATGCCGAGGTGGCGGTCGTCGCTCTTAGGCATCTTGTTGGCGACCCACTTGATCTTCTCGCTCAACGCTTCCTCCTTGCTCCTTCGGGCTTACCAACTTTTTGTCTGGTATCCAAACAAAATGTTTGTTAGCCCATATATTCCCACTTTTCAAGAGTGTTTCAAGAGGAATTTTCGCGATACCGCGGGCGGTACGTTTGCGGCTGCGAACGGCATGGCCAGAAGAACCACTCCACGACCACCACACGCGTCGTTCGTTCTTCTTGCCCGCGCCCCCTCGGCCGGCGGCGCCCGGTACGCCAAAACGAGAGAAAGTGACTTGAGAACCGACTTATGAACAGATTTCTCCCGCGTGGTGACCTAACATTGTTTATTGAATTAAAGACAACTGGGCGTTTGCGCTCCCGTCCTAGGAGCCACCCCGTCGGGCTTCCAGAAATCTATTCACAAGTCGGCTTTGAGGGCAGCACTCTTTCAAGTCGCCCAGCGAAACCGCCTGCCAAGTGCACCAGCTCGGCAGCCCAATCGTTCCGCTCATCACCGAGACAGAGGAAATGCACAAAAACGCCCTCGAAACGGCCTCATTTTGTGCAGTCTCTCTGTTTCGGCGAAAATGCAGCCAAGAAGAACGTCCGACTACGAGGGAGTTGCCGTGTCCAATCGCCAAGTCGCACGCTGCGGCGTCTGCATAGCGTTGCTCGCCGTGAGCGCGTGGATCACCGTGCCGCTGGGTCCGGTGCCGTTCACGATGCAGACCTTCGTGCTGGCGCTCCTGCCGCAGGTCATGCGCACGCGCGACGCGGTGTTCACCGTGGTGGTCTACCTGCTGCTGGGTGCGGTGGGCGTGCCGGTGTTCTCGGGCTTTCAGGGCGGGCTCGGCGTGCTGTTGGGGCCCACGGGCGGCTACCTCCTGGGCTTCGCCGCAGGCATGCCCGTGGCGGGTGCCGTCATGCACGCGAGCATGCTGCCGAGAAGGGCACGCGGCGCGGCGGCCGGCATCGCGCTGCTGGCGGTGAGCTACGCTCTGGGAACGCTCCAGCTCATGAACGTCTACGCACTCGACGCGCCGACGGCGCTGGCCGTGGCAGTCGTGCCGTTTGTAGTTCCGGACGTGATCAAGGTCGCGGCGAGCGTGAGCGTGGCGGAGCGAATCCGTCACGCGCTGGGCGCGGTCGCGGGGCGATAGACCCTACGCGAACAGCTCGTCCAGCGCCACGAGCACGCCGTCCTCGTCGTTGGAGGGGCACACGCGGTCGGCCGCAGCCTTCACGTCGTCGGGGGCGTTGTCCATCGCGTAGCCGATGCCACAGAAGCGCAGCATCTCCACGTCGTTGCCGCCGTCGCCGAAGGCCACGCACTGCTCCGGGGAGATCCCCCAGCGCTCGGCCAGGCGCGCCAGGCCCGAGGCCTTATGACAGCCGGGCGTGATCAGGTCGATGGCGCCATGCCCGCTCGTCGTGGGCTCCACCAGGCCGTCGAGCTCGCGACGGAACAGGTCGTAGAAGAAGTCCGTCCGCTCGTCGGGCACGTTGGCCGCAAACTTGAGGATCTGGTCGCCCGTGGCCTTGAAGTCGTCCACCCAGCTCAGGCGGTGACAGTAGCGCCTCATCTCGGTGAAGAACTCTTCAGTCACCGCGCCGCGCTCGCAGTAGGCGCCCTCCATGCCGCAGAGCACGTTCCACACCTCGTCTGCGTAGTCGCGGCACAGGTCGACGACTGCGGAGACCGTCTCCTCCGGCATCGAGCACACGTAGACGAGCTCGCCGCGATCCGTGACGTAGGCGCCGTTCTCGGCGACGAAGCACAGCTCGTCCTCGTGCCCGGGGAAGTGGTCGCGCAGTTGCCAATACTGGTTGCCGCTCGCCACCACGAAGTTGCAACCCGCCTCGCGCATGCGCGCCAGGAGGCGCTCGAAGCGCGGGACGTCGTAGGTGTAGTTGGAGCGCATGAACGTGCCGTCGATGTCGACGGCCACGAGCCTGATGTCCGGCGTCATGGCGAGAAGAACCTCCCTGTGGGCGAGAAGAACGCGTGGTCGGGGCTAGTCTAGCAGGGGCGTGAGCGGGACTCGTCGCGTTGTTCTGCCGGGAGGAGTGACATACCGAAACCCGTATTTCTATACCGTTCTTTTGTATTCGATACCGTTATTTGGCCGAGAATACCGTTTTTCATACCGAGAAATGCCAACCAGTACCGAGAAATGCTCACAAGCGAATCTCGGTGCGCCACACGACTACCAATCACTAAAGCCGTCGCTCGCCTACGACCACGTTCCTGCCAGGAAGTCGACGGGCTTGGTCGTCTCCTCTATCCGAACGCCGATTCGCTCGAGGAACCCCCGGTACTTCTCGTCCACGCCAAAGAACGGGTCCGTGTCCGCGCCGCTCGGAACCCCCTTCTCCAGGAGGGCGAGGCACAGCTCACGCTCGTCCTCCCACCGCCTGCCACGTCGCCACACGTCATAGATGCGCGTGTCGGGGCTCGGGAGGATCCAGACCGTCCTGTCTTTCCTGTTGTAGAACCCGGTGCACTCCGCGATATCGACAACGTTAATGCGGACGATCCCGCGGTCGTTCTCGTGCTTCTCCTTGTCCCGCATGAACGAGGTGTGGAACAGGCACCCGCCGACCGCGAACACGTCGCTCTTGCCCGGGTGCAGGTAATGATGCCGCGCGACAAGAACCGACACGACCGCAAGCACAGCAAATGCGACGAACACGGAGCCGCCAATCACGGCGAGCCAAGTAATGTCCTGCTCCCCGAACTCGCCGCGCGCGACGCCGCCGACGAGCGTCACGACGACAACGACAAGGACGATGAGGAAGACCAGGGCGAAGGCGACCACCCCGAGCGCCGTGCTGTCATGAGCAAAGGAGCGCCCGAACGTCCGGGCGGCCTTAGCCGCAGCCTTCTCGTCATCGGTCGGCTCGGCGATCTGGGCTAGATACTGACTCGATTGCTCTTGTCCCTTACCCATGTTCAGCCTGCCATTCTTCGAGCAACTGCGGCCTCAACCTGACCAGCGTTCGAATCGTACTCGATGAACTGGCCACTATCGGCACCGCTCCACGCATCAAGCTCGTGCGAGAAGGTCGAGATCTCCGATGACGTCCCAAACGTATTAACGAAGTCGGCGACCTCGTCGACGAGCCGGATCTCGTCCTCGCTGAGAACGCCTTCCGGACAGCACACGGGAACCACGACCTCGCCCCAGCCCTTCTCCGTGAGCTCAACGAAGCCCGCATCCTGAAGCTCGGCGACGATCCTATCTCTGCCATCCATTACGGGGCCATAGTCCGCATGTGCGTAGGCAAGTCCGGTCATGGATCGAGACGTCCTTGCATAGCAGAGGAAGTCCGTAAAGAACATCGCCTTCTGGAGCTTGGTCTTGTAGAGATCCTTGCAGCGAGCGGCGAGCTCGCACACCACGGCGGCAACGCGCTCCATGCTGAAGGAACGGAAGCCGTTGCGACCGCTCGGCGTTGCCATCTCCTGGGTCGGCCACTGACACGCGGCAAAAGCTGCGGCCAGCCCAGTGAGCGGAGCCTTGCTCTCGATGAACCGACGGACCGCCGACGCTGTCCTCTCGCTCAGCTGGCTCTCCCTGACCGACAGCAGAGAGGCCGCCCCCTCTGCCGTCGAGGCAAGCTTGAGCATGGTGTTGTGCGAGTCGTCGGGGATTGCGCCCGCCTCGTAGCGGGCAATCGTCTGCTCGCCAAAGCCAAGGAACTTACTGAACTCACGCAGGGACAGGCCATAGCTGTTCCTAAGCTCCTTGACCTCGTCGGGGGCCATAAGGCCATGAGCTACACAATAGGCGGAGTATGCGCGGCGCAGATTGCCCTCCTCGACGCGGGAGTCGCCAATCGCCTCGCCGCAGCACGGGCAGACGGCCACCTCGGCATCATAGGAGGTCGACTCGCCCTTGACGGGCAGGGTCTCGAGCCGGTGCTCAAGCCGCGCGTCGACCTCACGGTCGCATTCGGGACAGTATGTGTTCAGCGTCTTCTCTGCGTTCATTCCCTCGTCCCCCGTCGGTCCACATACAGCTTTACCGACAAGCACTTACATCGCTCCACGTCCGTTCGAACAGACAACTTCA
>CASFQX010000061.1 GCA_949296375.1 uncultured Olsenella sp.
GAAGGTCCGGCTTCTTGATCTTGTTGATGTTGATGCCGTCGTAGCGGATCTTGCCGTCCTCGATGTCGTAGAAGCGGTTGATGAGGTTGGTGATCGTGGTCTTGCCCGCGCCCGTGGCGCCCACGAAGGCGATCTTTTGGCCGGGCTTGGCCCAGACGCTCACGTCATGAAGGACGGTGTGGCCGGGACGGTAGGCAAAGTCAACGTCGAAGAGGCGGACGTCGCCGGCGAGCGGCGTATACGTCAGGCTGCCGTCGCCATGAGGGTGGCGCCATGCCCACTGGCCGGCCCAGTCGTGGTCGCGGCGCTCGCACTCGGTGACCTTTCCGTCGCGGTCGATCTTGCAGGTAACGAGCTCGACGTAGCCCTCGTCGTGCTCGACGGGCTCGTCCATCATCTCGAAGATGCGCTCGGCGCCTGCGAGGCCCATGACGACGGAGTTGATCTGCTGGGAGATCTGGCCAATCTGGCCGGCGAACTGCTTGGTCATGTTGAGGAAGGGCACCGTCACGGCGATCGAGAAGGGGAGGCCCGAGATGGAGAGGTTGGGGATGCCCGTCTCGATGAAGACGCCGCCCATGAGCGCCACGATGACGTACATCAGGTTGCCGAGGTTCATGAGGATCGGCATGAGCGTGTTGGTGTACATGTTGGCGGCGCGGCTCGCCTCGAAGAGGCGGCGGTTGCGCACGTCAAAGTCCTCCTGCGCGGCGTCCTCGTGGCAGAAGACCTTAACCACGCGCTGGCCGTTCATGACCTCCTCGATGTGGCCCTCGACGATGCCGATCTCCTTCTGCTGCGCCACGAAGTTGCGCGCAGAGCGGCCTCCGAGCTGCTTGGTCATGTAGGCCATGAAGAGCACGCCGGCTACGACGACCAGGCACATCCAGACGCTGTAGTAGACCATGACGGTGATGACTGAGCAGCAGGTGACAAACGTGAGCGTGATGTTGGGCAGCGACTGGCCGATCATCTGGCGCAGCGCGTCGATGTCGTTGGTGTAGTGACTCATGATGTCGCCGCGCTGGTGCTGGTCAAAGAAGCTGATCGGCAGGTCCTGCATGTGACCAAAGAGCTTCTCGCGGAACTTCTCGAGAGAGCCCTGCGTGATGATGGCCATCGCGCGGGTCCAGGTGAAGTTGAGGGCGAGTGAGACCACGTAGATGCCCACGAGCGTGAGCACGAGCGAGGTGATGCTGCCGGCAACTGCGCCCCAGTCACCGCTCTCCCAGGTGGCGGTCACGATCTCAAGTGTGCGCTGCATGAAGGTTGCGGGAAGGGCCGAGAGCACGGCAGAGATCACGATGCAGAGAATGACGAGCGGCAGCATCTTGGGATAGAACGAGAAGAGCATCTTGATGAGGCGACCGAGCGTCTTGCCGCGTCCGCCGCGCTTCTGCGGTCGGGCGACCTGGCGACCGGCGACGTTCTGGCGCTCCGGCTCGTGCTCGGGCTCGGTGGGCTGGTTGGAGCCAGTCACGTTCCTGAGGATGTTCTCGGCAGAGTTGTTGTTAGCGGCCATTCGCCTCACCTCCCTTCTCGGGCGAGACGGGCAGGGCGACTGCGGGCGCCTCGTCCGTATCGACGGCTTCGTCCTTCTCGGCATCCTGGCTCGTGCGGTTCTGTGCGAGATAGGTGTCACGGTAGAACGGGCAGCTCTCCATCAGCTCCTCGTGCGTGCCGAGGCCGGCGATGTGACCGTTGTCCAGCACGAGGATGCGGTCGGCGTTCTGCACCGAGCTCACGCGCTGGGCGATGATGATCTTGGTGGCCTCGGGGAGGTAGGTCTTGAGACCCTCGCGGATGAGGGCGTCGGTCTTGGTGTCAACGGCGGAGGTGGAGTCGTCCAGGATCAGGACCTTGGGACGCTTGAGAAGCGCTCGCGCGATGCACAGGCGCTGCTTCTGGCCGCCGGAGACGTTGGTGCCGCCCTGCTCGATGTAGTAGTCGTACTGCTTGGGCAGCTGCTGGATGAACTCGTCTGCCTGGGCGAGCTTGCAGACCTCCACGAGCTCGTCGTAGGTGGCGTTAGGGTTACCCCAACGCAGGTTCTCCTTGATGGTGCCGGAGAAGAGCACGTTCTTCTGCAGGACCACGGCCACGTTGTTTCGCAGGAATTCGAGGTCGTAGTCGCGCACATCCACGCCGCCGACCTTGACGGAACCCTCGGTGACGTCGTAGAGGCGGCTGATGAGGTTCACGAGCGAGGTCTTGGCGGAACCGGTGCCGCCCATGATACCGATCGTCTCGCCGCTCTTGATGTGCAGGTCGATCTCTGCGAGGGCGCGGTGCTCGGCCTTCTCGGAGTACTTGAACGTGACGTTGTCGAAGTCGATCGAGCCGTCCGCCATCTCGGTCTCGGGGTGCGCGGGGTTCTTGATCGTGGGCTCGGTCGTGAGGACCTCGCAGATGCGCTCGGCGCTCTCCTGCGCCATCGTGATCATGGCGAAGACCATCGAGACCATCATGAGCGCCATGAGGATCATGAAGCCGTAGGTGGTGAGCGCGGAGAGCTGGCCAACGTTGAGCAGCGTCCCCTGGCTGGAGATGATGAGGTAGCTGCCGAACTGCAGCACCACGGCGAAGACCGTGTACACGGCGAGGTTCATCATCGGCGTGTTGAGCGCGAGGATCTTCTCGGCGCGGGTGAAGTCCGCGCAGACGTCCTTGGCGGCGCGCCCGAACTTGTCCTTCTCATAGTCCTGGCGCACGTAGCTCTTGACGTCGCGCATGCCGGTGACGTTCTCCTCGATGGACTCGTTGAGGGCGTCGTACTTGTGGAAGACCGAGCGGAAGATGGGGTGCACGGTGCGTACGACCTTGTAGAGGCCAAAGCCCAGAATCGGCACGATGATCACAAAGACCAGTGCCAGCGGGCCTGCCATGATGAAGGCCATGACTATGCCCGAGAGCAGCAGCAGTGGGCAGCGGATGGCGGTGCGGATGACCATCATGTAGGCGAGCTGGACGTTGGTGATGTCCGTGGTGAGGCGCGTCACGAGCGAGCTCGACGAGAACTGGTCGATGTTGGCGAAGCTGAAGCGCTGCACCGCGGCAAAGACGTCGTGGCGCAGGTTCATGGCCAGACCGCAGCTCGCCTGGCTGCACGTGACGCCGGCGCCGATGCCAAAGGCGAGCGACGCGAGCGCCATGAGCACGAGCTGCAGCGCGTAGGGCAGAAGCTGCGGAAGCGTTGACCCGGCCTGGATCGCGTTGATGAGCTGCGCGGTGACGAAGGGGATCGCCACCTCCATCACGACCTCGCCCGAGACGATGATCGGCGTGGCGATCGAGGCCGCCTTGAACTCGCGGATGCTCTTGCCGAGGGTGCGCACAACCTCGCGGCCCGTGAGCCCTTTCTCCTCTTCTCTTTTCTTCATAAGACTCCTTTCGACAAGGGGTCATTTTGAGGCGGGGCGGGGGAGATTTCAAGGTACCTAGCTATATTTGCTCGGTACCTGACAAACCATCCACAAACAGTGGCGAGAAGGGCGAGTGTAAGGTGCGCTCCGATATTGACTACCTGCAGGCTTACAAACGAACGGTCGTTTGTAAGGTGCTCTGTAAGGCAGATGTAAGGCGTTGTCAGGCTCCCGTAATGCATCGTCGGCGAGGCGGGGAAGGGCGTGCGAGCCGCCTAGCATTCGAGTCGAAAGCCGGGTCCTGCGATTCGGCAACATTCACGGGAAAGGATTGTTCATGTCCAAGCTTGATCTCACGCGTCGTCAGTTCATGGGCGTCTTTGGCGCCACCGCTGCCGTTGCCGGCCTCGGCCTCGTGGGTTGCGGCGGAACCCAGCAGCCCGCCTCCGATGGCGAGAACGGCGGGGACGCCGCTCTCGTTGGCTCCATCTCCTGTTCTGGCGCCACCTCGTTCCAGCCGCTCGTCGAGAAGGCCCGCGACGCCTTCCAGGACGCCAACCCCGACGTCTCCGTCGCCATCTCTGGCGGCGGCTCCGGCCAGGGCCTCTCCCAGGTCGCCGAGGGCTCCGTCCAGATCGGCCGCTCCGACGTCTTTGCCGAGGAGAAGCTCGAGAGCGACCAGCTCACCGGCCTCGTTGACAACCAGGTCTGCATCGTCGGCATGGGCCCGATCGTGAACGCCAACGTGGACATCGACGACATCACCACCGAGCAGCTCAAGGGCATCTTCCTCGGTGAGATCACCGACTGGTCCGAGGTCGGCGGCACCGCTGGCACCATCCAGGTCATCCAGCGCGAGGCCGGCTCCGGCACCCGCGCCACCTTCGAGGGCGCCGTCCTCGGCGGCGAGGTCGCCCCGGACAGCTTCCGTCCCGTTGCCGAGGTCGACTCCTCGGGCACCGTCGTGGAGCAGGTTGCCGCCACCGAGGGCTCCATCTCCTACGTTGCCTTCAACTACATGGCCAACGACGGCATCAAGGCCCTCTCCGTGGACGGCATCGACCCCACGCAGGAGAACGTCGAGTCCGGCGACTTCACCATCTGGGCGTACGAGCACATGTACACCCGCGAGGACGAGGACGAGTCCACGGCTCCCGTGACCAAGGCCTTCATCGAGTTCATCATGTCCGAGGAGTTTGCCCCCACCGTCATCGAGGAGGGCTTCATCCCGATGGCCGACATGAAGGTCCAGAAGGACGCCAGCGGCACCATCACCCCGGTTGCCTAGCCTCCGGTCCAAACCCTTTCGGCGGCGTCACCCACTTTCGGGCGGCGCCGCCACCCCTTGACGAGAAAGGCTCTCCCACATGGCAAACCTCATGCCCAAGCGGAGGCTCGAGAACATAGGCCTGGGAATCACCGGCTTCTGCGTCGCGCTCGTCGCGCTTGTCGTCGTCACGCTCATCTTCATGGTCGCCCAGCAGGGCCTCTCCACGTTCTTTGTCGACGGCATGGACCCGATCGCGTTCTTTACCGGACAGAACTGGATCCCTGAGCAGGAGCGCTATGGCGCCCTGCCCATGATTGTGGGCTCCTTTGCGGTGACGCTCCTCTCGACCCTCTTTGCCCTGCCCATCGCCATCGGTTCTGCGATCTTCGTCGTGGAGGTCGCGCCGGGCTTTGGCCGCCGCATCTTCCAGCCGGTCATCGAGCTTCTGGTGGGCATTCCCTCGGTCGTCTACGGCGTTCTCGGTCTCTACGTGATCAACGCGCTCGTCAAGGCGATCTTCGGCGACGCCGCGCCCACCGGTGCGGGCATCCTCTCCGGTGCGATCGTGCTCGCCATCATGATCCTGCCCACGATCACGACGCTCTCCATGGACGCGCTGCGAGCCGTGCCCAACCAGTACCGCGAGGGCTCCTACGCCCTGGGTTGCACGCGCTGGCAGACCACCTGGCACGTGGTGCTCAAGAGCGCCATGCCCTCGCTCATGACTGCCGTCATCCTCGGTATGACGCGCGCCTTCGGCGAGACGCTCGCCGTGCAGATGGTCATCGGCGGCGTCGAGCGCTCCATGCCCACCGGTCTTCTCGACCCGGCATCCACGCTCACGGCGGCGCTCACCGCGGGTCTCTCCAATGCGGTCTCGGGCTCCGAGTACTATCACGCCCTGTGGACCCTCGGCCTGCTGCTCCTCGTCATGTCGCTCGTCTTCATCCTGATCATCCACCTCATCGGCAGGAAGGGGGCGAAGGCCAATGGCTAGCGAGAAGACCGCGCCCTCCCACACCTCGGCGCTCGATGCCCACGTCGCGCGCATCGACCGCCAGGACAAGATCGCCACGGGCGTGCTCACCGTCATCGTGGGCCTGGTCATCCTGCTCGTCGTCTCGATCATTGCCTACATCGTCGTTCGCGGGGCTGGTCGCGCGTTTGCTCCGGGCTTTCTCACCAACTCCTACAACGACGAGGCGATGGCGGGCATCCTCTACCAGCTCTGGGACTCCTTCTACCTGCTGATCGTGACGCTCGTCATCTCCGTGCCCATCTCGCTCGGCGCGGCCATCTTCCTCGTGGAGTACGCGCCCGACAACTGGGTCACCTCTGCGGCAAAGACGGCCATCGAGACCCTCTCGAGCCTGCCGTCCATCGTCGTGGGCATGTTCGGCTCCCTCTTCTTTGTGGTGACGCTCGGCTGGGGCATCTCGATCATCGCCGGCGCCTGCGCCCTCACGATGTTCAACATCCCCATCCTCGTCCGCACCATCCAGCAGGCGCTCGAGGACGTGCCGCGCAGC